>JBNKZR010000124.1:0-17669 GCA_050301735.1 Polyangiaceae bacterium | reverse complement strand
GGTCGCGGGTTGGTCCGGGTTTCGACGGTGCCGCCACCGCGTTTCAGCGACATCCCAATGCAGTTGGCCCCGGTGACGATTCGGCCGGCGGGAGCGACCTGGCGCGCGTGCGTCGTTCCGCTGGCGGCGATCGTGGCGGGTATCGGCTTGGCGGCGCTTGGGCAGTACTACGCTGCAACGTCCGGCAGGGTGTTCTCGATCGGACCGGTGCGTCTCGGTTGGTTTACGATCCCTCTCGTGTTGGCTGGCTCTGGTGCGCTGCTCAGTCGCGTGCTGCACCGTGGCGGGGCGCCGGAGCACTGAGCGGGAACGTCGCCACCGGCCGCCGGACTGCGAACGAGGCGCCGACTCAATGCCGGCTGGACGCCGCAGAGCCAATCGGATAGCCTTCGCGGAATAGGGGTGTCGCGTTCCACTGAGACAGCTACCGGCTTCACCGATGATTCGGCCACCGCGCGCCAGCTAGCGGTAGACGTGTGTGAAGCTTTTGCCACGAGCACCACCAAGGTGGCGGTCGTGAGCAACTCATCCGTGCTCTTGGCGGTCAGCCCGGGTACGCCGGTGGGAGTTGGGCTGGCATTCGCGAACGGTAGTCTCGACGTCGCTCGGCACCCGGAGCTCGCCCGAGCTCTTCACGCATGTTTCGTTGCCGGGGCCCGGAGCCGCCTGGAGCCGGGAACGGACGACGACTTGCTCGGCCCTAACTGGGCATTGGAATGTGTTCCGTGGGACGTCCCGCTGGCGGTCGAGGACCAGCGGGCTGGGCTCATCCCACGGTCGTCGGGCATCACCCGGCGAGTGGGCCTCCTGATCGCCAGCGACGAAGGAGAAGCGCTAGCCCTGCGACGACGGCTGGAGCAGGTCAACCGAGCGGAGTCGCTCGGCATGCTCGCGGGGAGCGTTGCGCACGACTTCAACAACCTTCTGACCGGTATTCGCGGCAGTCTTGCCCTGGTGCGGCACCACGTCTCTCCAGATGGGCGTGAATCGGCCTTGTGCGCCGCGGAGGCAGCCGCTCAGCGCGCAGGGGACGTCACGCGACGTCTATTGAGCTTCACGCGTGGGCCCGACCACGTGGCGGCGCGAGCCGAGCCCACTGCGGTGCTGCAAGAGACGGTCGAGCTCATGCGCTGCATGCCCGATACCGGCAACGTGGAAGTCGACATCGACCAGGAGCTCGGCTCCATCGACATGTTGCCCTCGGAGCTGCACCAAGTCGTACTCAATCTGCTGGTCAACGCCAGCGACGCCGTCCGAGGCCAGGGGCTATCGACAGGCGTCATGCTCAGAGCCAGCACGACCTGGCGCGCACGGCCGGAGGGCGCACGCGAGGCCAGTCACTGGCTGCGCGTCAGCGTCATCGACCAAGGGCCTGGTATGGACGCCGAGGTCAAGCGGCGCATCTTCGAACCCTTCTTCACCACGAAGTCGAGCGGGCACGGTACCGGGCTGGGCCTGAACAGCGTCATGCACTTGGTGCAAAATGCCGGTGGCTGGCTAGAGGTCGAGAGCGAGCCCGAGCGGGGGAGTGCGTTTCACGTCTACTTGCCGTCGAGTCCCGATCTATCTGCGATGCCACTGGAGGATCGACAGGGAGCTGAGCCCGAAGTGCAGCCGCAGGTCCTCATTTGTGACGACGAAAGCCGGCTGGGGGAGCTTACCGTGGGCCTGCTGGAAGAGTTCGGCTACAGCTCGCGTGCGGTGCTGCAAGGGGAAGAGGCGCTCGCCTTGATGACGGGCCCGAATCCGCCGAGCGCCTTGCTGCTCGACGTCAATCTGTCGTCCGGAATGTCCGCCACCGCCTTGATCGAAGAGCTGGAGTCGAGGCACTCACCGATCCCGGTGATTTTGACGAGCGGTCTGTCCGTCGAGGATCTGCCTCCGGAATTGCGGTACCACCCGCGGGTGAAATGCTACCTGGGCAAACCCTACACCGTCGGGGAGCTCGTCTCCGCCATCTCGACGGCGCTTTCGCCCGACACCGAAGAGCCTGCCGCCGAATCTCAGCTGCGCTGAGCGGCTTCGAGCCGAAACCGGCCGAGCGCCGATCCTGGGCGGTGTCCTTCCTTGCGAGTACGCGCTGAGTTGCGGCTGAGCTGGATCCTGCGGCGAGCTCGCTTCCGCGGTCGCGGTCGAGTGCGCTGAGGCGAGTCCCGCGGCTGGGTGTGATTGCTCGGGCGGCATGGGGTGAGCTCGCACCGCGTCGTCGGAGTCGTTTGAGGATCGCCGATGACCCGCTATAACCGCCGCGGAGGACGGTGAGTGGCGCAAAGCAAGAAGACGAAAAGCGAACGCAGTGGCTCTGAGGGCTTCATCGAGCAGTTGAAGGCCGATGGTATCGAGCGCGTCAAGGTTGGCGGCTTCGATCTCGATGGCGTCTTGCGCGGAAAATACGTCGCGCTGGACAAGCTCGGTTCGGCGCTCACGTCGGGCTTTGGTTTTTGCGATGTGATTTTCGGATGGGACGTCGCGGATGCCCTCTACGACAACGCCACCGTCACGGGGTGGGATACGGGTTACCCCGACACGCTAGCGCTGCTGGATACGGCGACCTTGCGCAAGATCCCTTGGGAGCCGAACGTCGCGGCCTTGTTGTGTGATTTTCACGTCTCCAAGACCCAAGCACATCCGGCCTGTCCGCGCTCACTGCTCAAGCGCATCATCCGTCGAGCCGCCAAACAAGGGTTCGAAGCCAAGGTCGGCGCCGAGTTCGAGTTTTTCTTTTTCCGCGAAAACAGAGAAACGATCGAGCAGAAGGGGTTCGTGAACCTGCAGCCATTGGAGCCGGGGATGTTCGGCTACAGCTGGGTACGGACGGGGCAGGACTCCGAGCTGATGCGCGACGTCTGGGATAGCTGTCGTGACTTCGGGATCCAACTCGAGGGCCTGCACACCGAGACTGGGCCGGGAGTGTACGAAGCGGCTATCTGCTACAACGACGCGCTGGAGGCTGCCGACCAGGCCGCACTCTTCAAGACCACCCTCAAGCAGATCGCGCACCGTCACGGCATCGCCGTGACGTTCATGGCCAAGTGCGACGCGTCCTTGCCTGGGGCTAGTGGTCATCTGCACCAGAGTCTGTGGCGGGACGGCAAGAACGTCTTCTTCGACGGTCGACGCAAACACGGCATGTCCAAGCTAATGACACACTACGTGGCCGGACAGTTGAAGCTCATGCGCGACTGGACGTGCCTGTATTCCCCGACGGTGAACAGCTACAAGCGCTATGTGCCAGGGCTGTGGGCACCATTGGTCCCTTCTTGGGGGGTGGAAAATCGGACCTGCGCGATTCGCATCGTCTCCCCGGGGTCGGAATCGGCAGTGCGCGTCGAGTATCGGCAGACGGCGGCTGACATCAATCCCTACGTCGCGATCGCTGCCACGCTGGGGGCCGGCTTGTGGGGCATCGAGAAAGAACTCGAGCTGGAAGCCGAGACCGTGGGGGAGCCTGGCACCGAGGGCAAAGATGCTCTGCCGACGTCGCTGCGCCATGCCGTGGGCTTGTTGGCTCAGAATCGGATCGCCAGGCAGGTGCTCGGCAAAGACTTCGTGGACCACTACGTTCGGACACGCGATTGGGAAGCACGCCAGTTCGAAATCGCTGTTACCGACTGGGAGCGCCGCAGATACTTCGAAACGGTGTAGCGGGCCCGCGAAAACGAGTGAACCATGGCAACGATCTGGAACTTCCCGACACGTATCCTCTTTGGTCTGGGTGAGTCTCGAAACATCGGCAACGAGGTCAAAGCCTTGTCGGCATCGCGGGCTTTGCTCGTTACCGATCGCGGGATCGAGGCAGCGGGCCTCGTCGAACCGATCGCCCGAGCTTTGGAGCAAGTGGGAGTGGCGGTCGCGTGCTTCTGCGACGTGGAGCCGAACCCCAGCGAGGCCAACGTCGCACAAGGCGCCGAGGCGCTCGCTCAACACCGCGCGGACGTCATCGTCGGACTTGGGGGAGGCTCGCCATTGGACGCAGCGAAACTGATCGCCGTGCGAGCGGCGGTTGCGCTGCCCTTCGAAGCTTTGGACGACGCGAAAGGCGGAGACCGTTTCATTCCCACCCAGTTGCTCCCCGTGATCGCCGTGCCGACGACCGCTGGCACGGGAAGTGAAGTCGGTCGCGCCGGGGTGGTCGGCGTTGCGGGCACGGGGCGAAAGACGGTCATCTTCTCCCCGGCGATGTTGCCACGGGTGGCCATACTCGACCCGGAGCTCACACGCACGATGCCGAAGATGACGACAGCTGCCACCGGCTTCGACGCACTGACCCACTGCATGGAAGCACGGGTTGCCATCGGTGACCATCCGATGGCCGACGGGATCGCCGAGAAGGGCATGAGTCTGGTGGCCAAGTACCTGCTGCGTGCGGTCGAAGATGGCGACGATCTGGAGGCGCGCGGCGCGATGATGAAGGCGGCCATGATGGGAGCCGTCGCGTTTCAAAAAGGGCTCGGCGCTTGCCACTCTTTGGCGCATCCCCTGTCGAGTGAACACGACGTCCACCACGGGTTGGCCAACGCGATCTGCCTACCCGCCGTGGTGCGCTTCAACATGGAGCAAGCGGAGGACGGCTATGTCAGCGTCGCTCGCTGCCTCGACATCGACGATCCGCAGGAGTTGCCGGACAAGCTCGCCGTCTTTCGGTCTCGATTGGGGCTGCCGAACGGGCTGGGCGAAGTAGGCGTGCAACGAGCCGATCTGTCGGCGCTATCGGCTCTGGCCGTCGAAGACGGCTGCCATCAAGGCAATCCCCGGCGTTGCGACCGTGCGGCGCTGGAGCAACTCTATCTAGAGAGTCTTTGACGCGCCGTCGGGCGCCGAGTGTCCAGCGACGGGGCTCGTGTGAATGCCGCGGGACTGCCCGGGGCCATCTGCGCAGCGAGAGACACGCCCCAAAAAAGTGCGCAACACGCTGCCGTCGCTGACGATGAAAGGACATGTTACGTTTCTTCGTCAGCACTCTTGCCGCGGCGGTGTTTGCCTGCACCGTCACCACGGTAGCGGGGGCAGCGGACGCCGGCTCCTGCCAGGTCGTGCTGTCCCGGCTCAGCTACGACGATCCCTCTGCGGATGACGCCGAGTTCATCGAACTCCGGGTTCCCGATGCGCCAGGGCGCGTCCGGCTTGGCGATTGTGGGCTGTCGGAGATCCGGCTGCTCGACGGAAGCGGGCCAGGTTGTGAAGTCTACCGCACGCTCGCGTTGGCTGAATTCCTCACGGACACCAGGGGCTATTTCGTGATTTGCTCCGCCAGGTCGCAGCTGCACGACGACATCGTTTGCGACTACACCGGCGGATCCAGCAGCGGACTGCCCAATGGTTGGCTGCAGAACGGACCCGATGATGGTGTGGAGCTGTTTGGCGACGAGTCGGTGCTCGTGCGTTACGGCTACGCCGTCGAGTCGGGCTCGTGCACGTCCGCCGACACCGTGTCGCTCCCCAAAGACGCCAACCCCAGTAGCTCAACTGACGATGAGTTACAGGACATGGTCATCGTCGCTTGTCAGACGGGCTATGAACTGGTCCCGTTGACAGCGGCTCCACTGCGTTCCGCACACTGCCCTGAGCTCGAGCCCGAAGCTGCGTCCCCCGATGCGGGTCTCGGGGCAGAGCCGGATCGGGACGGCGGATGGAACGACGGGTCGCTGGCGACGCCCGTTCGAGGGAGCGTGCTGCAACAGGAAGGGCGACTCGTTCCTCTTCCGTGGGACGCCGCCGTGGTTTCGGGAGTGCCCGACTCGAGCGTGACCCCGACGTCGCCCCACCGCGAAGTCCCGCAAGTAGGCTGTTCACTACCCGCCGGCCGCGCTGGCAAGCCGGTGCTCGACGGGCTCCTGTGCGTCGCCGGCTTGCTGCTCGTCTGCCGGCGACGCAGAACCGAGCTTGGCGGCTGTTCCCAGGCGAATGGCCCCGGCGCTGCTGGGTCGCGCTACGCGTTCGCTGCTCTCAAGCTACCGTGGCAGCTTCCGGCGCGACGCTTTCCTTGGACGACAACGCGTTGGCCGACTTTTCGCTGCGCGACTTCGCTTCCTGATTCACCTTCACGCTGACGACACGGGAGACACCCGGCTCGCCCATGGTCACGCCATACAGCACGTCGACGGACTGCATCGTCTTCTTGATGTGCGTGATGACGACGAACTGCGAGTTGCTCGTCATGGCCCGGATCGCCTCGTTGTAGCGGCTCACGTTAGCCTCATCGAGCGGGGCATCGACCTCGTCGAGCACGCAGAATGGCGAGGGGCGGTACTCGAAGATCGCGAATATCAGCGCGGTTGCGGTCAGGGCCTTCTCGCCACCGCTCATCAGCTCGATGTTGCCGAGCTTCTTGCCGGGCGGTTGCGCCACGATGTCGACGCCCGTCTCCAGGATGTTCTCGGGATCGGTGAGCTTGAGCTCTCCGCGCCCACCCTTGAACAGGCGCGAGAAGGTCCGCTTGAACAACTCGTTGACGGTCGTGAACGTCTCGCGGAAGCGACGTTTGCTCTCGCGGTCCATCTGGCGAATCGCTCGATCGAGCTCGTCCAGCGCTTGCTGGATGTCGTCACGCTGACCACTGAGCTCGACGAAACGCTCCTCGGCGTCTTCGTATTCCGCCTTGGCGTCGAGATTGACCGGGCCCATGCGATCGATCAACTTGCTGAGTTCGTCGATGCGCCGGCGGTGTTCAGCGTCGGGCGCGGGGCGGGCGTGATAGTCACCCATGACCCGCAAGAGATCGAGCCCACGGAAGCGCTCTGCCACGTTCCGCAACAGGTGCTCGCGCTCGATCCCCAGCTTCTGCAGCTTCATTTCGCCATCGCGACTGCCCTCGTCGACTTCGCTCAAGGCCACGCGCAGTTCGCGCAACTCGCCTTCACGCTCACCCAGGCCCGTTCGGATCTGCTCCAGCAGGCGGCGCACATCGTCCAACTCTGCTTGCGCGGCCGCCGCGATTTGTGCGGCTTCCTGACTGGCCTCTTTGCTGAGCATCCACTGCGCTGCGGCCTGTCCGAGTGCAGTGGCCGCATCGCGTGCCTCGCGCACGAGCTGCTGCAGTCGCTCGCGCCCCGCGGATAGTTCGGTCGCGGTTCGGGTGAGGGAACTCCTTGCGGCTTCGAGCTGTTCACGCACCTGGGCCAGGCGCACCTGTCGCTCGGTTGCTTTGGCGGCTTGCGCTGCGACGTCTGCTTTGCGCTCGGCTGCGACGCTTTCCGCCTCCGCCAGTGCTCGCTCACGCTCTTCCTCGAGTTGCGCGAGCTCCGTCAGCCTGTCGCGACATTCCGTCATCGACGTCGCGACCTGTTCGCTCCGCTCCGCGATTTCGGATTCCTCACTGCTCAGCCGCTGGTAGCGTTGCTCGGCGGCCTGCGTCTCATTCTTGCTGTTGTTCAGGTCCTTTTCGGTGCCGATGTGGGAGAGCTCCCGCTCGCGCAACTCCGCCTGACACTCCTTGAGCTGGAGGCGCACCCCTTCGAGTCGCGCTTCCAGCTCACGGCAGCGCTCGTTGGCCTGGCGCGCCTGCTCGTCGTGCTCGACGAGGTCGGCCTGGAGCGTGCTCATCTCCCGCTTCTGCTCGAGCATGGCCGAAGCCATGTTGTCGCCGGAGCCACCACTGACCAGACCGTCTTCGCGCACAACCGCGCCGTCGAGGGAGACGGCAGTGGTGCCTGGGAAGCGGGCGTTGAGCGACATGGCATCCGAGGCGCTCCGCACGACGAGCGCATCACCAACCAGTGCGCGGATCAGCCCCTCATCCTCCTTCGAGTAGCGGACTTCGTCGATGAGACGCGTCAGCACGCTGGGGTCGTCTTTGGCGCCACTGCGCGCGCCGGCAACGAAGCCCGGCGTCTGGGTTGCGATCGTCGCGCGCCCGCCCTTGCTCTTTCGGAGTTCGTCGAGCAACTCGAGGCCACGCGCCGGGTCCCGCACGATCACGCACTGCAGACGGTCACCGAGTAGCGAGGCAAAGGCCTCGGTGAATTCTTCCTCGACCTCGACGCGGTCGGCGAGCAAACCCACCACCGCCGGGTCGTCACTCGAAAGCAACACCTTGGTGCCCGCACCGACACCTTCGAGGCGACGATGCAGATCCGTCAGCACGTTGAAACGGCTGCGCTTGTGGGCGATCTCAGTCTTCAGTGTGTCGAGAGCCGCCGCCTCGGCGTCGTGGTCCTTCTTGGTGTCGGACAGCTCCGCTTCGAGCCTTGCCGCACGCTCGGTGGTTTCGGCGCGCCGCTCGCCCAACTCGCGCACGCTCGTTTCCAACGCCTGTTGCTCGAGCTTCTTGCGCTCCAAGGCCGTAGCGATTTCGCAGCGCTCGCGCCCGACCTGTTGCTTGCGCTCGGTCAATTCGGCCAATCGTTGCTCGGATGATTCGAGCTTGGCGCGCACCGAGGCTTCTTCGGCCTGTGCGGCGGAGCTTTCGCGCCGCAGCGTCGCGAGTCGTTCGTCCGCTTCACGCTCTTTGCTCTTGAGCCCATCGAGCTGGATGCCTTCGTTACTGGCCTCCGAATTGCGCGTGGTTTCGTCTCTGTTCAGCCACTCGACTCGCTCCTCGAGCTCGGCGCTTTCCACCGTCAAGCGCTCCACGCGCTCTTCCAACGTGGCGCGCTCTTGTCCGAGCTGCGACAGCCGCTCCTCCAAGTGCCCAGTGCGGTCCTGGCTGCGGGTGACCTCGCTGCGAAGCTCAGTGACGCGCTGCTCGGAGGCGGCGGCCCGGGCCGTCACCTGCTCGTAGCGGCTTTCGACCTCTGCAGCCTCACCCCGAGCCGCGGCGAGGTTGCCTTCACCCTGCTCGAGTTTGCCTGCGAGCTCGGTCGAGCGCTCTTTCAGCTGCTCGTAGCCGGTCCTCTCTGCCTGCTGCACGACAATCATTTCGAGCAGGCGATGCGCCGCGTCGTGGAGGAAGAGGTCTTCGAGCTCGTCCCGGTAGCGAATGTAGCGTTCGGCCTTCGCAGCTTGGCGCTTGAGCGAATTGCGTGTGCGATCGATCTCGTTGACGATGTCCGTCACGCGCAGGAGGTTCTGCCGTGTGAGATCCATCTTTCGCTCCGCTTGCTTGCGACGGAGCTTGTACTTGGTGATGCCCGCTGCCTCTTCGATGTAGAGGCGACGGTCTTGGGGGCGCGAGCTGACGATCTGCCCGATTCGTCCCTGCTCGACGATGGAGTAGGCCTTGGTGCCCACGCCGGTGCCGAGGAAGAGATCCGTGACGTCGCGCAAGCGGACTTGAGTCTTGTTGATCAGGTATTCGCTGGTGCCGTCGCGGTACAGCCGCCGCGTGACCGCAATCTCGGGGAAGTCGCGGTATTCCGCGGGAAGTGTCTCAGCGTAATGCTTGTCGGTGTTGTCGAAGGTGAGGGTCACCTCCGCCATGCCATGCTGTGCGCGCGATTCCGAGCCATTGAAGATGACGTCTTCCATGGCGCGTCCACGCAAGTGCTTGGCGCTCTGTTCACCCATGCACCAGCGGATGGCGTCAACGATGTTGGACTTGCCACAGCCATTGGGCCCGACGATCCCGATCACGTCGTGATCGAAGTGCACGACCGTCTTGTCGACGAAGGACTTGAATCCGCTGATCTCGAGCTTCCTGATGTGCATGGTTCTGCTGGCCCCTGAGTGTCGTGATGCCCCGGTGATCCACCGGGGGTCGAGCTAGGCTCGGTGTGAGCTCCGTGTGCCGACGCGGAGCAAAGCCGGAGCTTTCCCTCGATTCGGTCGGATGACTGCGATGACGTTCCGAGTAGGTTCTTTGGGTGAACGGGGCGCCCTCAGGATAACCCCGTTTCGAAGACATTCGTATCCGCTCGGCGGCAAAAACCGCCGGTCGCGGCCGGAGGACTGGGCTTCGCTGCGACACGGGCGATGGGCTGAACGCCCGCACCAACCGGTCTCGTCCAGTCGGGGCGCTGCCTGACCCCAGCACTGGCGCGGACGGAAGCTGGACGCTGACCCCGAATCACGGCCGCGCGCGGGAACGTCATGTTCCAGGATGTATGGCAGTGCGGTGTCACCCATTGTCATGCAACGTCGAAGAGTCCCCCAGCTCTAGATCGGATCGAGTACACTGACAAGCGTTCAGTCTCAAAAGTGCAGTGGTACGCCGGGCTGGTCGGAGTGGCGATTGGCCTCGGGTCGCGGAGAGGCGCAACACCGTCGCGCAGTGCGGGCGCGCGACGCATCAAGTCAAAATCGCTGTTGACAGCTCCGGGCGCCGGACGCACTTGAAACGATCAAGCGAGCTATGACCTACGAATACGTTTGTACCGCCTGTAACCACCAGTGGGAGGCTGATCAATCCATCAAGGACGCACCGTTGAAGGTCTGTCCCAGCTGCAAGAAGAGCAGTGCCAAGCGCCAGATCAGCGGTGGCACGGGCTTCGTCCTCAAGGGCGGCGGTTGGTACTCGGATCTGTACAGCTCCACGAGTTCGTCCAGCAGCAAGGAGTCGGCGGGCTCCGACTCCGACGGCGCGACCGATACGGGCTCCAAGGCGGAGAAGAAGGACTCGTCCAAGGCCAAGAAGGCCGAGTCGAAGTCCAAAGACGGCAAGTCGGCGGCCTGAGCGGAGATTGCGGCGCTCTCGAGGGAACCGGCTCGTCGAGTCCCATCTTCGCATGGGAGCGGGCGTCGCGATCCCGCGACACGAGCGCGCGCTGCGCCACAGCACGATCAATCGTCGATGTGATCGGCGATCGCGACCGGAACGTGCTTCGGCCACCGAAGCGTGAAGCGAAACGTGCCGCGGGCGGTTGCTGAAGGGAGGGCTGCTTCTGGTCTCGCCCGCGCACTCGGGTCATAGAGACTGTCGACGTACGGCGGACGCGTTGGATCTCCGTGCCGGGCGCCGGTTTGGCTGGGGCCACTTTTCGAGCGACGCGTTCGGGCTCTTGTGTTTTAGTCTGCGCAGCAAATGAAGCCGCTCGTAACTCAGAGCATCGAGGCGTTGCGACCCTACGCTGCGGGCAAGCCATTGGAGGAGCTCGCTCGTGAACGCGGAGTGAGCTCCGCCGTGAAATTAGCTTCGAACGAGAACCCTATCGGTCCGAGCCCCAAAGCATTGGCGGCCATCGTCGCCGCCAGCACGCAGGTTCACCGCTATCCAGACGCCAACGCCTATGCCTTGCGGCAACGTCTAGCGACACATCTGGGGGTCAGCCCGGACGAACTCGTCTTTGGCAACGGCTCGAACGAACTGCTGGAGCTGATCCTCAAGACGTTTGCTACGCGCGAGCACCACGTCGTCTATGCGCACCCCTCGTTCGTGGTCTACGCGATGGCGTGTGCTTGCGAGGGCGTGCAGCACACTGCGGTGCCGTTGGAACGCTACACCCACGACCTGGACGCGATGCTTGCCGCGGTCAACGACGCCACCCGCGTGGTGTTCATCGCGAACCCGAACAACCCGACCGGGACGTACGTTTCACGCTCGGCGCTCAGCGCATTCTTGGAGAAACTTCCCGCGGACGTCATCGCGGTGCTCGACGAAGCGTACTTCGAGTACGTCACCGCTGACGACTATCCCGACGGCCTGAAGCTGCGGCACTTGCACGAGCGACTGATCGTGTTGCGCACGTTTTCCAAAGCCTATGGGCTGGCGGGGCTGCGTCTCGGCTACGCCGTCGCTCCGGCCGAGCTGTGCGACTACCTCAACCGCGTGCGGGCCCCGTTCAACGCCAATTCACTCGCGCAAGCCGCCGCGGTGGCCGCGCTCGATGATCCAGCGCACCTCGCTCGCTGCCGTGCGATGAACGCCGAACAGCGAAATTCGGTCAGTCAGGCGTTGACCGAGCTCGGTTTCGATGTCGTGCCTAGTCAGGCGAATTTCGTCCTGGTCGAGATGGGTTCGGAGGCGACGTCTTGGTTCGAAAAGCTCCTCGATCTGGGGGTAATCACCCGTCTCGTGGGCCCGCTACCGACGGCACTGCGCATATCGATCGGCACGCCAGAGGAAAACGCCCGGCTCATCGCCGCGCTCCGAGAGGTGAAGGAATGAAGTCCACGAGTCAGCGCTGCACCGCGGCCAACCGACTGCGGCGAGCGCGACGACTATCGTTCGCGGCGTTGCTCTGTGTTTCGACGGCAGTGGGATGTGGCGGCGAAGAGGTCATCATCAAAACGGCTGACGGCGTCGAGCTCACCGCTGCGGACATCGATACGAACCCGTTGGCGTTGATGCCGGGTGGCGTCTTGGGCGTTTTCAACATCGACGCGCCAGCGCTGTTCAAGTCCTCGGCGGGGGCCCGAGTTTCGAGCGCCGCGCAGGCGCGACTACCACTTCCGCCGAGCGCCAATTTCGTTCCGGAACGCGACCTCGAGCGCGTGGTTCTGGGACTGTATTCGTTCCAAGGTGTCGAATTCATGGGCGTGGCCAGCGGTCGCTTCGACCCCGAGGCCATCGAAAAGGCGGCGAGCGGCACCGAAGAGACGCCCCTCGGCACGCCGCTGGTGCGCGTAAAATACGCGGGCCGCGTATTCTACGTCTCTGCCAACGTGGGCTTCGCCGTGTTGACGCCCAAGACGGTCATCTTCGGCAATGAAACTGGCATCCGCCGCGCACTCGATCGCATCGAGGCTGGACGCATCGCCGTCGAGCTTCCGCCGGAATCGGAAGCGCTGATGAAGAGTCCTGGGGCGCCGTTGGCCTTCGCCAGTGACGCACGCCACGATCCGCAGGTGGCGGCGTTGATGTCGCAGCTTCCGTTCTTGAGCGGCATGAAGATGCTGCGCCTGATCGGCAACTTCGACCCACCAGGCATGAACCTCGCTGGCACGTTGACGTACGACGATGCTGCGGCGGCTGAGGCTGGGCGCGCCTCCGTGCAGCAGGTCCACCAGAGCCTCGCCACCATCGGGTTGATCGCGTCGGCCTTCGGCGTCACCCAACCCATCCAGAAATTGGAGACTCAGGTCGTCGATTCGTCGTTACAGGTGAGCATGGCGTTGGATGCCAGCGCAGCGACGAGTCTGTTGGACCTGTTGGGAGCCGGAGCCAGCGCGGGAGGTGCACAGTGAGCACCGCTCCGCGACGCTCGGCGCCGGTCGTCGCCATCGACGGGCCCGCTGGTGCCGGCAAGAGCACGGTCTCGCGACGCGTTGCGGCGGCACTCGGCTACACGCTGCTCGACACGGGTGCACTCTACCGCTGTGTCGGCTTGCAGTCGAAGCGCGACGGCGTACTGCAAGACCCGGCTGCCATCGCGGAGGTGGCTCGCCGCCTCGCTGCCGAGAGCGCCATTCACTTCGAGGCTGCGCGCGACGGTACTCAACGCGTGTTGCTCTTCGGCGAGGACGTCAGTCGCGCCATTCGCACCAACGAAGTCAGCACTTTGGCGAGCAAAGTCTCGGCCATTGGTGCCGTGCGCGTGGCGCTCTTGGAAATCCAGCGCGACGTAGGACGGGACGGGCGCGTCGTCGTGGAGGGCAGGGACATCGGCACCGTGGTCTTTCCCGACGCAGAAGCGAAATTCTTCTTGACCGCCAGCGTGCAGGAACGCGCCCAGCGCCGTTACGACGAGCTGAAGTTGCGGGACGAGAGCACCTCCCTCGATGACGTGGTCGACGCCGTCAAAGAGCGCGATCGCCGAGATTCGAACCGTCCGGTCGCGCCCTTGCAGCGGGCGGAGGACGCTGAGCTGGTCGACAGTACCGGGCTTGGCATCGACCAGGTCGTCGAGACGATCGTGGAGCGCGTGCGCGAAGTGGCGAACGCAATGTCTCAGGCCTGATTGCTGCTCCGTCCCGCACCCATGTCGTCTCCGTCCGAAGAGTCGCAACCCGAGTCGCGACGGCACCGATCTGGCTTGCCCGGCAGCGTCGTGCTGCTCGGGCTGCTGTTGTTCGTTGCCGCGGGCATCGCTGGGTTGTGGTTCGCCTATGCCAAGCTGGTCGACTACGAACGCCGAGCGGCGTTACATGTCCCAGCCGGAGCGCGCCTGGCGGCCCGCGTCGATCTCGAGCAGGTGGTTCTCTTCGAGCCCGTGCGACGCCACGTGTTTCCCGTCCTGAATCGGCATCTCACCGGCAACGAAGGGCTCGCCCAGCTGGATGCGACGACGGGCATCGATCTCGCCAGCGAGCTGCGGGAGATCCTCTTCGTGCAACCGGCATCCGAGGAGGCTTGGCTGCTCGCGGTCGGCGGCCTCTTTCCGACGACTGGGGTGATCCAGGGTTTGAGTGAATTGCTCGAGGCGCGTGGCATTGCGGGTTGTTCCCTGCAGGACGCGCGGCTGGCGTGTCCCTCGCAGAGCTTCTTCGCCGAGCAGGCAGCGGACGGCATCGTGCTCTTCTCTTCGGATCCCGCATTGCTCGTCGCGGCGCGCCAGCCGACGGACGAGTATCAGCGTTTGGGCCTACGCTTGGATGGCGCGGCGGGCTTTGGGGTGGAAGGCGCGTGGCTCAGACAGGTGGGGCACATCGCCTCGTCCCCGTGGCTCGCTCCGTTCGCATCGCGACTCGCGCCGCTAGCGGACGTCGAGAGCGCGAGTGGCGAGGTGGATCTCGGCACTGATACGACGGTCACCGTGCAGCTTCGTCCCCTCGCGGGCAAAGACTTGCAGGCTTTGGTGCCCGGCATCGAGCAGATGCTCGGCACCGTCGCCGATCTGCTCTCCCTCGCTGGCCGTCAGGACCTGGCAGGGGAGCGCACGATGCTCAAGAACGCGACCGTCGTCGCGGCAGCGGACGGCACGGTCGCGATCGTCGCTCCCTGGGCCCGTCAAGACATCGACCGAGCCGCGCGCAGCCTCGCCGACTGGCTCACGAGCTGGGCAGAGGCTCGTGAAGAAGAAACAAAACCCCAGTGATAATATACGCTTGCATGCTCTGGCTACCGGTTCCAAGCAGAGCCGAAACACGCTCAGGGCAGCTCCCGGCCCGATGCCGCCTTGCTTCTCCCGGAGGCCCGGGGCAACATTAACGACCGCAGCATTTGACGCGGGGGGCCTGGCGCGCTAGGGACGCCCCCTCCCTCCGTGCCGGCAGGGCCTCGCTTTGTTCGTAGGGGCCCCGGAGCAGAAGGGCTGCTCCAGCTACCCGACCCGGAGATCCCAACCAACACTCATGAACCAAACCATCACCACTAATAATCAGAGCGAGGGTGGCTTCGCGGCGCTTTTCGAAGCGAGCGCCGAAGCTCAGCCCCCCGCACCCGAAGACGCCACCGAAGGCAATATCGCGAAAGGTCTCGTCGTTCAGGTCACACGCGATTCGGTCGTCGTCGACATCGGCGGAAAGAGCGAAGGCGTCATCTCCAAGGATGAATTTGCCGATGCCGTCGGCAACGTCACCGTCAAGCAGGGCGACACAGTAGACGTCTTCGTCGAAAGCCGCGAAAGCGATGATGGGTTGATCAGCCTCTCCAAGGAGAAGGCTGACAAGATGAAGGTCTGGGACGAGATCTCCGGAGCATGTGAACGCGACGAAATCATCGAGGGCACCATCAGCCAGCGCGTCAAAGGCGGCCTCTCCGTCACCATCAAGGGCGGCGTCAAGGCATTCTTGCCGGGCTCGCAGGTCGATCTGCGCCCCGTGCGCAACTTGGACAAGCTGATCGGACAGACCTACGAATTCAAGGTCATCAAGTTCAACAAGAAGCGCGGCAACATCGTGCTGTCTCGTCGTGTGCTCCTCGAGCGTGAACGCGACGAAATGAAGCAGAAGACGCTCAAGACGCTGGAAGAGGGTCAGGTGCTCGAGGGCACCATCAAGAACCTCACCGAGTACGGCGCGTTCGTCGACCTCGGCGGCATCGACGGCTTGCTGCACATCACCGACATGTCTTGGGGGCGCGTCAACCATCCGAGCGAAGTGTTCAAGGTTGGCGATGCGGTCACCGTCAAGGTGCTCAAGTACAACCCGGAGACGGAGCGCGTCAGCCTCGGTTTGAAGCAGACGCAGGAAGATCCGTGGAACCACGTCCAAGAGGCGTACCCGCTGGGCAAGAAGGTCAGCGGCAAGGTGATGAGCATCACCGACTACGGCGCCTTCGTGGAGTTGGAGCCGGGCGTCGAGGGCCTGATCCACGTCAGTGAGATGAGCTGGACTAAGAAGATCAAGCACCCCTCCAAGATGCTCGAAGTGGGCAGCGAGGTGGAGTGCCAGGTGCTCGAGGTCGATTCCAAGGCCAAGCGCATCAGCCTCGGCCTCAAGCAACTCGAGCCCGATCCCTGGACACTGTTCACCGACACGTACAAGCCGGGCGACAAGATCGCCGGCAAGATCCGCTCGATCACCGACTACGGCGTGTTCGTGGGTATCCAAGATGGCGTCGACGGCATGGTTCACAAGACGGATCTGTCTTGGACGACCAAGCCCAACCACCCGCAGGACATGCACCAGAAGGGTGACGACGTCGAGGCGATCATTCTGTCGATCAACCACGACGAGAAGAAGGTCAGCTTGGGCATCAAGCAGATTTGGGACGACCCATGGCCGACCTTGCTGCAGTCCTACCTGCCCGGTACGGTGGTCGAAGAGGTTACCGTCACGGCAGTGGCCGAGTACGGCGCGTACGTGCGGGTCTCCGACGGAGTCGACGCCTTGATCCCCAACGGCGACATTCCGGACGACATGAAGCTGCGTAAGGGCGACGTGATCAAAGCCGAGGTGTCGAACGTCGATTCGATGGATCGACGGCTGACGATGAGCCTGAAGGAAGTGGGCGCGAGCCCTGCCGCCGAGCAGCTCTCGAGCCTCAAGCGTGAGGCGAGTGCAGCTGCCAAGGGCAGCACCCTGGGCGATCTGCTCAAAGAGAAGTTCGGCGACAAGCTGAAGGATCTCGCAGGTAGCGAGGGCGGCGCCGAGAACTCGGACAGCTGAAACCCCGCCCCGGGCGTCGTATCCACGGCGCCCGGCGGCATCCCGTAGTCAGGGCGCGTTCGAACGACGAGCGCGCCCTGATTGCATTTTGGACCGATTGCGGCCGCAGGAAAGGCGCCAGAGCCGTGATTGTGGACTTCTGGCGAGGCGCGCTCGCGCCTTGCGCTGCTGCCGCGCTGCCTGTTGTACCCAGACGAGACGTTTGGGTCAGCGCATCGCTGACGGCAGCCTTGCGTGAGGACCTGTGGCGGCGCTATAGGCTCCGTCGTGGGTAAAGAGAGCCGCAAGCTGAAACGCGCTCAGGGCGCTGATTCGAGCGCCAAGAAGGGCAAGCCCGGGACTGCTGCACCCAGCGCTCAGGCGCCCGTCGATCCGCTGCCCCCTGATGCCCTGCGGGCGATGATCATACGCGTCGGGTTGTTGGTGTTGGCGCTGTGGTTGGTGGGAGGCACGATTGCCGGCTTCTCCCAGTCGGAGACGTCCCAGCTCATCGCGCTCAGCGTGCCATTGGTGCTGACGATCGTGATCGTGGGTGTTGCGCTCTGGGGCTTGGGACGTGCCAAGCGTGCCAAGAGCGTGGCGGGCATCATCGCGGGCGTCGAAACCGAAGAGGACCGCAAGAAGGCTCTGTCGAAGCTGGATGCCGAGTTCAAGCCCAAGGACGCTGCGGCGATCTTCGCCAAAGCGCAACTGCAGCTGCAAGAGGACCCGCGGGCTGCGTTGGAAACCTTGGAACGCATCGATTTGAACAAGGGCATGGCCACCGTAGCCGACGAGGCGCGAGCTCAGCGGGGCATGATCCACCTGATGCTCGGCGAGGTGAACCAGGCGCGGGATCTGGCCGACGGCATCGACCTGAGTCGGCA
>JBNKZR010000123.1:0-17732 GCA_050301735.1 Polyangiaceae bacterium | reverse complement strand
GCGTAGACGAGGCGTTGGCTCTGGACGGCGGTCTTGCCATCGAACACCGGTGAGACGACTTCGATCGTGAAGTGCCCACGAGCGCCCGATACCTCCACCTGAGCGTCGGGGATGGCTTCGAGAATGGCCGCGCGGACGCGCGCGTTGATGTCGTCGTCGAGGGTTCCGAGTCGCATGAGTCCTGGATGTTGTGCGAAGGTGTGCGACTCAGTAGCGGGGCACTTCTGGATCCACGTCTTGGGACCAGGCCTCGATGCCGCCAACCACGTTGTAGACCTTGGTGTAGCCCTGATTGAGGAAGAACTCCGCTGCCTGTGCGCTGCGGTTGCCGTGGTGGCAAACGAAGTAGAGTGGCGTGTCTTTCGCCAGAGACATGATGTGGTCTTGGGCGGCTCGATCCAGGAAACGTGAGCCCTCGATGTGGGCGATCTCTCGCTCTGCCGGCGTGCGTACGTCGAACAACTGCAGGTCTTCTTCGGACCGGAGTTTCTCATCCAAAGCCCGCACGCTGATGCTCTGCACGCCCGGCGGCTCGTTGGGGTTGTCGATCTTGAACGCCTTGCCGTCGGGGGTCTCGACGTAGTCGATGGTCACGCCTTCTGCACGACGTGCGCTCCCGCGGTCGAGCAACAGCGTCAAGGGGCCGGCTTGCACCTCGATGTCTCGGGCTCCGCGTTCACCCACGGACAGACTGTGTTGGTAGCGGGAGTCGATCTCCAAGCGCACGAATTCGGCGTCGCTTTGCAGGGCGCCCTGGAATGCCTCTGCTGCTGCTGGCGTGATGGTCACCTGGGGCGGAGCGATCGCCGGCAGCTCGACGCCGAGGTTCTTCTCCAGCTCTCCACTTTCGAACAGATCTTTGATGATGTCGCAGCCGCCGATGAACTCCCCGCGCACGTAGAGCTGCGGAATGGTCGGCCACTCCGAGTAGTCCTTGATGCCCTGACGAATCGACTGATCTGCCAACACGTTGACTGTCTGGTAGTCCTCCAGCAACGAATCGAGGATTTGCACCACGGTCGCCGAGAACCCGCACTGGGGCATGGTTCGGGTTCCCTTCATGAACAAGACCACCGGATGTTGTCCAATGGTGGTCTCGATACGCTCTTTGACGGCGGGATCCATGCTGGCCAAATGGGGCTCCGAGCTGCGTCGTGTCAACCGGAAAACACGCGCAACGCCCGTCGCGGAAGGGCGCACTTGGCTTTGCCGTCGACGCCTCGTTGCAGCGCCCGCTCGCCAATCAAAACGGCCCCCGTGCCGCTTTGCCCGTTTTCTGGGTCTTTTCTTGGGGCGCTGACGTGTTATACGGCGCCCCGTCATGGCTGACGGGACACCGCTGTCAGGGCTTTCACTGGGATCCGGCTGGATGGGGGCTATGGGCATGGAATTGGCGCGCGCCGAAAAAGCCCGTGTCGAACTCGTTTGGACGGTAAAAGACGAGCATTTGCAACCATTTGGCATCGTGCACGGCGGTGTCTACGCGGGGGCTGTCGAGACCGCGTGTTCGCTCGGCGGCATGCTCAACGCCGACGGTGCCGTCGTCGCAGGGGTGGAGAACCACACGAGTTTTCTGAAATCCGTCCGCGAGGGGCGTCTCACTGCGGTCGCCGTTCCTGTGCACGTGGGGCGCAGCAGCCAACTGTGGCAAGCCGACGTCAGAGACGAGGATGACAATCTCGTCGCGACGGGGCGTGTTCGGCTGATGGTGCTGCGCAAAGAGCAGAAACGAGGCGGGCAGTGACCCAGTTCTGGTTGCGTCATCAGAGCACGAGCTTTCCCGTCAAACGAGGTCCCTACCTGCTCGGTCGCAGCCCGTCGTGTTGGCTGGTGCTCTCCGCGCAGCGCATCTCCAGAGAACATGCCCGGATCCGCATCAAGCGCGGGCGGTTGAGCATCGAAGACTTGGGCAGTCGCAACGGCACGCGCGTCAATGGGCTCGCCATCACGGGGCCTACGGAGCTGGAGCACGGCGACGTGATTCAGCTGGGCTCCGAGGAGATCACCGTCATCGAGACGGAGCAGGTTGCCTCCAGCGACGGAGCTCAAGAGTACAACACCTTGAGCGACATCGAGCTGTCCGCCAACGAAACGATGGATGAGCCCGCAGGGCGCGCCCAACGACACGTGTTGGAACTTGCCGAAGAGTTGCTGCTGCGAGGTTCACGCTGCGAGCAGCGGGACGCCATCGGTCAGACGATCTGCTCGATGGTGGACGCACTGGTTTCGGACATCGAGCGGGCGGGCAATCGCCTGACACCGGGTGAGTCGGTGCGCCTCGTATCGGTGAGCCAGATCGCTGCGCAGTGGGCGGAAGCGCCGGAGCTGCGCGACTGGAGCGCGGAGCTCGTGCGCACGCTCAGTCCGTCCCAGTAACTGCCGCTTGGCCCGCAGTCCGGAAGACTTGCTCGATTTGAAGCAGTCGCATGAGCTGTGCTCCAGTCGTCATGAGCTCAGTGCTCGTTGCGAGCCCCATTTCGCTGCGTATCGGTCGTGGCGCCGGCAGTCACGAACAAGACCTGGGTTTTGCGGGGTCCGACCAGTATAGGTTTTCGCTGCTTTGGAGCGACTCCTGATGACCATGATCAAACCAGCACGACAGCAAGAGATCGAGCAACTCGCGGCCCAACGCATCCTGATTCTGGATGGCGCGATGGGCACGGAAATCCAGAAGCACAAGCTCTCGGAGGCGGACTTTCGCGGCGAGCGCTTCAAGGACCACGGCAGCGATCTCAAGGGCAACAACGACCTGCTCGTACTCACTCGACCAGACGTCATCACTGCGGTGCACGACAGCTACCTGGCTGCCGGCTCCGACATCATCGAGACGAACACCTTCGCCGCCACCACCATCGCTCAAGCGGACTACTCCCTCGAGAGCGCGGCTTTCGACATCAACGTCGCCGCGGCTCAGGTTGCCAAGAAGGCCGCGCTGAAGTGGTCCGAGAAGACCCCGGACAAGCCGCGTTTCGTCGCGGGTTCCATTGGACCTTTGAACCGCAGCCTCAGTCTGTCGCCGGACGTGAACAATCCGGCGCTGCGCACGGTGACCTACGATCAGGTGTGTGACGCTTACGCTGAGCAAGTACGTGGTTTGATTGAAGGCGGGGTCGACACCTTGCTGGTAGAGACGATCTTCGACACGCTCAATTCGAAGGCCGCACTGTTTGCGATCGAGAAGGTGTTCGCGGAAAAGGGCATGCGATTGCCGGTCATGCTCAGCGTGACGGTGGTCGACAAGAGCGGCCGCAATCTCTCTGGTCAGACGGTAGAGGCTTTTTGGTCGTCCGTGTCCCACAGCCACCCGATGAGCGTCGGGATGAATTGCGCCCTCGGTGCGCGCGAGATGCGGCCGCACATGGTGGCCCTGAGCGGCGCAGCTGACGCGCTGATCAGCTCCTACCCGAATGCCGGCCTCCCCAACGCGTTCGGCGAATACGACGAGACACCGCAGCAAACCGGCGGCTTTCTCCAGGAGTTCGCCCAGAGTGGCCTCGTCAACTTCGTCGGGGGCTGTTGCGGCACGACGCCCGAGCACATTCAGGCCATCGCCGAGGCGGTGCGTGAGGTGGAGCCGCGCCCGGTGCCGCCGCACCCACGTGACGGTGTCACCCGCCTCAGCGGGCTCGAACCCTACGAGATCCGCAGTGGCACGACCTTCACGATGGTCGGCGAGCGCACCAACGTGACCGGCAGTCGCCGCTTTGCGCGCTTGATCAAGGAGCGCGACTTCCTCGAAGCCGTCTCCGTCGCCGCACAGCAGGTGCGCAACGGAGCCAACATCATCGACGTCAACATGGATGAGGGCATGCTCGACAGTGAGGCGGCGATGGTCGAGTTCTTGAACTTGATCGCCACCGAGCCGGAGATCGCGCGCGTACCCATCATGATCGACAGCTCCAAGTGGTCGGTCATCGAGGCTGGGCTCAAGTGCGTGCAGGGCAAGGCCATCGTCAATTCGATCAGCCTCAAAGAAGGAGAGGCGGAGTTCCTCGAGCGAGCGCGTGCCTGCCAACGTTACGGCGCGGCCGTCGTCGTGATGGCTTTCGACGAGCAGGGTCAAGCGGACAACGCCACGCGCAAGTTCGAAATCTGCAAGCGGGCCTACGATCTCTTGACGCAGAAGCTCGACTTCGACCCCGAAGACATCATCTTCGATCCCAATATCTTCGCCGTCGCAACGGGTATCGAGGAGCACAACCGCTACGGCATCGAGTTCTTGGAGGCGATCAAGCTGATCAAGAAGCACCTGCCGGGCGCCAAGATCAGTGGCGGCGTCAGCAACTTGAGCTTCTCCTTCCGCGGCAACGACCGCGTTCGAGAGGCGTTCCACTCGGCATTTCTCTACCACGCCGTCAAGGCCGGCATGGACATGGGCATCGTCAACGCGGGGCAGCTGGAGGTCTACGAACAGATCCCCAAGGACTTGCTGGAGCACGTCGAAGACGTACTGTTCGACCGCCGCCCGGATGCGACGGAGCGCATGGTGACTTTCGCCGAAACCGTCAAAGGCGCCGGCAAGAAGTCGGAAGAAGACCTCAGCTGGCGCGAGCAGTCCGTCGAAAAGCGTATCGAGCACGCCCTCGTCAAGGGCATCGTCGACTACGTCGAGGCCGACGTCGAAGAAGCACGGCAGGCACTGGGCCGACCTCTCGACGTGATCGAGGGGCCGATGATGAGCGGCATGGCTGTCGTCGGCGAGTTGTTCGGCGACGGCAAGATGTTCCTGCCGCAGGTCGTCAAGAGCGCGCGCGTGATGAAAAAGGGTGTCGCCTATCTAGAACCCTTCATGGATGCGGAGCGAGATGGAGAGAGCCGCGCGGCTGGCAAGGTGATCATGGCCACCGTCAAGGGTGACGTCCACGACATCGGAAAGAATATCGTCGGTGTGGTGTTGCGCTGCAACAACTACGAAGTGATCGACCTGGGCGTGATGGTGCCTTGCGACAAGATCCTGGACGCTGCGGTCGAGCACGGCGCCGACGTCATCGGTCTCAGCGGTTTGATCACGCCCAGCTTGGACGAGATGGTTTATGTCGGCAAAGAGATGCGACGTCGAGAGATGACGTTACCGCTCCTCATCGGTGGAGCGACGACGAGCCGCCAACACACTGCCGTCAAGATCGCGCCCCAATACGATGGTATGGTGCTGCACGTGCTCGACGCCTCCAGGGTTGTCGGTGTGGTTTCGGACCTGCTCGACCCGATCCGACGCAAGGCGTTGACCGCCAAGAACACCGCGGCACAAGAACGACAGCGGGAGCTCTTCGCCACACGCGATGCCGTACCACTGACGTCGTATGCCGAGGCCTGTGAGGGGCGGCTGCGGATCGAGTGGAACGAGAAAGTCGTGAGCCGACCCGAGTTTCTCGGTCGACGCGAACTGCGTGACTTCGACTTGCGAGAGATCAGCCAGTACATCGACTGGACGTACTTCTTCTCTGCTTGGGAGTTGCGTGGCAAGTACCCGGGTATCTTGCAGAGCGAACGCTACGGAGAGGCCGCTCGCGAGTTGTTCAGCAACGGCAAGGCGCTCTTGGAGCGTCTGATTAACGAGAAGCTGCTCACTGCCAACGCGGTTTACGGCTTCTGGCCGGCGGCGAGCGAGGGCGACGACATCGTGCTGTACGAGGACGAAAGTCGGAGCAGCGAGAAGGTGCGCTTCGCGATGCTGCGCCAGCAACGCAAGCGGCAGAACGAGTCCGCGTACCTGAGCTTGAGCGACTACGTGGCACCCAAGGATTCCGGCGTTGTCGACTACGTCGGGGCGTTCGCCGTCACGGCGGGCATCGGCGAAAACGAGCTGGCCCGCGCCTTCGAGCGCGACCACGACGATTATCACGCCATCATGGTCAAGGCGCTCGCCGATCGTCTGGCGGAGGCGTTCGCAGAGTTGCTACATCAGCGCGCGCGCAAAGAGTGGGGCTATGGCGCGGACGAACAGCTCGATAATGCGGCGCTGATCGCCGAGAAGTATCGGGGCATTCGACCAGCGTTCGGCTACCCCGCATGTCCGGATCACACGCTCAAGGGCGATCTCTTCGAGCTCCTCGAGGCACCCAAGGTCGGCATCGAGCTGACGGAGAACTTCGCGATGACTCCGGGCGCTGCTGTCAGCGGTATCTACTTGAGCCACCCCCAGGCGCGCTACTTCAACCTGGGTTTGGTCGGCAAAGATCAAGTCGAGGCCTACGCGGCACGTCGCAAAATGACGGTCGCCGAGGCCGAGCGCTGGTTGGCGCCAAACCTCGGCTACGATGGCTGACGCGCTTCTTGTCGCGCGGCAGAGTGCTGGCTAGCGGCGCGGTCCGTACCGCGCCGCTGCTTCCATCTCAGTTGGTGCCCGCGTCGTCTGCGCCAGCGTCCGACTCCGCGCCCGCGTCGCCGTCCATCATTCCGGCGTCGTCTTGGGTTGAGTCTTCCTCTGCTCCGGCGTCAGCGTCCTCTTCGGTCCCAGCATCGCCGTCCGCCTCCGTGCCCGCATCGCCGTCTGCTTCCGCACCGGCGTCGCCGTCCGCTTCCGATGCGGCGTCGCCTTCGTCAGTGTCCGTCGCCTCGTCAGTTGGAGCTGCCTCGGTTTCGTCGGCGTCCGTCGCGGCGGCTTCGGTTTCGTCCGCGTCCGTCACGGTGTCTGTCTCGTCCGTTGCTACGGGGTCAGGGTTCTTGTGAACGACGGTACAACCAGTGCCCAGCGCAACGCCGAGCAGAACCACGAATAAGCGAGTCTTCATTCTAACCTTCCAACTTCAAGCTATGGCTGCCCCAAAAAAGGGCTTTTGCCGCGGGGAGCGCCGGCCGGAGGCACGACGCCCCCCTTTACAGGAGAGTCTTAAACCACATACGCCGCCCAGCGACAATTCTTCCTCCATTGGGCGTTCGCCTGGAGAGAACTTCGAGCTCACCCGACATGGGCGACGTAACGTATCGGACCTACGGCGGTTTCTCTGAGGTGGGTGTTGACCCTATGAGGGCAACCTCCGACGTCTTGAAGGCGCGGCACGGGATGTTCGAGCTTCACGAGGCCCGGTGGTGGAGGGAGCTTTCACGGACTGTCCGCCGGCAGACACGTGGACGATTCCCCGTTGCAGATCAATCCGGCACAGCAGCCCACGGTGATGCACTCTTCGTATCCTAGGGCGCAGCCCACTTCCTGTGCGGGATCAGTCCCACCAGCGCTCGTGCAGTCGTCGCACTCGCAGGTGCTCTGGCAGGCTTCGAGCGTCTCGAAGCGATTGTCGTTGCCTTCGCACCCACCATAGATGAACTCCTCGCAGCGACCCGCTTCCGCATCGAAGGCGTAGGCAACGATCGCTGCCCGGCACGGACCTGGATCGATCCCCAAGGCGCAGACTTCCGGCAGCGCTGCAGGGCGCGACTGTGTGCACCGATCCACCGACTCGTCACACGAGAGCCCATCGCAGCAGTCGAGGGCAGCGCACGACCCACCGATAGGTGAACAGGCCAAGTCCCCGTCACCGACGCCCCCGTCCGACTGTTGCATCGCTGGCGCGTCGCTGCCGCCGTCGAGCTCCCCCGAAGTATCGGCGCTGTCGGTCGGCGGATCTGACTCGGACACGTCGGAGCCCCCCGTATCGGTTGCCGTCTGCTCGACGTCAGGCTCAGCCCCTTGGCTGCCAGCGTCGTCGCCACTGTCAGCATCGGTGTTCGCCTCGTCGACGTCGGTCGCGGCGACACCCGGTGCGGCGTTTTCGGCTTCGCCTGTGTTCTCTGTCGCGCCCGAAGCGTCCGGACTCGTCTCCGAGCTCGACGCGCCCTCGGAGCTCGAATCGCCCTCCGTCGCTTCAGAGGCGGAACCCGTCATCGAGGAGCCTTCGGAGGTCGCTTCGTCCGAAGTCGCTGCATCCGAGGTCGCATTCTTGCCATCGCCGCAGGCGGTGGGGCCGAAAACGCCCAAGGCGAGCAAGCCGAGGGCGAGGATAGAAAGGCGCAGGTTGGGGCGGGCGGAGAGCTTCATTGGTTGATTCCTCACGTTCCAGGGCTTGTCGTGCAAACCCGCTGCTTGCGAGGCGACAACCATAGCGCATCGTTTGAAAAAGCACCGATCGTGGATCCCCTGCCCGTTTTGCAGTAAAGCACCGCCACCATGAGCAAAGACGATTTTGCCTCCTTGATGGAGGGCGGCCCGTCCGCGGCCACCGGCCGCGCCAGCACCAAACTGCGAGCAGGGCAGCTCGTGGAGGGAACAGTCGTTCAGATCAGCAAAGACAGCGTCTTCGTCGACGTCGGGGCCACCAGCGAGGGGCGCATCGACCGAGGGGAGTTCGAAGACCGAGCGGGCGAACTCGAGATCAAGGTGGGCGACAAGGTGCGGGCCAGCGTCGTCAGCGTCAGCGACGTGACCGGGCCGGTACTCGCGGTCTCGCTAGGTAAGAACCAAAAGGGTGGCATCGACGTCGGCGCGCTGGAGAGCGCGAAGGACAGCGGGGTGCCGGTGACGGGTACGGTCCAGAAGGCGATCAAAGGAGGCGTCGAGGTGCTCGTCGGCAGTGTGCGCGCCTTCTGTCCGGCCTCGCAGGTCGACACGGCGTACGTGGCTGACTTGTCCACGTTCGAGGGGCAGACGCTCTCGTTCCGAGTGATGGAAGTCAAAGACAACGGACGCAGCGTCGTGGTGTCGCGCAAAGCGCTCTTGGAGGAAGAGCGAGCACGTGAGGCCGAGCGCCTGCTCGCCGAACTCACGGTGGGGAGCGACTTCCAAGGTACGGTGACTTCCGTGCAGAAGTACGGTGCGTTCATCGATCTTGGGGCAGGTATCGAGGGGCTGGTGCACGTCTCTGAGCTCTCCCACACGCGGGTGGATCGAGTGGAAGACATGCTCGGTGTCGGCGAACAGGTTACCGTTCGATTGCTCGCATTGGAGCCATCGGACAAGGGTCCGTTTCCCAAGTTGCGATTGTCGCTCAAGGCGAGAGAGCAAGCGCCCGAGTCGCCGTCGCCCGAGCCGGGCGAGGTACTCGAGGGCACCGTGAGCAAGGTCACCTCCTTCGGCATCTTCGTCGACACGAAGAAGGGCACAGGTCTGGTGCCCGCACGAGAACTCGGCATCCCGCGCGGGGCGGACCACCGCAAGCAGTTTCCGCCCGGCAAAGAGGTCAAGGTCGTGCTCGTCAATCGCGACGAGTCCGGCAAAACGACCTTCAGCATCGCCCGAGTTGCTGGCGTAGAAGAACGTCGCAACTACCGCGAGTTCACGGCCCAGGGCAAGTCGAGCGCCACCGAGGCCAAGGCCGTCGGCAGCTTTGGCGAACTGCTCCAGAAGAAGCTCGGTATCCAGCCCAGCGCGCCAGAAGCCCCGCAGGCGAGGCCAGCTGCCGCAGCGGCTCCCGCAGCTGGCTCACAGGCTACCGCGTCAGCCGCCACGGCCTCGAGCGACGCGCCCTCACAGGCTCCCGCTGGCTCACCTGCCGAAGCCTCTGAGCCCCGGTTCTACCAGCACGACGTGGCGGACACCCGGGCCCAGCCGAAGACGGCGCAGCGCACCCCGCCGCCGGGCGTCTTTCGTCGCAAGTCCTGACCCCTGCCAGGTCCGAAACGAGCCGAGTCGACACCCACGGACGAACACCGATGAGCTGAGATGATACGCCGGTTGTTGGTAGCCATCTGCGCATTTGTCGTGCGCGTGTACTTTCCAAGAACCGAGATCGTGGGCGCTGAACGGATCCCGAAGTCGGGTCCGGTCATGTTCATCCTCAACCATCCCAACGGCCTGTTGGACCCGATCTTCGTGCTGACCAAAGCCGAGCGGCGGGTGTCGTTCTTGGCCAAGGAAGCGCTGTTCCGGACCTTCCTCGTCAAAAGCTTCGTCAAGGCTTTCGAGTGTCTGCCAGTGCATCGAGCGCACGATGGGGGCGATCCGAGCAAGAACAAGCAGATGATCGAGCGTGCCATCGAGCTGCTGGCTGCGGGCAACGCGATTGCCATCTTCCCGGAGGGGGTTTCTCACAGCGACCCCGGTTTACGTCCATTTCGAACCGGGGCGGCTCGCATCGCGCTGGCGGCGAGTTCGCCCGCGCTCGGGGGCCGGCCTGTGCAGATCGTGCCGTGCGGTCTCGTCTACAGCGACAAGACTACCTTTCGCAGCCGCGCGTTGGTGACCTTCGGAGAGCCAGTACTCTGCGGAGCGGTCGAGCTGGACGAAAACTGTGCCCCTCCCAAGGGGGCAGTCAAAGAGCTGACCACTGCGCTGCAGGAAGCGTTGGCGGAGGTGATGATCCACGCGCCGTCGATGGACGTCTTGCGGCTGGCGGAGAAAGCGGAGCGTATCATCCTCGCAGCACGGTCCGACGATGCGGCTCTCGAGGGGCGAGCGCAGCAGGAGGCGAGCTTCAGCGAGCGGCGTGACATGCGCAAGCTGCTGATCCACGGCTACGAGCACTTGATCCAGACCCACCCCGAGAAGCTACGCTCCGTGCTCGATCAGCTGGAAGCTTTCGAAGACGTCATGGCCGAGCGGCGCGTCGAGCCGGAGCAGCAAGTGCTCTACCCCTGGCCGCGTGTCGTCTGGTTCTTGCTCCAGGGAGCTGTCGTCACGCTCTGCCTGTTGCCGCTGGCCCTCTTCGGCGTCGTGATGAACTTCCTGCCGTACCACTTCGTCGCGTGGTTATCGGCGCGTTACGCCAAGGGGGAGGAGGACGTGATCGCGACGGTCAAAGTGATCTTCGGGGCGCTAGCGTACCCGGTCGTTTGGGCCCTTTGGGCCACCGTTGCGGGCGTGGCTTGGGGCTGGGAAGCCGCCGCCGCAACGTTCGCGCTCAGTCCGTTGTTGGCGTACGCAGCGCTCCTGTTCTCGGAGCAGGCCAGTCACGCCGTCACACGGGGCATGGTGCTGAGCAAGGTCGCGCTGCGGCCGCGCTTGCGGCGCGACATCGTGGAAGAGCGCTGTCGCCTGCGCGATGCCATCGTCGCGTTGGAAGACTTGCTCCCACAGCCCGAGGCGGGTCGAGTCGTGTCGTGACACACCCCGCGTGCGGCGCCTGACGTCTCAAATGGCGTCGTGTTGCTTCAGCCAGTCGCTCATCCACGACTCGGTGTAAACCAGAGCACGCAAGACGTGGTAGCTCGTCTTCCATTCCTCGCCCAGCTGCTCGCCCTTGGGGCCCACGCTGCCGTCGGGCAGAACCCCCCAAAGCCACTCCCCCGAGGGGCGCAAGAGGTACCTCTCGACGTAGTCCAGAGTTCCTTCCAGGTGGTCGAGCGCCGCTTCGTCTCCCGTTCGTTGGTACAGTTTGAACAGTCCTGCGATGGCTTCGGCTTGGACCCACCATATCTTCTCCGTCTTGTCGGGAGTGCCGCTCAGCGGACCTTCTTCGAACAGTCCGCCCAACTTCGGATCGTAGCCCCACTCGACGGCGTTTTGCCCCATCGTTCTCGCGGGTTCGAGCAACTCGGGATCGGAGGGGCGCCCGAGAGCCTGCGCGGTCTCGACCACCAGCCACCAGGTTTCGATGTCGTGGCCGTAGCTCACCACCGGCGGTCCGACGAGGGACCAATCGAGCTTGAAGTCTTTGTGGGCGTAGCCCGCGGGTTGGTACATCGCGTGGGTGACGAGCTGGGCGAGCTCCTCCAAGCGGCGCCGCACGCGTTCGTCTTTCGTTACCTGGTAGAGTGTCGTGAACGCCTCCATCAAGTGGATGTGCGTGTTGGTTTCTTTCTCCGACTCCCCCGGCATCCAGTAGGCGTCGTTGCGCTGGTCGTAGCCACCGTGGGCATCGTCGTGGGCGCGCGCGTCGATGGCGAGGAAGAGCTCGAGCGCGGTCTGTTTGGCCTCTTCTGAACTGAACGCCCGCGCGTACTCGCTCAGGGCGTAGATGGTGAACGACTGTGCGTAGAGGATCTTCTTGGGTTCGAGTATGCTCCCCTCGCGGTTCACCTTGAAGGCGAACTCCTTGCTCGCGGGGTCGTAGAAATGCTTCATCACGAAGGAGTAAGCTCCGTCAGCCAGCGCTCTGACTTCGGGAGTCGATTCCTTGTGCGCGTACCACATGGACAAAGACCACAAGTGTCGCACTTGTTGGATCAGGCCCTTGTCCGTCGGGGCCACCGGGGAGCCGTCGACGTCGAGGGTGCCGTGAAAGCCCCCATACTCGCGATCGGGGCCGTGTTGCATCCAGAAATCGGCGGACTTGCGGCTCAGGGACTGCAGCCGGTTGCGCAGCGATTGAATGCGACGGGTAATCATCAGGGTGGGCTCTTCCGTGGCGAGGGGCTTGGGGACGGGAGACTCGCCTCACCCCGCCCGGGCGCTCGTGTCGGCTTTGGGCTTTCGTGTTTTCTTCGTCTTGCCGCGGGTGGCGGTTTGGGCGCCGTTGGCGCTACGGCGTGCCGCACTGCCGTTCTTGCGAGCGGAGGGGGCATTACCGTGTGAAGGCGCGTCGTGTGGTGACGACGCACCTTTCCCGCCGGGGGCGGCACTGGTCTTGCGAAAGGTTGCGCCTTTCCTGCGCGACGGGGTGGCCTCTTCGGCTGGTTCTCGGGGTGGGGCCAGCGCTCGCGTCTTGGGCAAGAGCGGCGCCAAGAATGCGCCCGTGAATGAGCCCTTGCATTTGGCGATTTCGTGGGGTGAACCCGTGGCGATGAGCTTGCCGCCGTTCGGGCCGCCCTCCGGCCCCAAGTCGATGATGTGGTCAGCGCACTTGATGACGTCGAGGTTGTGCTCGATGACGATGACGGTGTTGCCGGCGTCGACCAAGCGTTGCAGAACCTCGAGTAGCTTACGCACGTCGTCGAAATGCAGACCCGTGGTCGGTTCGTCCAAGACGTAGAGCGTGCTGCCCGTATCGCGTTTTGATAGTTCGCGCGCCAATTTGATGCGTTGGGCCTCGCCGCCGGAGAGGGTGGGGGAGGGTTGACCAAGCTTCAAATAGTCCAACCCCACCTCGAGCAGCAGACTCAGTGGGCGCTTGATCTGTGGATGGGCATCGAACACCTCCACGGCTTCGCTCACCGTCAGATCGAGCACCTCGGCGATGTTCCTGCCCTTGTACGACACCTCCAACGTGGCAGCGTTGTAGCGCTTGCCTCGGCACTCCTCGCAGCGCACGTAGACGTCCGCCAGAAAGTGCATCTCGATCTTGCGAACGCCATCGCCCTCGCACGCTTCGCAGCGACCGCCCTTGACGTTGAAAGAGAAGCGCCCTGGCGAGTAGCCGCGGGTTCTCGCTTCAGGCAGCGCCGCGAAGAACTTGCGGATCTCGTCGAAGACCTTGATGTACGTCGTGGGGTTGCTACGCGGGGTTCGCCCGATGGGGCGCTGGTCGATGTCGATGATGCGGTCGATTTGCTCCGCACCCTGAAGCTGGTCGAAGGCGCCGGGGCGTTCGCCTCCTCCGTGGAGTTTGCGGGCCAGCGCTGGCGTGAGGATGTCGTTGACCAGCGTCGATTTGCCCGCGCCGGAGACCCCAGTGACCGCCACCAGCACGCCGAGGGGGAACTCGACGTCGAGGTTGCGCAAGTTGTTCTCGCGGGCGCCCAGCACCTTCAAGCTGCCTGTCGGTGTGCGCAGCGGTGGTACGGCGATGCGCTCGCGACCCGAGAGGTACGCGCCGGTCAGGCTCTTTTTGCTGCGTTCGAGTTGCTTGGGGCTGCCGGCGAACATCACCTCGCCGCCGCGCACCCCCGCACCCGGTCCGAAGTCGATGACGTGATCAGCCGTGCGGATCGTCTCCTCGTCGTGTTCGACGCAAACCACGGTGTTGCCGATGTCGCGCATGCGACACAGCGTTTCCAAGAGTTTCTTGTTGTCGCGTTGATGCAGCCCGATGGACGGCTCATCCAGCACGTAGATGACACCCGTCAGCTCCGAACCCACCTGACTCGCGAGGCGAATGCGCTGAGACTCGCCTCCGGAAAGGGACGGCCCGGCGCGGTCGAGGGACAAGTACCCCAAGCCCACAGCCACCAAAAAACCAAGCCGACTTCCCAGTTCTTTGAGTACCTCCGTGGCGATCTCTTGCTCCGAGCCCTCCAGCTTCAGGTTCGAAAAGAGCGCGTGCGCGTCACTCACCGTCATCGACGAGACCGCGACGATGGTGTGCCCTGCGACTTGGACGGCGGCGCTCTCTTTCCTCAAGCGGCTGCCCCCGCACTCGGAGCAGTCCGAATCCGCCATGAATTGCGCGTACCAGTGGCGTGCTCGTTCGCTCGCGGTCTGCTTGAAGCGCCGCATCAAGCGCGGGATCAGCCCCTCCCAGGTGACGGCGAACTTGCCTTGCCCGCTCTTGGCCTTCCACACCACCTGGTAGCGCTTGTCCCCGGTGCCCCAGAGCAGCTTCTTCCGCGTCGCGGCGGGGAGCTTGTTGAAGGGTTTGTTGGTGTCGACCCGGAGATGCTCCAGGATCTGGCTGCGGAAGTCCCAGGTCTTCTTTTCGGAGACGTCTTCTCCCCAGGGGGCGATGGCGCCGCCATCGATGGACAGGCTCTCATCCGGGATCACGAGGGCGGGGTCGATCTCCACTCGGGTGCCGAGGCCGTTGCACGCGGAGCACATGCCCTGAGGGCTGTTGAAGCTGAAGCCCTGCGGGCTGAGCTCCGGAAACGACACGCCGCAGTGAGTGCACGCGAGGTGTTGCGAGAACATCATCAGCTCGCCCGTGTCCTCGCGCTGCACGAGGGCGTTACCCTTGCCGCGGCTCAGCGCCGTCTCCATCGAATCCACCAGGCGTTGGCGCCCGGTCTTGCCGACCGTCACCCGGTCTAGCACGGCTTCGACGTCGTGTTTCTTGCGCTTGTCCAGCGCATCCACGTCTTGGGAGCGCACGACCTCGCCGTCGATGCGCAATCGCACGAAACCATCGGTGCGGCATTGTTCGAGCAGTTCGCGGTGCTCTCCCTTGCGGTTCTCCAGCAGACGGATCAGCAGCAACAGGCGGGTGCCTGCTGGTAGCTTCGTGAGTTCCGCTACGATGCGCTCGGCGGATTGCCCGCGCACGGGGCGGCCACAGAGGTGGCAATGCTGTTTGCCGATGCGGGCGTAGAGCACGCGCAGGTAGTCGGAGACTTCCGTGATGGTACCGACGGTGGAGCGAGGGTTGGTCCCCGTCGTCTTCTGTTCGATGGAGATCGTCGGCGCCAAACCGCGGATCGTCTCGTAGCGCGGCTTGTCCATCTGTCCGAGGAATTGCCGAGCGTAGGCGGAGAGAGACTCTACGTAGCGACGTTGCCCCTCAGCGTAGAGCGTGTCGAAGGCGAGAGACGACTTGCCCGAACCACTGACGCCCGTGATCACCACGAGCTTCTTCTTGGGGATGTCGACGTCGACGTGTTTGAGGTTGTGCTCGCTCGCGCCCTTGATCTGGATCTTGTCGAGTTCCATCAATCGTCGTCCGTCCAGCGGAGGGCCGGCAACTGGTCGATGCTGCGACTGTTCTTCGTGCGCTGATAGTCGAGCATGCCCTGTTCGCCCTTCTTCGCTGCGAATCGGTGCAGTTGGTCGCGGTGGCCTTCGAAGCCGTACTTCGGCACCGCGTAGCCGCAGGCATCGGCGACGCGCGTGACATCGATGACGATGATGGACCGCACCATCGGCGCGTCGTACTCGCCGAACCGCGCGCGCAGCGAGTCGAACTCGACGTCCGCCGGTTCGACGACGCTGCCGCGGCCGTAGAGGCGCAGGATCTTCGGCGGCCCGTCGAAGGCGCAAAACATCACGCAGATGCGCCCGTTCTGCCGCAGGTGGGCGATGGTTTCTGCGCCGCTACCGGTGAAGTCGATGTAGGCGACCCGGGTGTCGTTCAGCACCAGGAAGCTATCGAGCCCCTTGGGCGAAAGGTTGATGTGGCCGTCGCTGCCCGAGGGCGCGGTGGCGACGAAAAACAGGTGCTGTTTTCGGATGAAAGCCCGCAGCGGCTCGTCCAGCGTCGGGTAGACCTTGCCCATCGCCGCAGCATAGTGCCCGCCAAGACGGACACCAGCCCGCACTCGCCGCTTGGTCTCGTCTATGTCCGACCCTCAGACGCTGTCCAATTCAGCCATTGGGCCAACACCCCTTCCCGGCTCCAAAACCCTCGGCCAGCTCCTGTTTCGAGGTTCTGGGTTCTTGCTGTCTTGCGGTGTTATACACGCTTCCTGACGCACGAGCGTCGTTCGGACTGAGGGCACTGGAGCATCAAGAAAATGAATCGCGGTGTAATGGCGGGGTTGTTGGTAGTGGCGGTTTCTGGAGCGGGACTCGTCGGCTGCAAAGATCAACAGAAGTGTGATGAGGCGCTGGCGACCGCCAGGAAGTCGATGCAGGACGAGTTCCTGGACATGGCTTTGGCCCGTCAGTGGCGCGACCGCGCGGGCAAGATGTGCGGCGCGGGTCCCGAGCTCGAGACGCTCGACAAAGAGATCCTCGACAAAGAGGCAGCCATCATCAAGGCCGCCGAAGACAAGGCCAAGGCAGAAGCCGAAGCCGGGCAGAAGGCCATCGAAGAGGCGGGCAAGGTTTGGTCCGGGTACGACGACCTGGAAGACAAAGAGAAAGACAAGAAGGCTCTGAAGAAGGCCAAGAAGGAGGCCCAGAAGCTAGAGAAGGGCCTGGCCGTCGAGTACGCGAAGCAGATCCGCGCCTACAACGAAAAGCAATTCGACAAGCGCGAAGAAGCGCTCGACGACTGAGTGCGCGGTCGAGGGCTCCGGCATCTTCACCTGGAGCCTTCGAGCGTGCCCTACGCCAGTGCGTTCATTTTCGTCGCGAGCTCGACGTCGAGTTGGGTCACGCCGCCAGCGTCGTGCGTGTTGAGCGACACTTCTACGCTGTTGTAGACGTTCTTCCAGTCGGGGTGGTGGTTCATGCTTTCGGCGAGCAGGGCCACCTTCGTCATCCAGCCGAAGGCGCTGACGAAGGTGTCGAACCCAAAGCGCTTGTTCAACGTGCCGCCAGCGTACTCCCAGCCGTCGAGCTCCGCGATGGCGGTCTGAATTTGTTCGTCGGTCAGTCGTTGCATCGTTCCTCCTTCGCCGTGGAGGAGTCGTGCACCAGTCGGTGTTGCTCTCCACCGCCTACAAGGCGCGCAGTCTACAGCACTTTTCCGCGGCTGTAAGCGCAAGTGTGGTGTGTTGGGCGAGTCAGACCCATCCGAGTCCGGCCGGCACATGTGCCGCTCCGCCGCAGCGGAAGCGCTCGAAGCGCGCTGTATCGTTGGTGTTTCGTGGACGATACACGAGCGTTTGCTGGCGCCTGCCCGGAGGCTCAGCGCAGGCCTCGACTTGCGCGGGGCGCAGCGCCGCGTAGACTTTGTAGGACTACGAATGACCAGCGGTGACTCTGACGACAAGCCCGACCTCAGCTTGGACTCACCAGCAGAGGCGTTTTTTCACGAAGCCGTATGCCAGGCGATCGAAGTACGTGGGGTCGAAACCACGGAAGACTCGATGATGTACCTGGTGGCGCTGCTGAGCGATCACGCGCGGCGCCCCACGTTGCAGAGAGTCGACCAACCCTTCGGCGTTCGCTTGGCAAAAGCGATGAATGCGACCGGAGGCGAGCGCTTTCAGCAGCTGCGTACTTTGGGCGATGATGTGCTCTTCATCAGTGGCTTCTACTCCGACCACCTCGCCCATCGCGGGCTGCCGCTCGACTACGTTTCCGATCTCGGCAGCGTCGCCTACGGCGGCGTCGCCAACATTCTTCGCACGCACACCTGCGGGGAGCCCGTCGTCTTCGATGAACTGTCGAACCGTTTCGCGGCCTTCGTCGCTGTCTTGCAGCATGTCGCCGACTCGCTGTGGGC
>JBNKZR010000122.1:0-17818 GCA_050301735.1 Polyangiaceae bacterium | reverse complement strand
GTTCCCCGAGCAAGAGCGCGCCTTGCGAGGCAAGCTTGCCAAAATCGCGAACAAGCGCGCCCAGGTGTCCTTCGCCGACTTGAAGCCAGGCACGTACGCGATCGCCGTGCTTCACGACGAGAACGAAAACGACGAGATGGACTTCAACTTCGTCGGCATGCCGCTGGAAGGCTACGGCTTCTCGAACGACGCATCAGCCATGTTCGGACCTCCCAGCTTCGAGGCGGCGTCTTTCGAAGTGGGGGCCCGAAGCGGCAAGAAGCGCATCAAGACACGCTATTTCTCCCTTTAGACGAGCCCGAGTCGCTCTTCCACCGCTTCGACGAACCGGGGTAGCAGCAGGGCACGACTGAACTCGTTCTTCACGACGTCGCGCGCGCGCTGCCCCATCTGTCGCAGCTCCTCTTCGGAAGAACTTGCGAGCGTCTCTATCGCCCTCACGGCGCCCTCGACGTCGCCATTGTCCACCCGCACGCCCGCACGGTGAGGCTCGACGAGAGGAGCGGCGTGGCAGCGCTCCGGTCCACACAGCAGTATCGGACGACCTATGGACATCGCGCCGTATACCTTGGACGGGTGCACGATCCCGACGATGTCGTCGCCGACGGTGACGACGTGCACGTCCGCGGCGGACAGCGAGTACTTCAGTCGTTCCATCGCTTGGTACGGCAGTGACCGAACGTTCGACGCGCCTTCGGCGATCGCCCGATCGACGTCTGCCTTGCTGATGCCCCCGCCGATGAAGACGAACACGATGTCGGTTCGGTGCCGGAGACGCTCGGCCGCCTGCAGCACCGTGGTGATCGGGCTGGATGGGCCGTGATTGCCGCTGTACATCACCACGAACTTGCCCTGCAGTTGGTGCTCGACCCGAAACGGGTTGTCTCGGTGGGCGACCGTTTGAAGATGATTGTCGTGGGGCCACGGGGGCAAGATCTCGAGCTTGTCCACAATCTCGCGTTTGCGTCGCAGACGTGCTGCCATGAACTCGTCGAGCGTGACGACCAACGAAGCGTGCTCCAGCGCCTGCCGATTGAGCAACTCGAAGAGCCGCACGACCACGGCAGTCTCCGACACTCGACCCAGAACCACGGACTGGTCCGGATTGATGTCCATCACCCAGTAGGCAAACGGTACTCCTCTCAGCGCTCCGAGCAGCAGCGGCACCAGCGCGCACACCGGCGGGGAGGTCGTCGCCAGCACCCCGTCCACGCGCCCCAACGTGATGCCAAATAGCGTCGCCTGAGCGACCAGCGACAGCCCACCTGCCATGCGAACGGCGAGCGACGCTTTGCCAAAACTGGACAACGCGACGCGACGGACTTCGACGCCGCCCAATACCTCCCGCGCCGGGTATCGCTGCGACGGATCGTCGTAGCCTCTGTCGGAAGTCAGTACGATGACACGATGCCCGCGCCGCACCAGCTCCGAACACGCGTCCGCCAAGTGCATGCCCACCGCGCCGGGATCGGGCGGGTAGGCGTGACTGATGGCCAGCAATGTCTTGGGCGTGGGTGGCATCGCGGTCCGAAACTCGACCCACGCTAACACACCTTTCCATCAGCGAGGCACCAGCGAAACGCTCACCCGACGACGGCGGCGGCCACCGGTGCCTGTGCCACCTCGTCGACCCAACGACGGAAGACCGCCGCGCTGTCGTGAGCAGCAAAACGTGCGCCCACGGACTCTGCAGCGCGTTTCATTTCCTCATCCACGAGAGCGCGCTCGACGGCACCGCGAACGGACTCGAGATCCGCGTTGCGGGCTTTGACCTCCAACCCGACCCCGCGAGCCACCAGGGCCTGCGTGGCCAAGTACTGGTCCAGGTTCGTGGGCAGCCCCACCACCGGTGTCCCCTCGCGAAGCGCTTGATAGCCGGTGGTGCTGCCCCCGTTCGAGACGACGACGGCCGCGCGCCGGGCCAACTCCGACCCTGGCACGTAGGGGTAGGCCCGAACGTTTGGTGGAAGGTTCGCGAGCTCCGCGCGACCCGCCGTGGCAACGACGACATTCACCGGTAAGCTGGCGATGGCCTCCACCACGAGCGGGAGTAGGTCGACCTTGCCAGAAGAACCGAGCGTGACGTAGACGAGCGGACGCTCATCATCGAACCCGCACTGGGGCGTAGCCAGGCTCGGTTCCCAAAGCACCGGCCCCAAGAAGCGATGCTGGGCCGGTTCGCCCTGCAAAGGGGTCAGCCACGGGTCGTCCGGGTAGAGCGTGTAGTCGCCCTGAGTGAGCACCTCCTGGAGACTCCCCACTGGCGGCAGACCGAGGCGGCGACGGGTAGCGTTGACGGGACTCGCAAAGTGTTCGAACGCTCGAGGCAACGCCTTGGGGAAGTACCGCTCCGCCAACTCCTCTCCGACGAGACGCACGATGGGGTGATCCGGAACGGGCCAACGCTCGCGAACTGCAAAAGGACTCCAGTAGGCATTGATGAGCACACCGCAGGGCACCCCCGCCAATTGAGCGGACGTCGAAAGTGAGAGGCGGAAATCGCCCACCACGACATCAGGCTCGACCCTTTCCATCAGCGCCAATTCGGCAGCGACGTAACGCAGCAAGGTCTTCTTGTCGTACAGCCGTTTTCCTGCCTCCAGCGCCTTGGCAGCGCGCTCCGCGGCCAGCGTTTCAATCGAATGCTGTTCGAAATCTGTGCCAGCAAAGACGAGCTCGGGAAAACTCGAGCTCGCGAAGTGAACGTCGTACCGATCCGGCGGAAGGCTCCGCGCCAAGGTCGCGATGCGGACGATCTGAGCCAGGGTGACGTTTTCGGCAACGAAGAGGATACGCGTCGACACTCCCAGAGAGATAGGTCGCCGCCCCGGCATGTTGCAAGCGCTAGCGGCCGAGCGTTCCATCGGTGGACGACCTCAGTATGACCTGTCCATGGGTTGTCCAACCGCGAGCCGTCGTCGCCGAAGTGCGCCACGCGCCTGCGCTGAGATGCTGCGCTCGAGTCTGTCCAAGGCATCGCGCCGTGTTGTCCTGGACAGCGTCTGAACAAAGCGGCGCGATGCGTGCCTGTCCGCTCGCATGCTCCGTCGCGACGTTCGACGAGCATTCTTCGAGCTGAGCCCATTGGGCGAACGAACGCCGGGCCTTGTCTGTCCCCTCGCACGGTAACCCGACGCGTGGACAATAAACCGTAAGCGCTCCCCTTGACCACTGCGCGCTCGCAGCTACCTCTACATCTCGCAACCCCGAAGCGAGTCATCGAATGATCATCCGCAAGAGCGCAACGCAAACAGATACGTCGACCGACACGAAGTTCGACTACGTGATCGTCGGCGGTGGTCTACAAGGCGGGTTGCTCGCGCTCAGCATCCTCGCGGCGAGGCCGGACGCCAGCCTGGCGCTCGTCGAACGTGAACATCGCCTCGGCGGCAACCACACATGGTGCTTTCACGAGGGGGACGTTCCTGCCGTCGCTTGGGACTGGCTCGAACCGCTGGTCGTCAAACGTTGGGGAGCCCACGACGTCATCTTCCCGGGACATCGCCGACGCATGTCGCAAACATACTCGGCGATCAGCAGCAAACAGCTCGACAACGTCGTGAGCGGGCGCATCGGAAATGCGCCCAACGCCCGTATCGTCATCGGCAACGCGGTCGCAGTAGGACGCGACTCGGTCACGCTTGCCGAGGGCGAGCCGCTACGCGGCAAGTTGGTCATCGATGCTCGAGGCCCACAAGTCAGGTCGGCCAAGTACTTCCAAAAATTCGTCGGGCTCGAACTCGTGGTGGAACCGACGTCCGCCCCGGAAGTCCCCGTGCTGATGGACGCGACCATCGAGCAGGTGGACGGCTTCCGCTTCATGTACGTGCTTCCATTCAGTCAAAATCGCGTTCTGATCGAGGACACTTACTACTCGGACTCACCGCAGCTGAACGTCGATGCACTGAGCGAAGGTGTGCTCCAATATGCCCGCTCGCGCGGGATCCAGGTTCGTGGCGTGATCCGCCAAGAGAAAGGCGTACTGCCGTTACCCGTGCGCCCACCACCCATCCCTCGCCGGGGGGGCTCACCGCTGCGAGCAGGTTACGGCGGCGGGTTCTTTCATCCCACGACGGGCTACTCGCTTCCCCCGTCGATACGTCTCGCGTTGCACATCGCGTCCCGTCCAGTCGACGCGGTCTTCGACCGGCGCTTCGACGAACTCCTACGCGAGCACTCGCGTCAGGTCCGCTACTTCTGCTGGCTGAACAGGCTGCTCTTCGGAGCCTTTGCCGAGAGCGATAGGTACCACGTCCTGGAGCGGTTCTATCGCCTGCCGGCGGACACGATCCGTCGCTTCTACGCCCTCGAGACCACGGCTGGTGACCGTGCTCGCATCCTCTGTGGCCGCCCCCCAACCGGCTTTTCACTGCGCCAACTCATTTTCGAAGGACAGTACGCATGAACGACCCAGTCATAGCCCTATCGTCGCAAAGCCCACTGACCGCGTTGCTCGACGAATACTTCGACGAGGACGCCTTGCGACGACTTCTCGGTCAGGAAGCCGCCAACCTCGATGAAGCGACCTGGGCCAAAGCGCTCTACCAACCCGTCGCCGACTTCGTTGCTCGCCCGGGCAAGGAGTTCCGCGCCTCCTTGGTCACGACGAGTTACCAGCTCGCCGGAGGGCAAGGCCAGTGTCCGCCCGCGCTACCGATGATCGTTGAGATACTTCACGCTGGGTCCTTGATCGTGGACGACATTCAAGATCAGTCCACGATGCGCCGCGGGCGGCCTGCGCTGCACCTGGAGTACGGCCTACCGGTCGCGCTCAACGCGGGCAACTGGATGTACTTCTGGGCGTTCTCTCTCGTGGAAAGTCTCGGCCTCGACGACCGCGTGCAGCTATCGTTGATGCGCTGGATGAGTCGCACCCTGCTCGCGTGCCACCACGGTCAGGGGTTGGACCTCACTGCCCGCATGCAAGACTTGGCGCAGAGCCAAGTCCCAGCACTAGTCAGCGCCTCGACCCAACTCAAGACCGGAGCACTGATGGAACTCGCGGCAGTGCTCGGTGCGGTGGCAGCGGGTGCGGACGAGGACACGGTGGCAGAACTCAGCCGCTTCGGCCGACGCCTGGGCGTCGCACTGCAAATGCTGGACGACGTGGGTGGCCTGGTCAGTGAACGCCGAGTCCACAAGGGTCACGAAGACCTGATCCACGGCCGCCCCACGTGGCCCTGGGCGTGGCTCGCGAGCGAGCTCAGTGCCACGGCCTACGGCGAGCTTCGGGCCATGGCCAACGAAGTGACCCGGCGGGACCTGCATCCGGAAGTCCTGTGCAAGGCGATGCGGGGGGCGCTTCAGGGCTCGGGACGAGTGCGGGTCCGCCGTTTCGTCAGCGAGGCGTTTGCAGACCTACGCGCTGCGCTCGGACCAGCCGAACCCCTCAAGCACATCGAGAGTGAGATCCAGCGATTGGAGAAGAGCTATGGTTGATTACGACACGAATGCTGTGAGGAGCGCACACGGCGCCCGTCGAGTCGCCGTGATAGGCAGTGGTTTCGGCGGCCTCTCCGCGGCGATCCGACTGCAGGCGGCGGGTTACGATTGCGTACTGTTCGAAGCCCGCGACAAGCCGGGAGGACGTGCCTACGTCTACGAGAAGGATGGCTTCGCCTTCGATGGGGGACCCACCGTCATCACGGCTCCTCATTGCATCGAAGAACTGTTCGAACTCAGTGGTCGCCGCATGGACGACTACGTCGAGATGTTGCCCGTAACGCCATTCTATCGGCTGTTGTGGGACGATGGCGACAGCTTCGACTACGACAACGACGGCGACAAGATGCTGTCGCAGATTGCACAGAAGAATCCCGCTGACGTGGAGGGCTATCAGCGCTTCTTGGACTACTCCCGTCGCGTCTTCCACAAAGGGTACGAAGAGCTGGCTGCAACGCCGTTCTTGAAGTTCTTCGACATGGTGAAGGTAGCTCCGGACCTGGCCCGTCTGCGAGCGGATCGCTCGGTGTACTCGACGGTAGCGCGCTTCATCGACAACGAGCACCTGAGACAAGCATTCAGCTTTCACTCGCTACTCGTCGGGGGCAATCCTTTCGACACCAGCTCCATCTACACCCTGATCCACTATTTGGAGAGGAACTGGGGGGTCTTCTTCCCGCGAGGAGGCACGGGAGCGTTGGTGGCGGCCCTGGTCCGCCTCTTCGAAGAACTCGGCGGTGAGCTGCGACTGTCACACCCGGTCGAATCCATCCATCTGGAAACGACGGCGAAGGGGGCCGTGCATCGGGTCTCGAGTCGCAGTGGTGACGAGGACTTCGACTTGGTCGTGTCCAATGCGGATCTGCACCACACCTACTCCACACTGTACGACGGCAACAACGCCGCGCGACAAATGACTCGAAAACTCGAGCGCCTCGAGTGGAGCATGTCGCTGTTCGTACTCTACTTCGGAACTCACCGAACGTACGACGACGTGGCTCACCACACGGTGCTCTTCGGCCCTCGCTACAAGGAACTGTTGAACGACATCTTCGAGGGACCCACCGTGGCGGAGGACTTCAGCCTCTACCTGCACGCGCCCACGGTAACGGATCCGAGCATGGCACCGGCGGGCAAGAGTGCGTTCTACGTGCTGAGTCCGGTTCCGCATCTGGGCAAGGCGAACGTCGACTGGAACGAGCTGGGTCCACGCTACGCGGAGCGCATCCTCGAAGCCTTGGAGCGCCGAGCGCTACCTGGTTTGCGCGCCAATCTCGCAACCCAGCACTTCATCACCCCCAACGAGTTCAAACGAGACCTGTCCGCCTATCAGGGCTCGGCGTTTTCCGTCGCCCCAAAGTTGACTCAGAGCGCCTGGTTCCGACCCCACAACAAAGACCCGAAGATCCCCGGGCTCTACATCGTCGGGGCGGGCACCCACCCAGGTGCAGGTCTACCGGGAGTGATCAACTCGGCCAAGGCAACCGTCAACCTCATCCTCGAACAGCGACTGGCTGAGCGCGCGGCATGAACGGGTCCGTCACGACCAGGAAGGGGAACGATGACTGAAGCCATACGCATCTGCCGAACCAGCATCGCGCAGCACAGCAAGAGCTTCGCCATGGCGTCAAAGCTCTTGCCACGACCGCACCGGGATCCTGCCGCGGTCGTGTACGCCTGGTGCCGCCGCGCCGACGATGCCATCGATTTGAGCGAGGGCGACGAACAGCGACGAGCGCTCGAAGGCCTGCGAGATGAGCTGAACCGACTCTACGGCGGCGAAGCGATGGCGGACCCGGTGCTGGCGGCTTTTCAAGAGGTCGCCTTCAACCGCGGCATTCCCAGCCACTACCCGATGGAGCTCCTCGCGGGGATGGAGATGGACGCCGTTGGCGTCAGCTACGGAACTTGGGACGACCTTCTACTCTATTGCTATCGCGTGGCGTCGACGGTGGGTCTCATGATGTGCCACGTGATGGGTGTCGAGGACGAGCGCGCCTTGCCCCATGCCGCGCACCTCGGCCTCGCGATGCAGCTGACCAACATCGCGCGCGACGTCCGAGAAGACTGGGAGCGCTCCCGCCTGTACCTACCTGACGAGCTCCTGGTCGGCTATGGCCTCGGCTGGCTGCGCTCTCGGCTCACTGGACCGCTGCCGCCGATGTCGCGCGAACGATTTCGCGACGTATTGCGCGCCCTGCTCTCGGTTGCAGACCGCTACTACGAGTCTGGTGACGCTGGGCTGCCTTTCCTCAGCCCCCGTTGTGACCTCTCCGTCAATGCGGCACGCCACGTCTACGCCGCCATTGGCACTGCCATCGCCAAACAGGATCACGACGTCTTCGCCCCCCGAGCGTTCGTTCCCAAGCACAAGAAGCTAGCCCTGTGCGTGAAAGCCGCCCTGGGCACCGTCCGCAGACGAGGCTTGTTCTGGGACGGCACCGTCAAACCCGCATCACTGAAACCGGTAAGCTATGACACAGAGCTCGTTACCATCTGAGTTCTTGGTCTACGTTGGACGCGTGGGCCAATTCCAACGCAAGGATTGGCTGGTCTACGTCAGCTGGGTCGGCTTGATGCTCGGCCTGGTGTTGTCGACCGGAGGTTTCCTGCTGCTCGGACATTGGGGTGGGGTGAGCTACCCCGGCGAAGCGTGGATGGTCCCCCTGGGCGCGGTACTGTTCACTACCAGCATTGCTATCGACAGCATCGGCCACCGTACCGTCTACAAAGAAGAGATCCAGGCCGCCGAAGGGCTGGTCCACGGCATCACGATATTCTGCGGCATCGGCAGCTGCGTGCTGCTCTGCGCGGCGTACCAGAGTCGGGACTTCTTCTGGGTACCGGCGATGGTGCTGACGCTGCTCTCCTTCATCTACAGCATGGTCGATGAAGTCTTCCACTGGCGTCGATATGTCAGCCGCTACTCGGACCGCGTCGAGATGTGGAGCCACGTCGGGATCCTGGTCGGCCACGGGATCATGATGTTGGGCTGGTGGTCCTGGTTTTTTCAGGGCTACCCGGGCGTGGCCGAAACTCTCGCACTGTTCTGAACGCCGCTGCTGCTGGGCGCGTCGGTTCTCAGAGCAAGAAAGAAACGCCGATCGAGGCAGCCACCGGGAAACCAAGTCGCATGGTGAGCGTGGTCGTGTCACTGAAGTGGAATCGCCCACCGGCGCCGAAGGTGAATGGGTCGATGTGGAGATCGGTGTTGTCCAGGTCGTTGGAGTCGTGATCTTCGTTGAACACCAGCGCCAGACCTGGTTCACCGAACACCGACCACTTCTTGTGGAGCCAGAAATTCCACTGCATCACCACGGGTAGGATGATGACGTCGTGTCGGTGACAGTTGTTCCGACCGTGACAGTGGCGGTCACCCAACAGCAGGAAGTCCGCACCGAAGCCAATGCCGACGGAGTTGTTGATGGTCGGCACGAAGCCGTTGTCGACCACCACGATGGTCCCCCGAAAGCCGGGACCGAAGGCGTCACTGCCGTGGGCGCGATCGGTGAGCAGCAGGTGGGGCTCCGCCTCGAAGCTGTAGCGCGGGTGTGCGCCGGGGCGCTTGATGACGGCCTGCGCGCTGGCGTCGACACTGACGAAGAACGAAGCGAGCACGACGCTCAGACCGAGCATGAGCGCAACGATGCCGGGCAGCGACACTCTGCTCGAACTGCACCCCTCGAAGTGCCACACGGGTTTTGAAGCAGTACCCTCGCGCTGGGTTTGCGTGGAAGGAAGCACCAGTGTTTTCAATGTGTTCGACCGCATCTCGTTGCTCGGCATTGTGCGGTGAGTGGCGCGCAGGATGCAATCCTATGACGCCATTCGCGGCGCACACGGCTTGAACTCAGACGCGATTCTCATCGCACTGCACCTGCGCCGGGCTCGACCGGACCGTGGCCGCCGGTCCGAAATCTGGGGCCGCCCGTCGACGCGGTCAGCGCGCGCGCTGGCTGTGCTTCCGTCGACACCGAAGCAACAGCCCAGCGCAGGCGAAACCGAGGCCCAGCCACGGAGCGCGAGGCGTCGGCGCCGGCAAAGCAAGATTGCACAAGCCTCCGCCCCCACGCCGCGTTGGGCGAGGTTCGGTCGTCGAAACCGGCGTATCGCTCGATGCGCTGGCGGATGCTGGCATGAAGGTGGTGCCCTGCGCCGAATCGCTACCGCACACCGGCTCCGGTGGAACCTCGAACCAGCTCGAGTCCGGTCCGTCCCCGCACTCGACACCCTCGACGGACACCGGGCGCTCTTCGAGCCAACCATCCTGCGGGCAATCCGGCGGGTCGGGTGCACACACGTCGAGGTCGAGCAACTCGGTGGTCGTGTTGATGGCCCCGGGACTGTCACTGGAACGCTCGATCGTGGCGCACGTCGGCACGGAAACCACCCCTTGGATCAAGGGCCCAGAGACTGCGCCGTAGCCGGCATCACAAACGACCGCGGCAAAGCCGCCGACATCGACGCACTCGCCGTTCGCCACCTCACGCCCCTCACACGCGTCTGGCAGCTCGAGGCCACCGGCAGCGAAGTCGACCGTGCCGCGCTCCGGCACGCAGGTCAGAGACGGCACGCCGTCACTGTCCGTGAACATGCGCGCCACCGCGTCGTCATCGCAGGCGCAACCGACGCCATCTTCCGTGAGCACGCACTCCCCGTAGTCGCAATAGAGCGACGAACACGCCGCCAGAGCCTGCTCTGCCTCGAAGTCTTCCTGCTCGATGACCGCGTCCTCGCAGCCGTTGAGATTGTAGACCACCCCGGTGAGGTTCAAGCGGGTGCGCCCGGTGGGCTCTTCGGAGGGGTGATACTCCGGATTGAACGTCATTTCTTCGGGTGAGACCCGGGTCGAGATGCGGGTGAACACCGGGTAAGTCTCCCACAGCTCACGTGCCAGCGTGACCGCTTCGACCAGGCCCTCCTGTGGAGCACAATCCTCCCGGTCGAAGCCAGCCTCAGGGCACTGACAAACCAAGTCCCCGCCGATACCACACACGTCTTGGAAGTCTTCCGGATCCGGCGACGTGCCTTGGCGCACGACGATGGCGCCACAACAACCGGTTTGATCCTGAAACACGGGCCCTTCGCCGACGTACTCCTTGACGAAACCAATGCCGCCCCCATCCTCGTCGATGCGACGCGAGAGCAGCATCGGGTAGTTGTTGCGAGTCGTGGTGTCGACTTGGGTCGCGTCGAGCTCGAGCAAGGGGAAGTACGCCGGGTCATACTCTTCTTGCCCATAGATGAACGCCGTCACCATCATGTGCGGCTCTGCCGCGATCGCCGTCAGTTGCAGCGGAATGGACGGATAGTCGGCTTCGTAGGTCAGCCGCAGAGGGCGGATTTCATCGACATCCGCGCCAGGGACCAAACGACTGGCGACGAACACCATGTCCGCATCGAGGAATGGCTGCATGTATGGGGACATCGTCTCGTTGACGATGAAACCATTGTCGTTGAGCCAATCGATGGCGAGGTCCGCCTCCTCAGCGGCAAAGGTGATCGTCTCGTAGGAGCCGATCTGCTCCCTCGCCAACACCTGGACAGCCGGCGGCTGAGCAAACGCCGGACCAGACGCGGCATCGACGAGCAGATCGTCTGAAGCGCCATTCGCCGGGAAACCGCTAGCGCCGGCTGGGGCGGCTGACGTCTGACCCAACCCGCTGGAGCAAGGAGGGTGCGTGCGGCAGAAGTACTTCTGTTGCGGGCAAATGTTCTGAGGGAAGCTGCTGACGACGGGAGCGCTCAGCTCGTCGATCAAACCGAAGAGCGCCCCGCTCGACAACTCCAAGTCCGGCACACTCGGCATCGGTAGCAACCAAGCGAACTCCTCAGGATCTCCGGAGTAGAAAATGCGCACGTGGGCGCTGATGGTGCCTTCGCCAACCTCGAAGATGATCTGCTCCGCTTGTTGATTGACGGCGAAACTCGTCTCATCCAACGCGGTGGGGATCGGCGGAGCGAAACAACCACAAGCATCGGCGTCAGCGACGAAAAGCCCCACGCCAAAAGCAACCCACACTCCCACACACCCGCTGCGCGCCAAGTTCGCCATGGGTTTACGATGCCATGGACACGGCGGACGTGCGACACCCCTCACATCGGTGCGTCTGCCGCGAGTCTGCCGATTTCGGCTGCGATCAACGCGTGGCCCTCATTTCCAGCACTGGCTGAGCCACTTCGCACGAGCTCGGAGGATTCCACGGCAGGCCCAATGTCGAAGCAACGAGCTGGATCTCCCGCGTCGTGGGCCCACGGGTGAGATGTCAGCCCAACCCAACCGGCATACTCGGTGTCCGCTGCGAGGATTGCGCCCTCATTCAGAACGCACTTCAGTGAGACACCTTCGGGGATCAGAAGCGTGCTTTCACCAGTCCTCCACGGAGCCTTCCGACGAGGTCTTGAGCATCTTCTCGTAGGTCTTCTTGATGTCTTCGATGATCGGTTCGTCGTCGTAGCCGAACGTGATACCGAAGACGTGCGTGTACTCCTGGTCGGGTTCGTGCAACGCGTAGGCCCAGTCTTGAACTTTACCGTCGTCGACCTTGAAGGCGAACACCTTGTACGAGTAGGTCGAGTCGCCCCAAATCCCGAGCCAGGTCGTGGTGCTCGACTCGTAGCCTTGCACGTGAAGGTACAGCTTGCCGTCGTTCAGCTTCGCGCTGTGCACCTGGGGACCAAATTGGTGCTCCCCCTCACTGCTGTTGATCTCGTCTTCGTAGATTTCTCCCATCGACCCCTCGGCGATCTCGCGGTCGACGGCCTTCTGCACACCCGAGCAACCAACGAGCGAAGCAACGAGCAACAACGGGACCCAACACCTGATAGCGGTACTCATACGACAACTCCTCCTTCGACACGTTCACCTAGAGAACACGTCACAACCGCCCGTTGTTAACACAGCAAACTGACACCAACCAAGACCCCACAACCATCTACGGCCGCCCGACCAGACCTCGGCGCACACTCGAAAGAGTGAATAAACCGCACACCGCTTTCATGGTGCAACACTCACCACCAATCATTCACCCAAGACCCTACCCCCAGGATTCTCGACGAGGCTCCGAGACCACGCGCTGAGGCAGAGCTCCAGCTTCCGCGCAAACGGCGACCCGACCCACCGGCGCCCCTTTTCAGCGACGTGGCCCCGGAACGGGACGCTGGAAACGGTCCCCGCGCAGCAGAAGCCCTGGAGTCGCTTGCCTCCTTGGTTGGGTCCGACTCCAGCTTGCGCCAAAATGCACACGCGACTCGACGGACTCCGACCAAGGATGCAAGACTGGCCGGATGCTGCGCTCGAGACATTTGGCCATTCGCACCCTGCATTTCGTCGTCCCGGCGTGTGCTCTGTCATTGGCCGCCTGTGACGGTGGGACGAGTGACGCTCCGGCCGAGTCTGCCGTGTCCCCCAGCCCGACGAACGTCGCGCCGACAGCGACGCAACCTGCGGCCGCCACGGCCCCTCCAGCCAGCGCGGGGGCTCCAGGCCCTGCCGCCTCGCCCGCGGAACCAACGACTCCTGGGACCTCGGTACCGCCACAGCCCGAGGTGAGCGAACCTCCCGTCCCCGACGACCCAGCGGCGGACGACACCGTTCCAGGCGTCCCCGAGCCCGCGCCAGCGGCGGGCGGCAGCGGCGACCTGGGTGACCCGCAGCAGGCAGCCGGTGGGAACGAGAACACGGGGTCTGGCGGAGCGGGTGGCACTCCCGGCGACGCCGCTGGCGGCGTGCCGGCAACGGAGCCCGACACGGGGGCTGTTCAGCCGCCCAACGACGACCCCAGCACTTGGTTCATCGAGCCCACGTGTCGCGACTACGTTCTGTGCGAGAGCTTCGAAGAGACGGCGATTGGGCAACTCCCTGCTGGGTTTTCGCTCGTCGGCTACGGTGAACGCACGGTGGGGGTCAGCGACGAGCGCCCTGCCCGTGGCGCACAGTCGCTGCGAGTCGAGGTCCCTTCACAAGCAGCCGTCGTGGGTATGATCGAAACCGCGGCACCTTCGGAGCTTTCGGTTTCTCATTGGGGCCGCAGTTTCGTTTGGCTGGAAGCGCCCGTTCCCAGCGAGTTCGTACACTACGACCTGTTTGCGGGAGTGGGCCCGTGGACGACCTACGACAACGAGGTTCGTTGGGCGGTGACCGGCACAGGCGTCGGCAACGACGCCGGCAACCAGAGCTTCATCTACAACGTTCAGCCCAGCGGCAATGGCGCTCCGGGAGAATTCGGCACGGAAGGCGACAGATCGGCGCATCCTGTCGAAGGTGATTGGATGTGCCTCGAGTGGTTCTTCGACGCCGACGTCCAAGAAGCGCGCTTCTTCTTCATGGGCACCGAAGTCGACTATCTGCACATCGACGACGAACGCGCCGAGATCCCCGAGTTCTCCGCGCTACGCGTGGGCTTTCAGAAGTTCCAGCAGACCGCGCCGTTTGTGGTCTTCGTCGACGAAGTTGCGTTCCACACCGAACGCATCGGCTGCAACAACTGACATCGCTCGCGCCTGACGCGCCTCGGTTCAAGCGAGAGCAATCCTAACGTGTCCCGGGCCGGGAACGTCGACCTCGAGTCGGTGATGTTCGGGCTGGTAGCTCACGGGCAGCGCTTGCCCTCCATGATCGACGGCGACGGGTGGTCGCTCGCTGTAGCAGAGCAAACACCCCCCATCTCGGAGGTCCACCACCAGCTCGAGTTCGGACGCATAGTCCACCCCGCTCACGGTGCCACCAGGGTTGAGCTTGTCCTTCAACCCGATGACGGCACATCCACCGACGATGGGCGCAATCGCCGCGAGCTCGAACTGCAGGGTGTCCAACACGAGAACCTGCGACTCGCCGCGCGCCATGGTGAGCAGTCGGTCCTGTTCGACCAAATAGACGGCGTGGCGACCCCGTTCGAGCCCAGGCACGTCCGCCGGCCCGATGCTGCCGGCAATCCGGTTCGGCGTGTCGGAGCGATAGCGAGCGTTGAAGGCACCAACGATGCACGACGCGGCATTGCGATTGTATATCTTGAGCAAGCAGCTCTCGGCGGTGGGATCGGTGAACAGACAGTCGAGGGTCGGGCGAGCGATGTCCTGACAGCGGGGAATGCTGCCGTCGCTGAGCACCAGGCGCCGCAACAGATCGAAGTCGTGCCCATCAGGCTCGTCCGAAACGTAGATCGGTCCGCCGCTGATGGCGCGGGCAGCGGCATGGTACGGACCCACCTCGTGGCCTGATTGGAACATGTCCCAATCGGGTTGATTGAACTCCCCAAACCACAGACTGACGAAGGCATTGACGTACAAGTGCAGGCCGTGCGTCTCTGGGCGCCGTGGCCAAAAGTCCGTCGAAGTGCGAGTCAAGCTCGAATCCGCGGCAAAGTAGTAACACTCACTCGCATTCGACATGCAGTTGATGAGGTTACCAGCGAAGTGCTTGCGAGCGCTCTGCTCTAACGCTTGCCGCGTCTTTCGCCACAACACGACTCGCCCTCCAACGTCGTGGGCGAGACCTTCCAACGAACTCTGATTGTCGACCTTCACGCCGTCGACCCCCTGCGCCGCGAGCCAGCCATGGTAGGTGTCGTAGAAAGCAGCCAGCCTCTCAGGCTCGGGACGGTACGTTCGGGGGCCGCAATACTCCGCATTCATCGCGGGCTCGTGACTCAGCACCTCAGGCGAGTACCAACGCAAGATGGGCTGCGACTCGAAATCGGGCAACGCCTGCGGATGGGTTCCGCCCCAATAGCCGTAGACGGCGTGCCAAACCAAGAAAGTATCGATACCATAGTCGCGCTTGGCCAACGTCACCGTCGGAGAAAGCTGACCACCGAACTTCTGCCCCGCGTGAAAGGCCGTGAGGCGGCCTTCGTTCGTCGGTTCATCGACGGACTGCCAACCGTCGTCGACGATGAGCCACCTCGGACTCACCCCACCCCGTCGAAAGCTCTCCAAACCGAGCTCGATCTTCTCGGGGCTGACCTCGCGGTAGAAGGCATCCCAGGTGCACCATCCCAGTTGGTCCACGAACTCGGGTAGCTCCTTGTCCACGCGGAGTCGGCCCTGGCCCAAGCGCTGACTCACTTCGAGCGCACTCTGTCTCATGAGTTCAAACGGATCACGCCCGCGCCGCAGATAAACTGCCAACCCTCCCGCGGAGCACGCCGTCGGCGCGCCCGAGTCGAGGACCACGGTGATCAGATCGCCACGCGCGCCGAGGGAGGCGTGGTAGGGCGCCTCGACGAGCGGCACGGCGAGCAGGTAGTCGTCTTCGGCCAGCTCGAAGAGCGCATATTGCGTGTCTGCTTTCAGGGCGTCTACCCGGGTCCCGACCTGCGGCTGCATCCAGTACGGGTCGTAGCGGTAGCAGCTGACAAGCCGCTTCAGGCGTGGCAGACGCCCCAGTTCGAGCACGTGGCGGTGTTTTGACGGGGCGACAGCGGCTGAAAAAAACGCGCCCTGGGTGCGCTCAGTTCCTTGGCTGGCGGGGGGCTCGCACCGCAGCTGCGAGCTCACGTCGCTGAGCAGCAGCTCCCCATCGACCGAGCATTGCCCGTTCATCAGCACCCAATCGCTCATGGGCGCGCTTATAGCCGCTGAACTACGTCGGCGACAGATGGGCACGACAGAATTTCTGCACGCTCGCGCCGCGAGTGCAAATCGTGCGCCGGAGGGAGACCGCGTCGCAACTCGCAACTCACGAGTGAAGCGATTGGAGACGCACCGCCCACATCGGTCCGGGGATTGCAGTGTCCGACTACCTGCACGTGCTCGAACGAGCCAGAGAGGTATCACCAAAATGCAACGACGAAGCTTCATCAATACGCTGGCGGTGTCTGCCGGTGGGCTGGCGCTCCCGGAGCTTTCCTGGGCGTGTGGCGGTCATGTCGGCAACGCCGAAGAAGAGTTCCTCGACTTGGTCGATGCTGCCGGGAAACGAAGACTGCTCGCAACTCACGCTGTGGACGCCAGGTATCCGGTAAGCTCGTGGCAGCGATTCGCGGCCTCCGCCAACGGCGAGCACCTGGCCTACGGACACTTGAAAGACAAGACATTCATCCTGCGAGACCACGAAGGAAAAACGAAAACCTTCCAAACGCCCGAGGGTGCTGAGCCGATATTCAACCCGACCAATCCGAGGACACTGCTGCTCCTGGTGCGCAAGGTGGGTCGCAAGCAGCTGCTCGTGATCGATACACAGACGTACAAGAGCGACGTCTGGAACGAATTCGTGGACGTGCGGAGCGTCACCTTCACCCCCGTAGGGTTGATCGTCGCGCACGACCGACCGAATCAAGGGGGTGGCGCGCTGTCGCTCGTCAAGGAGCGAGGAACAAGCGAAGAATTGCGTCGTTTGAACTTCGTTCACACGCTGACCCAATCTCGCGGAGCCGAGCTTGGCTATTTCGCGGCGGCAGAAGCGTACTCGATGGACCTCAGCAACATGGAGTCGACCTCCTTCGGCACCGTGCCCTACGAACTCCGCGCCGCCTCCTGGCTCGGAGACGGCCTGCTCGGCATCACGGAGGAAGGCGCGTACTTGATGCGGAAGAATCAGCCGTACCGACGCCAGCTCGCAGATCGGGCACTCTTCACCGTATTCACACACGGCAAATACACGGTCACCGCTTCACCCGACGCTCTGTATGCCTTCCGTCAAGATGGACGCCTGTTCTGGCGTCACCCGACCGACGGCAAACTGCACGACGTCCGCGCGGTGCCTGGCGGCAACGAGTTGGTGCTCAGCCAAGGAGGAAGCGTGTACCTAGCGAGCATCGGTGCTCGCTCGACGGAACACGTCGCCAACGGACGCCCTGGAATGAAACTGCGCGGCGCCGTGAAGTTCGGCGATCAGTTCGTCACTTGGTCATCCAAGGCTTGGCACAAGACCGCCGAGGGCCAATGCGTCGAAACCGAGACAGCGCCAGAGTACGTCGACTGACGTTGCCGAGTCGGAACGAACGACGGCCGCCCACTTTGCAGCACGAGAGACACTACCAGCAACCCAGCACCGACATGGGCTCATGTCGTCACTGGTGCGGGCTTCCGATGACCGGATAGTCTGGCTGAACGCAGGCCCGGTAAATCGCACCAGTGACACCGAAGTGTTTGCGACCCGTGGTAATGTGAGCAACAGTTCTAAAGCGCATGACAGCGAGGCGGAGCATCTGCCCTCGACGAAGATTGGGTCAGCGCCCGGGAGAACGAAGCACCGTTGCTTGCAAGAAACCTCAGTGCATTGTTGGCTATCGCACTACTGGGCGCCACGTCCTTAGGGCACGCATGCGAACTCCCTGCCGAGCGCCCCTACCAGCAGTCGTCTCTGCCCCAAGAAGGTTTCGACAGCGCTCACTTTCTGGAGCAGGTCAGAATCAGGCTCAACGGGCGCGTGATG
>JBNKZR010000121.1:0-17849 GCA_050301735.1 Polyangiaceae bacterium | reverse complement strand
CTTCGTCGTTGCGCGAGGCGCTCCAGACCTCGATGTTGAGTCCCACGTTGCCGTCACCCGCCGCCTCCCACAGCGCGTGAATACCCTGAGCTGAGCGCTCTGCGGGCGCTGCGTCCGGTCGAATCGAGGCGCGGACCCGCTCCAAGTACTTGTGGTACGTGTAGCTCTGGACTTCGTGGATGAGCGCGGCTTTGCTCGCGAAGTAGTAGTGAACGATGCTCTTTCGCAGGCCGAGCTCCTTGCCGATCTCCGCCAGCGTGGTGGCGCTGAAGCCCTTGCGCGAAAAGCACTTCGCCGCGGCTTCGAGAATGGCCGCGACGCGGGGGTTGTTCCAATCGACTGTACGGGGAGTCGGATCCGTTTCTTCGAGGGGGGGTTCGGGGTGGTGGTGCTGGGGGACAGCGAGGTCTTGCGTGTTCATATCTTGTCTCGGGTCAGTCGACCGGCGCGGGGTGCCTCCCGGGTGGTCGATGTGCCGTGAAGTTCGGTAACGGCCGGCCGGTGCCGGTCTGTGCGGGCCCTAATACAACCTTTGCATCACCAAAAGGAAGGGCCTTTGTCCTACCCTGTTGCGGCCCGGTGGCCTGAATGGTGGTAAGTGACTAATATCAATCAAGCTTGTGACAATTCCGACAGGGTTCAGCTGGCTCGTCCGCTTTCGGTACGTAAGCCCTCCAAGGGGCGTTGGGCGCAACTTCCGCGCGTGCTCACGGGCCCTCGAAGACGGGCATGCCGGCACGTTTCGTCCACCCGGCGGCCCCGTACCGTCCTGGCTCGCGCTGTTCGATGACCTGGGGTTCCTCGCTGCCGGGCTCCCGATCCATCGTCAGCACCAAGAGCTCGTCGGCGCTGTACTCGGGGTGCGGGTCATCGCGCCGGGCGGTGCCTTGATCGGCGGGGCCGGTCCCGACCAGAACGATCTGGGTGGTGGGGGGGTAGTTGGCCGTCCACTCGTCGCGCTCCGCGTGAGGTCCGTCTCGGCGGATGCGGTACATCTTGACTCGAAACCCTGGCACGCCGCGTTGCGCCAAGACTCTCTTGCCTTTGGGTAGTCGATCGTCGCTGCGCTCGATCTGCTCGTAGGGTTTGGCGCCGAGGATCCTACGGATCAGCGTCACGGTGCCGTCGGTCTTCGGCCCCAGGACTTCGGCCCGCACGCGGCCGTCTTTGACCGTCTGATGCAGGACGACGGGGAAGTCGTGGGGATTCTTGAAGCGGAAGTTGATCGTCGGGTACACCACGGTGGCGTCGAGACCGAGCTTGATGTAGGAACTCGGGCGGGTGTGCGGGTAACGCTCGACCATGTCCAATCCCGCGAAGAATGCCGCGCCGTGGAGGGTGCCGGATATCTGGCAGGTACCGCCGCCGATGCCGTCAACCAGTTCGCCCTGCGCGATGACGGGCGCGACTTTGTAACCATTGGCCTCGTCACGAGGCCCGACGGAGCCGTTGAAGTCGAACACTTCCCCGGGCATCAGCACGGTGCCATCTAGCTTCGACGCAGCGAGCCGCAGGTTGTAGGTGCGGGCTTCCGAGCGCATCGAGATGTCGTAGTTGGTTTCGAAGGAGGCCAGAACGTGGTCGAAGCGCACGTTGGCGAGTTCTTCCGTGCGGCGTCTGGGGGCTACTCGCTCGAAGACCAGTTCGCTCTCCACGTCGCCGCGCTCGAGGGCGGCCTGCAACTTGCGCACGCTCGCGTCGACGTCGAGCACGAGGCCATCTGAGCTGGGTAGCACCTGGCGCTTTTCCAGATCGAGTCGGGCATCGACGCTGGGTCGATCGTACTCGTCCTTGAGCGGTAACAAGGTTTGAACCATTCGCTCCACGTCGATGGCGTAGGGCACCGGCAGGTCCATCGGTGCCGACATGGCCAGTCCTCGACGCCGGCGCCAGCGCGACAGCGGGCTGGTGCGGTCGACGGAGTCGCGTAGCAGTTGTGCCAATCGCGCCTTGTCGATGTGGACCCCGAGATCGCCGTAGCCCACGCGCACGCTCTCCCCGCCGGGGAGCGTGAGGCCGAACACGCCGCCCACCCGCCGTCTCAGGCGTGACAGTGCCCGCTTCGGCGCTTTGGCATCCAGCGTCAAGGGCTTGCCGAGCAAGCTGAGTTGCGGCAATCCTTGCTCTTTCGGCGTATCGTCGGACAGCAAGAACAACGACGATACGCCGGCGGCGACGCCGAGAGCGATGCAGACCACCACCCACACCCAAGAAGAACTCCCAAGCGCGTTCTTGACGCGGCCGAGAACGCGCGGCAGTCGTAGCTTGCTCCAAGCAACCCGCAGCGCCGACAGCCCGCTCCTGGAGCGTGTGGTGGCAGCGAGTAGGGCTTGCCGCAGCGCTCCGGCCTCATGCTCGCTGGAGGCGCCTCGGCTTTCCGCCGACGGGGGCGTTGCGTTCCCGTTGGGGCTCTTGGGGTCGTCGTTCACGATCGGGTTGGAGGGTTGGGCGCCGGTCGCCTGACGTGCTCGATGTCGGAGTTTTCGAGGTGAGCCAAGCAGGCACGCCGGACAGCTTGACCGAGAAGTTGGCGGCCCTGCCGGCGCGTCCGGGCGTTTACGTCTTTCGCGACGCTGCCGGTCTAGTCCTCTACATCGGTAAAGCCAAGAGTTTGCGCTCCAGAGTGCGCAGCTACTTCCAGGCCGGCAACAGCGACGATCGGGCCTATCTGCCGGCTCTGATATCGCAGATCGCCGATCTGACGACCATCATCACGAAGACGGAAAAAGAGGCAGCGATCCTCGAGAACAGCCTGATCAAGGAGCATCAGCCGCGCTACAACGTCAAGCTCCGAGACGACAAGGAGTACCTCAACCTGCGTCTCGATCCCAAAGCGCGCTGGGCTCGATTGGATCTCGTTCGGCGCCCCAAACACGACCGCGCTCTGTATTTCGGGCCTTACCATTCGGCCACGGCCGCCCGGCGCACGCTCCACCTCGTCGAGAAGCACTTCAAACTGCGCACGTGTTCCGACCGTGAGCTGAGCTCGCGCAAGCGTCCGTGCCTCAAGTACCAGATCAAGCGTTGCCCGGCGCCCTGTGTCCTGCCAGTAGACGTCGAGGAGTACCAGCAGCAGGTGCGCGCCGTCAGTCTCTTTCTAGCTGGACGACACGACCGTCTGACGAAGGAGCTGCGCGAGCGAATGGCCAATGCCAGTCAGGACTTGCGCTACGAAGCAGCTGCCACCTACCGCGATCAGATCGCGGCGGTCGACAAACTGCGACAGCAGCAGCGAGTCGTCACGGTCGATGAGCTCGACCAAGACGTCGTCGCCCTCTACCGGGAAGGTGAATTGGTGGAGATCGCCGTACTCACCGTGCGCGAGGGCCGGGTGGTGGAGGCCGTAACCCTTTCCCACTCAGGTGCCGAGGTCGAAGACGAGGAGATCATCGCCGCCTACTTGCGCGATGCTTACGGGGCGGAGGTCGGAGCGCGCACCATCCCCGATCGCATCCTGTTGCCGGAATTGCCCGAGGGTGCGGCGGGGGTCGAAGACTGGCTCTCCGAGCGGCGCACGGAACTCGCGGAGCCGGGGGGCAGGCCCCCCCGTCGTGTGCGACTGCACGCGCCAGCACGCGGTAACCAGCGGCAGCTGCTCGAGTTGGCGTTGGAGAACGCGCGTCATGCCTTCGATGAGAAGCGCCGCGCCAAGGAGGACATCGACGAGCGGCTCAAGCGATTGCAGGCGCGCTTGCGACTGCCCACTCTGCCGCGCCGTATCGAGTGCACGGACATTTCGCACTTGGGAGGGCAGGACACGGTGGGCTCCGTGGTGGCGTTGCTCGACGGCGCCGTCGACAAGAAGCGCTACCGTACCTATCGGGTGCGGGCAGCCGTGGAGGGCGACGACTACGCAGCGATGTACGAAGTGCTCAGTCGTCGTTTTCGGCGCGGTCGCGACGACAAAGACGGCGATTGGGATTTGCCTGATCTGTTTCTGGTCGACGGTGGGCGCGGGCAACTCGCGGTAGCCGTCGCGGCCGCGCACGACCTGGGGATGTTCGATCTGCAACTCGCCGGACTCGCGAAAGAGCGTGAGAACGTCGCGGGGGACAAGCTCGTCGACCGCGTGTACCTGCCCGAGCAAAAGAACCCCATCCCCCTCAGACCCAACAGTCCCGAGCTCTTCCTGCTGGCGATGGCGAGGGACGAAGCGCACCGCTTCGCCAACCGCGGCCGCAAGAAGATCGGCAAGGCGCGACGCATGGAATCGGCGCTGGACAGCGTCTCCGGCATTGGGCCGAAGACCAAAGAGACCTTACTGAAGCACTTCGGTGGTATCGACAACATCCGCACCGCCTCCGACGACGAGCTCCTGGCGCTGCCGGGTGTGGATCGCCGCCACGTGCGCGCGCTGCGAGAGCACTGGTCGGTCCCAGGACCCAGCATGTCCAGCGACGACTGAGTTGTCAGTGCGTAGACGAGGTTGACAACCAAGTTGTCTCCGAGCGGGCTCGGCGCCGCGTTTCAATGCCGGACCAGGTCTGGCCCACTCCCTGCAAGGGACCCTGACGGCGTCATGACCATCGCTACAGCCTCGAGCGGAATTTCCTGTAATGAGCGCATCTTAGCGCTGACGGAGCACAATCCGTTGGGCGCGGTACTGGCGGCATTGACGCTCTGGTCGCGGCCTTCTAGGCTCGCGCCCAGTTTCCGGCGGACTGATCCCGGTGCACGGGGCGTTCCGCTGACAGCGGAGGCACCAGCACATTGCTAGGGGCCCGCCTGAGACGACAGCGAATCACCGAAAGACAGCCACCCCTAGATCCAAGGCCGCAAACGACATGAAATCACTGTTTTCCTTGCCCAGGCTAGCCAAAGCACTGGTGTTGAGCGCATGCGCGCTGGCGACGGTCGTCAGTACGACGGGTTGCCTCGAACGCCCCATCGGGCGTGAGCAGCCGAGAACTACCAACGTGATTGTCGACCAGTTGGTGCAGTCGGCGGTGGACAAGATCGACTTGCTCTTCGTCATCGACAACTCGATCTCGATGGCTGACAAGCAGGAGATCCTGGCGCTGGCTCTGCCCGACTTGGTGGGTCGCTTGGTGAACCCGACCTGCGTCGATGCCAATGGCAACGACACGGGCACGACGCCGGCTTCCGCGAGTCAGCCTTGCCCCCAAGGCGGACGCGAGTTCAACCCGATCGACGACATCCACATCGGTGTCGTGACGAGCAGCTTGGGTGGCTACGGTGCGTTTGCCGACTGCCAGCAGAGCAGTGCGGAGGCATCCGAGCAGAGTGTGGACTTAGCCCACCTGCTAGGCTCCTTGCCTCGCGGGGCAACGGCTGCTCCTGCCGCCGCGACGACCGGCTTTTTGAGCTGGATGGAGAACAGCAGCGCGGACACCTTCGTACCCGCATTCGCTGACTTGGTGAGGCAGTCTGGTGAGTTCGGTTGCGGTTGGGAGGCCACCCTCGAGGCCTGGTACCGCTTCCTGGTCGAGCCCTACCCGTACACCCAGATCGTGCGGCAGCCTTGCAACTCCAGCGACGCGAACAACCTTTGCGCCGGACCAGAGACGGACGCTGCCGGAAATCTCCTCGTCGATCAGACGATCCTCAATCAGCGCGCTGACTTCCTGCGACCGGACTCGTTGCTGGCGGTCGTCATGCTATCGGACGAGAACGACTGCTCGTTCCAGTCCAGCGGACAGATGTGGCGCTTGTCGCAAACGGTGAACGAAGACGGTGGCTTCAATCCCGCGTTCCGCGGCACGTCCGCGTGCAGCGACCCGATGTTTGGTCCCAACAACGAGTGTTGTCACTCCTGCGGTCAGGCCAGCGTGCCTGCGGGTTGCCCGACGGGAATGCTCGAAGATGGCACGGTCGTAGGGGCTGGGTGTGAGGCGGGCCGTCGCTACGGTAGCGACGGTGTGGAAGATCACCCCAACTTGCGTTGCTTCCAGCAGAAGGTCCGCTTCGGTGTCGACTACCTGTACCCGGTCGAGCGCTACGCCAACGCTCTGCGCGAAACGGAAATCTGTCCCTTCGAGGACGACCTGACGACGGATCCGAACAATCCGGCGGTTTGCCGAGACGGCACGACGCCGGTGATCAACCCGCTGTTCCGCGACCTGCCGTACGAGCGCCAGCTGGCGATGAACCCAGATTTCGATGGCACTCCCGCCGTCGCGCGACCGAAGAACCTCATCTTCCTCGCAGGCATCGTCGGTGTGCCTTGGCAGGACGTGGCCGTGTCGCCGAACCCGGGCGACGAACTCGTCTACCGCGTCAACCGCGCCGATCCGAATCTGGCGCCCGAGCAGAAGATCAACTGGCCCTGGATCATCGGCGACCGCATGGTCGAAAACACCGGTGGCCTTCCGAGACCCGAGGACCCCTTGATGCTCGAGTCCGTGACGCCGCGTAGTGGCACGAACCCGGCCACGGGCGAGGCTCTCGCCGATCCTGGGGCGGGTTTCCTGGCAAACCCGATCAACGGTCACGAGTGGACGGTCGCGGACAACAGCGATCTGCAGTACGCGTGTATCTTCCCGCTCGCTGACGAGAAGCCGTGCATCTCCCAGGAGGAGTTCCGCAATCTGATCGACACGGGCGCCGCGGTGCCGAACTGCGACTGCACCGACTTTGGTGGCGACATGTTCCAGAACCCGCTGTGCCAAGCGCAAGGCGGCGCCTTCGACCAGACGCAGCGCTACGCCAAGGCGTATCCGAGTCTGCGTCAGCTGCAGGTGCTCTACGACTACGGCAGCAACTCAATCGTCGCTTCCATCTGCCCGAAAGAGACGACAAACCAGAATGCACGCGACTTCGGCTACCGCCCGGCAGTTGCCGCCATCATCGACCGCCTCAAGGAGCAGCTGGCTGACAAGTGCCTGAACCGTGAGCTCTCGGTGCGTCAGAACGCTGACAACCAGCTCGAGGCAGCTTGCATCATCGTGGAAGCGACAGCCTTGCAGGCCGGGGAGATGCCCAGCTGCAACACGGCGGCGCGTGCGCCCTTGGCAGCGGAAATTGATCCCGTCGTGCGCGACCAGCTGGAGAAGACCTTCCAGTGCGGTGGCAACACGAACATCGACTGCAATCGCTTCCAGCTTTGCGAGATCAGCCAGGTGTCGAGCCAGAGTTGCTTGAACGACGATATCGCTCAGGGTGATGGCTGGTGCTACGTGGATCCGGCAAAGGATCTCGGTGCGGATTCTCTGGTGGAGAAGTGCCCGCCCACTGCGCGCCGCAAACTGCGCTTCATCGGTGCCGGAACGCCTGAGCCCGGTACCGTGACCTTCGTCGCGTGTGCAGGCGCCGCGTTCGCCGACGAGTGAGAGGTACACGCACCGAATAGATCGCGGGGTGGCCGAGTTTCGGTCACCCCGTTTTCTTTTGGCCTGGCGCCGGTTGGAATCGGACGTTGCTTCGAGGGTTGCCTGATCAGCGCGCCCGTGTTGGGTCTGGGGTGTATAGTCACTGGGTCAAGGCATGCAGCAGGCCGACAAGACGATCCTCCTGATTGAAGACGAGCCGCACATCGTGTTGGGGCTGACCGACGCGCTCGAGTTCGAGGGCTACCGCGTCGTCACGGCTGACAACGGGGAAGCGGGCGTGGCTTTGGCGAAGCGTGAGCAGCCCGCGGCGATTCTGTTGGACCTGATGTTGCCGGACAAGAACGGCTACCAGGTGTGCGAGGAGATCCGCCGCTCGGATCCGGACGCGATCATCGTGATGCTGACGGCCCGTAGCCAAGAGTCAGACAAGGTACGGGGCTTCGACGTGGGAGCGGACGACTACGTCACCAAGCCGTTCGGCGTAGCGGAGCTCGTGGCTCGTCTCAGGGCGCTATTCCGGCGCATGGAGAGGCGGCCTGTCGCCGAGGTGTTCACCGTGGGTCGCGCCACGGTCAATCTCAGCGCACATCACGTCGACGTCGATGGGGTTCAGCACCCGCTTTCGTCCTACGAGGTCGAGTTGCTGCGTTTTCTTCATGAGCGCGCGGGCTATGCGGTCAGTCGAGAGGAGATCCTCAATCGGGTGTGGGGTACGGCGAACCCGACCAACCGCACAGTGGACAACTTCATCCTGAAGTTGCGGAAGAAGATCGAGAGCCGCCCGGACGTGCCCGAACACATCGTGACCGTCTACGGTCATGGCTACAAATTGGTCGTCTGACGTTGGTGGCGGCTCGAGAGCCCACCGCTATTCCAAGTCCTCGGCTGGGTGGGGGCTCGGCAGCGGAGTCAGGGCGCGCCGGCATCGACTCGTTGCAGGGCGTTGCGTGGGTCCAAGGCGACACTCGCGGCATCGCTCCAAGCACTCACTCCGGAGTCGGGGTTCGTTTCTGGTCGCAACTGTCGAACGGCGAACCAGAGCGCGTCGTCGACTTGAGCGATTGGGCTTTCCGTCTTCGGCATGGGGGCACCGGGTTGAATCCCCGCGCTCAGCTCCGAGAGGCCGGCGACTAGGAGCAGGATCGTTTGGCCTCCGGAAGCCCTCTCGGCTGCTTTCAGCAACATCCAGCCTTCGTGTGCTTCTAGCGCAACGACTTCGGTGGCGCCCACGGTTCGTAGGTTGGCACTCGTCAAGCGCAGTTCGGAGGCGGGGCGAATGACGACGCCCGGACCCGCCAACGACAGGGCTTTGGGCAGTGGGGCCTCGGACCACGAGACAACCTCGGCGCTGCCGTGAATCGGCAGCCGGTAGGCGTCCAGACTTTCGGGCAAGTTGGGCAAACGCGGCACGAACTCCGCAGCTGCCGTTTCCGTCGGGACGGGCACGGGGACACACGCGCCGTGATCTTCCAAGGTTCCCTGGGGGCAGCGGGCGGTACCCACGGGAGCAGCTGTGGATCGCACCCACAAAGTCGCTCGGGGTGGTGCCGTCAACCACAGGATCAAGCCGACGGCGACCAACACGACACTCAGCCAGCTCAGCCAGCGCACCACAACGGGGAGCATACGCTAGCCGCCGGGGATTTCAGCGCTTATTCGCTGTGCTGTGACATCGATCTCTTTGCGTCGTGGGCCGGCGCTTGATAGCTCTATGTCGATGCAGAGCGATATCCTGACTCCTGCCGAGGTCGCGGTGCTCGAGACATTCGTCGTTCCGCGCTACCTCGCGGCGTTCGGGGCCGTCGCTTTGGACATGATGCTGGTGGGAGAGGGAGCCAACGTCGTTCACTTGGGCTGCCGCACGGGGTATCCCGACGCGTTGTTGTTGGAGAAGGTCCCGAGTTGCCACGTCGTTGGCGTCGATACTTCCGCAGCGGCCATCGAACTCGCACGAAACAAGGCAGCGACCTTGCCACGCGAAGGGCTCTCCTACGTTCTGACGGATGGCTATCCAACGCAGCTTCAGCCCGGCACGTTTTCACATGCTTTGTCTTTGCACCCAATCGGCACGGCCCTGGAGCGTACGCAGCTCTTCTCGGAGATGATGCGATTGGTTTACAGCGAAGGGCAGGTGCTCGTTTCGATGCCTCTGCGCGGTTCGTTTCAAGAGTTGGGGGATCTCTTTCGCGAGTTTGCACTGAAGTACGACCAAGGTGAGTTCTCGCAGGCGGTAGAGGTCGCGATGGCCGGGCGTCCCAGCATCGAGACCCTTTCGGAGGAACTCGAGAGTGTGGGCCTGGAGGATGTGGACGTCGAAGTGGTCTCCACCGAGCTGACGTTTGCGGGCGGGCGCGCGTTCATCGAAGATCCGACGACTCGCCTGCTGATCATTCCCGAGCTGCAGACCACTCTCGGCAATTTCGATCTCTCGATGCCGTTGAGCTACGTCTGCGACGCGGTGGACAGCTACTTCGCAGAAGGCGACTTCTCGTTGACGGTCAAGATCGGCTGCGCCAGCGCGCGGCGACCTTGAGCCTGTGGCACGTGGGTGCTCACTGGGTGTGAGTCACGGGGCGCTGCAGGTCGCCCCTCGCGCTGGCTTCGGATGGTTCGATGTTCAGTAGCGGGTACCGCCACGAGAGATCGCTGGTTCGACAAGTCAGTAGCGGTACTGCCACAAGAGATCGATGCTGCCGCCGGTGTTGCCGACCTTGGTGCGCAGCGACCAGTTTTCCTGGAAGCGGTAGTCGAGGGTTCCTGAGACGACCTCGCCTTGCTGTTGGTTCAGGGTGGCCTCTTGGCCACGCTGATAAGCTGCTTCAAACCACAGGTCGTCGTCGAGCTGGATGCTGGCGCCGTAGCTGGTTTCTGCGTCCTCCTCATCCGCGGCGTTGACCCTCAGCTGTACCGAGTTGCCAAGAAGCTGATTGACGCCCAGAGCTTGCACCCCGCTTCCGAGGACTGTTGCAGCGCCACCTCCGAGCAATGCCTGAAGTTCGGCTGGCCCGGGTTGCGTGATGGGGTCCTTGAGCGTGCCAGTGATGCTGACGAAGATGGGCTCGTCGCTTCCACTGCGACCCGCGAGGGTGATGTCGATGTTCGGATTCGACGGCTCTCGCGGATTGAGCTTCAGGCTCCCGCGCACGATGCGGAAGACCCGACCGAAGATGGGCACGCGTCCCCCTCGGCGCAGGGTCAGCTCGCCGGTCATGGTTGACTCGCCGGAGATGTCAACGGCTACGTCGCCGTGTAGCGGTACTTGCAGATCCGCCAGCGCAAACGTCGTTCGCTCGCCGAGATGAACGATGAAGCGCACGGGCATCGCTTCTGGATCCGTTTGCTCCTCGGAGGTCGTCTGCACGATGATGATGTCGGAGTTGTCGGATAGATCGATCAGCTCCCGCGACGCGGAGGTCGCTGCTTCCATCTGCCAGTCCAGGAGATCGATCTCGAACAGCATGTAGTCCTTGCCATGCCATGGATCGGGCCTGTCCCAACCGTGGCGGCGTTCGAACTTGGCCAACGCCTGCCCACGCGCTTTGCCCAGGTTGAGGCCCTGCAGCGTGATGGGGACGGAACGCAGGCGCACCGCAGCCGTGCCAGACTTCAAGGTCGTCCCCTCCACGAGCAGCCGGCCCTGACCCTCCAGGTTCTCCTCTCTGGAGCGCGCCTTGGCGCGTATGTCTTCGAGGCTGAGCGTCGTTCCTGCTGCCGACGTTTCGGCGATGGCGTTGAGCGAGATGTCGCGGAGCTCCAACCCCAGTGCTTCGATGTACGCGCTGCCATCGCTCAAGCGCGCCTCGCCCTCGAGCGAGGTCTTCCATTCGTGGGGCACGCCAGGCTCCACGGACGTGACGCGTTTGAGATAGACTCGGAGTTCGGCGTCGAGATCGCCGCTCAGCCGTGCCAGCACCGACTCCACAGCTGGCGCCAAGGCCGCAGCATCGAAGTCGTTGGCCTGCACTGAAACGTCGGCGGTCTCGAGTTGATTGGGAAAGGGGACCTGAGTGGTATTGGCGCCCGCGTTCAGCAGAACACTCAGCGTGCGGCGACGGTCGTCGAGGGCGAACGTTCCTAGAATTCGACCAGGCTCTCCTTTGAGCTGGAGGGTGCCGTGGCCCAGGACGGCACGGCCAGAGCTCAGCTGGTCGAAGTCGAGAGTCGCGTTGAGCTCGGGGTGACTACCTTGGATGAGGGCGATTTGTCCGCTGACCGAGCCGGCGAGGTCCTGCTCCACGAGGGGAGTGAACAGCTGAAGTGGCATCCGGTCGATGCCGGCTCGAGCCGCCACCGCCCAGCCCTCGCCCGTTGCTGCGGTCCTCCACGGGGCGGTTCCATAGAGCCGACCGAGAAGTACGCTGCGGCTGTTGGAGGAGCCCACCACCTTGAGATCCACGTCACCCGTCGTGGGCGCGTATTGACCATTGAGGTTGACGGAGACCGGGGTGTCAGCGCGAAGACCGGGCGCTTGCATGTCCCGGGCGTCCGCCAGCAAAGAGATGCGTGGTTCGGTGAGGGTGCCAAACAGCGCGATCTGAGCCTCGACCGTGCCTTCGACGCCATCCGCATCAAGCAACGGAAGCTGCGAGATGTTGCGCGCCGGAACGTTGGCCAACACGTTGATGGGATCGGTTTTGAACTCCCGATACGCGGCTCGAGCGTCGCCGAACCAAGCCTCGGGGTCGAATGGCAACGCCGTCGAGAGATTCACCAGCGCCCCGTGCACGTCGTTGACGCTGCCAGCGCCGTTGAGCTGGTTGGATCCAGCGTCGAACGCGGCGCTGAAGTACGTGTTGACGTCGGACAGCACCTCGGGTTCGTCGCCGAAGGCTATGCGGGCGCGCTCCACGCTGGCCCCGATTTCGACAAAGGCGTTGGGGAACCCCGTCGGACCGGTGCGCTGCAAGAGTGCGCGCACGCCGAGTTTGCCTTCCAGTTCGGGCAAGGACTCGTTGTCGAGGGCCAGTGCAATGGGCCCCGTGGGAACGCCCAAGAGCGCTACCTCGGCCGTGCCCGTCACGGTCTCGAAGGACGCCAACTCCAACGGGTGTCCACCCAAGAGCGCGTCCCACTTGCCGTCGACGGTGAAGCCGAGCTCATCTTTGCCTCGCAGGGCGCCAGTCAGCTGTCGCCCGTCAAGCTGGGCGAGCAACGTGACGTCGCTGTGCCCCCAGTTGTCGACGGCCAACCCCGAAACGGATGCCTGCAGGCGTCCGCGCTGCAGGTCGCTGCCGATGGCAAACTCCGTGTCGAGATCCAAGCGCCCAGCAACGGGAACGGCCGTGCCGACGAGGCGACCCAGGACGCGGGCGACGTTCAGGTCTCGGGCAGACAGCGCTCCTTCCGCAAGCCCTGGCTGCAGTTGAATGTGTCCCTCCAGGCGTCCCTCGCGTCCGCGGATGGCGACATGTGGGATGTCGAAGATGCGCCGTTTCCAATCGAACTTGGCGACGTCCGCTTCGGCGCTGACCGGACCTCGCTCGAGCGTGACGTGCGCGTTGGTGACGGAAAGGTCGCTGTGGAGCCGCCCTCGGGCGCCAATTCGCCGTTCTCCCGCGGCGGATAGCTTCGTCTCCACGTCGATGCTGTGCCGATTGCCTCGCGCGCTCACCTCCGCGTGGTCGAATTGCAGAGCACCGAGGCCCAAGCCCGTGGCGTCGACGTCCGCCGAGAATCGGGCTTCGGACAGTCGCTCCGTGTCCGCATCGAAGCTCGCCTCGAACGCTGCGCTGGCGGCGGTGACGGGGGCAACGCCGAAGTCGCGCAGGGTACCCTTTGCGGTCGCGTGCAGTCGCTTTCCTTCCAGTTGCACCTGTGCCTCCAGCGAGGAGATTCCGCGCAGTCCCCCCGGGAGCCGTCGGTGATTGCGCAAGCGAAGCTCAGGCACTCGGGCTTTGGCGTCGAGGCGTCCGTCTTCGTATTTCGCCTTGGCGAAGATGGTGCCCCCTGGCTCCAGCAGGGTAACGTCACCACTGAGTCTCTCGGGGGCTGCAACCAAGGTGAATCGTGCGGCCGGCACGAGTACGCCCTCGATGGCGGTCGCTTCCGTCGTTCCGTCGAGTCCCACCCGGTAGTCGTTGCCTTTGGCGTGCACATTCACTTTGGCCGACGCCTCGACTCGAGCGTGCGGGGCGTCTTCGATCAGGCTGTGCAGTTCGACGTCGTGGAGTTGGACGTCGAGATTGGCGTCGACGGCTTCAGTCAGCTCCACCGGCCCACGGATGTCGATCTCCGCGTCGCCCAAGCTGAACTTGGCCTCCGTATCGAGGTGAGGCAGCTTGCCGGCGGCTTTCACGCGTGCACTCACGGGCTGGCGTAGTGGCCAGGCCGAAATCCACTTCTTCATCGTGCGCGGCGCAAGGCGCGGAACCGTAGCCTCTGCGTCGAGCCGACCATCCTCGACACCCACCCGGGCCTGGATTTCCGCTTCGTCTGCGAAACCGGAGAAGTCGAGCTGCAAAGGCCCTGGAGCGCGGAGTGAAAACGAGCCCGAGCCCCGAACGTCGATGCCCAAGATGCCAGAAACGCTAGTACCGAAGCGGTCGACGTCGACGGCGATGCCCTTGGGGCTGAACAGGACCTTGCCGTGAACGTTGGCCAAGGTCGCCCGCACGTTCTCGAGTCCTTCCAGATCGATCTCGCCTTGCACGCTGCCGAGTTCGACGATGGGCAAGTAGACACGCACGTAGCGGCGCTCTTTTTTCTTCTTGTCGCTTTCGGCTTCGGTGGGGCGGGGCGTCAACGCTCGAGATAGCGTGGGCTCGCCGGTCGTTGGCTCGGGGATGAGTTTGACGCTGGCGTCTTCGACGCGAGCATGGGTCAGCACGATGTCGAGCCGAGTGCCGCCGAAGAAGATGTCGTAGATCAGCGCCACTGAATCGAGTTTGACTTCGGCGTCCTGCAACGCCAGCACCTGTTCACCCTGCTCGTCGAACAGCAGAACGCGACCCAATTTGATCGAACGTGCTGAGATGTCTTCCACGGTCCCCAGTCGAAGTTGACCGTAGAAGACGTCGCTCAAGAGCTCGTTCGTCAGGCTGGCTATCGTGGCGCGCATTGCTGGCGTGCCTACGTGCAGCAGGAGTCCGCCGACTGAACTCGTCAGGAAGACGAGGGCCGACGCGATCGCCCACAGCACCGTGCGCAGCGGCGAAGAGCGTGGGGGAGCTGGGAGGGTTTCGCTCAAAACGCCTCCCCCAGCGTCAAGTGAAGCGCGATGGGCAGTCCGAAGAGTGTCGGCGGATTGCCCTCTGCCGCTTGTTGGTTGAAGTCCTGAGCAAAGGGTAGGCGATAACCTGCGTCGAATCGCACCGGACCGATGGGTGTTGCGTAGCGAAGCCCGGAGCCCACAGATAGGTGCGGGGCCGAAAGGTCGAGTCCGACTTCGCGCAACACGTCGCTGCCGTCGACGAAGAGGACGCCGCGCAGGGGTCCAATGATGACGAAGCGGACTTCGCCCGAAGCTTCCCACAAAGAAACCCCACCCAACGGGCGATTGCAATCTCTGACGGTCGGGTTTGCCGTGCAGTCGACGTTTCTCGAAAGAAAGCGTACGTCACCGTGGGGCCCCACGCCGCGCAGCGTGTAACCGCGGTTGGAGTTGGGCCCGCCTGAGAAGAACCCGCGAAACAGTAGCTTCTGCTGATCTTGTGCCAGGTCCCTATCCGGGATGTCCGCTTCCGTGGCCTGCAGCGTCTGTCCGTAGTTGTCCGCGAAGAGGAAGCCGGTCGTGAAGCGACTGGCGAAAGTGACTCGTTTGGAGATCGGCACGTAGAAGCGCGCTTCGGGGAGCACGCGATAGTCGCTCACGTCGCTGCCGAAGATTGGCGAGGCCATTTGAAGACTGGCGCTGAGCAACACGCCCTCGTGCGGGTCGAAGCGGTCGTCGCGGAGATCCAGGCTGACGGCGAGTTCCGGGTAGGCGATGATCAGGTTCTGAAGCAGGTCGTCGCGTGACGGCACCCCCGGGCCGATGGTGAGCTTCTGGTAGTCCACCGGCATGGCGAGCTGCCAATTGTAGGAGGGAGAGACGACCACCCGGTGGCGAAAGAAGGCGCGTTCCGCGGCAGCGGACGCCTTGACTTCGGAGAACCCGATCACCTCGTCGTCTGGTCCGCTGTCGGCGTACAAGAGTGGATAGACGCTGAAGCTGCTCGAAAGGATCCCCGAGGTACGGCCTTCGAAGAGCGATGGTTGTCGCAGCTGTGCCCGGATCTGTTGTTGGTACAACCCCCGAGTGGGCGTCACCAAGTTCCCGAATCGCGTGGGGTAGTAGACCAGGCCGGGTTTTGCGTCGATGTCGAAGCGGCGCAGCCCGCCGAGGAAACTCTTGTCCTCCCAGCCCAGGGTCAGGTGGTTTGAAAGCTGCAGTGAGTCGATCTGCATGCCGGCGCCGGCTCGGAGCGTGCGCAGATCGGTTTCGTCGACGCTGATCTTGATGGGTACGACGTTGCCTTGCGCTTTGTCCGTCTGGGCGATGACGGCGACGCTCGTGAACACGTTGAGGTTGCTGAGCGCCTTGCGCGCGTCGATGAGCTCTTCTTGGGAGAAGCGTTCGCCCGTCGTCAGGGCCAAGTTGTCGCGTACGATGCTCTCCGGAACCTCGTCGAGCCCTTCGACACTGATGGCGCCGTAGCGCGCGACGACGCCGGGTATCACGTCGTATTCGACCTGTGCGGAGTGGCTTGCGATGTCGACCGTGACTTTGCCCTGCACTTTGGCAAAGGCGTAACCCGAGTCGCGCAGCACGTCGGTGATGCGTTGCTTGGAGCGCGTGTAGGCATCTTCGTCGAAGGGTTTGCCCGGGCGTAGCACGTTACCCCGTAGCGCCGCGGTGCTGACGTCGATGGGGAGCGCCTCGAGTCCCCTGGGCGTCACCGACGTCGTGATAACCGGCGCCCCCTCGAGCACGCGGATTTCGATCCGTACACGATGCTCATCCAGAGCAATGACACGTGCCGCGACGACCTTCGCCTCGTAGTACCCTTTGCGCCGCAAGAAGCGTTCGACTCGGAGCAGATCCTTGTTCAACAACTCGGGGTCGTAGACTTCGTACTCGAAGGCGACACCGTCCCAAATCCCGAGAAAGCGCTGGGACTCGGTGGTTGCCAAACCCGCGAGGATCGGGCTCGTCTCGACGCTGGTCGCTCCCTGCAGCTCCACCTCGGCAACTACGGGCTGCGGCGGAAACTCCTTGCGAAACGCGCACGCTGGGAGCGACAGCGCGAGGAGGCTCGCAACCACACCGCGGCGACCCGCGCCCGAGACCTGGGACCAGCGCTTGGGACGACGGCTCGGTCCGGGGGGCGACGGGTGGGGCGAAAGGGGCACAGTGATACCGGCAGATTACACCAAAGAACATGGTCGCAAACTCGTCGACGTCGAGCGCCCGACAGGCCCGATCTTTCGTCACCGGAACGCGACACGCGCGGGCGTCCGTCAACGCGCCGCTAGGGGAAGCACCTGCCTCCGGAGAGAGTCGCTCGCGGGCGACCGCTGCCGGAACACGCCACCCCAGTGCACCGAGCATGCGGACCGATGGCGGGCACGCGCCAACCTCCGGCGGCCAAATGCGCGAACGCACCGCGGAGTGCGCGGTGCGTTCGTCATGCGTCGAGTCGGCAGTTGCCGACGCTGCACGGGAGGTACGTCGAGGCGTTCAGCCCTTCATGCCTGGGAGCGTTGCCCTCTCCTCAGGCTTCTCGAGGTATTCGACGCTCTGGTAGGTCATCACGCCCATGATGGGATCTGCTTCGGCACCAGTCGTGGCCTTGGTGAAGGTCGACTTGTACTCACCTTTCACGGTGACCTTGGCACCCTTGATGGGCAACGGATCGGGGATCTGAACGCCCCAGAAGTTGTCCATCAGGGGTTCCTTCTCGTCGTCCGCCTTGAGCTTCTCGCGCTTCTTGTACTCTTTGATCGCGTCGTAGAGCTGCGCGTAGTTGGACGCCCAGCCCATCACCTTGATCGCGTCCTTGGGATCGGCGTTGGCGTTGTCGGCGACCCAGAACGTCGGTACCGGCGGCTTGCAGTCTTCCGGATCTTCCTTGCCGGTCTCGTGCACGGCACACTCGGGAGCGTCGGGCATGTTGGTCTTGACGATGTAGCCCGTCAGCTTGATGTCCTTGCCGGCGATCGTGCTGTGGTAGACGCGGCTGCGCAGGTGGTAGCTCGCGCCCCATACCGTGTACGCATCGCCCACCTTGATTGGGTCTTGCGGCACGTTGGGCACCGGAGGCAGAGCGGCCTTCTCACCGGCGTAGGCCGGCTTGGGCTCGTACTTGACCTCTTCGGCACCACAGCCCGATAGGCCTGCGCTCGTCACCCCGAAAAGCCCGAGGCACAGCAGATTGCGGATGAACTGGCTTTGCATGTAATTCGCTCCCTTTGCTGGGAGACAACGGCTATCACTAAAGCCGTCGGCGTCGCAAGCGCTATCGGTCTGCCCAAAGGGCCACCGCGCTGCGCTGGGTGCATGCCATCCGCGGCGGCGCGGGCTGCTGGTGCAGCGAGCTGAGTGGGCGCAGTGGATAGTCCGTTGGACTCGTAAAATCACGC
>JBNKZR010000120.1:0-17853 GCA_050301735.1 Polyangiaceae bacterium | reverse complement strand
GGCGGCGCGGCGGCGGCTGGTGCGCAGTTGGCGCAGCACCTTGAGTGGCTTGGGGACGAGTCTGGTCGCACCGCGACGGCTCATTCCCGAAGCCGATTACTTGGGTGAGTTGGAGCACAAGGTGCCCAGAGCGCAACTGCGCGAGTGGAAGGCGGTGCACGACCGTTTGCTCGAACGTGAGCCGCACGCAGCCTTCGAGCAATTGCGCAACAACTACGTCGCAGCGGTGGAGCGGCACGAGGTGCAGCACCGCATCGACTACCGGCGCGAGTTGTTCGAAGTGCCGCCGGTGCTGGTGCGACGCTTGGCGGTCGAAAATCCCCTGGCGGTGCCCCCCGGTTCGTTGGCAGCGCGTGCTCGCGACGAGTTGTCCGCGTACCTGGCGTCGATCGCCAGCGCCGAACCCACGCCGCTGCTCGAGCTCACCTTGCTGGCGCGCTTCTTGTTCGATTCCCGCACCATGGGCGGGCCCTACTCCTACGCAGCCCTGGGCGTCTACGAGGCGATCGCCGAGGAGCTGACGCTGCTTCCCGAGTTGCGAGAGCGCAAAGTCCTGCGTCGCACTCAGCTCGCGGCGCTGGTTCAAACCGTGCTCGCCCAAGACGCGCACGTGCTGCGTGATGCAGCGCGTGCCGCCTACGTTCGTCAATTCCAAGCCGAATTGACGCCGATGTCGCGCCTGTCCGACCGCAGCAACGAGACTTGGCTCCACTGAAGCCCAAAGTCCGAGCTCGGCCGTTGACCCAGCAGTTCGGCGGCGCTACCTCCCGAGCGTGGAAGATCCGAAACGAACGGAGATCGAAGCGGCGGCCTTTCGTCGTCTGGTCGCGCACCTGCAGGAGCGCACCGACGTGCAGAACATCGACTTGATGAACCTGGCTGGCTTCTGTCGCAACTGTTTGGCGAAGTGGTACCGCGCGGAGGCGGGCGAGCGTGGCGTCGAGCTGGAGGACCTGGAGGCTCGCGAGTTGATCTACGGCATGCCCTACGCCGAGTGGAAACAGAAGTACCAGAAGTGAGCGCCGGGGCGACGTGAGCGCCAACGCCTCTAGCTCATGTCTGCGGGGCTGTCCCAGTCCCGCAGCGACTTGGCTTCGGCGTCGGAAAGGACGAGTTCGCTCGTGTCGAGGCGGTTCAGGATCTGGAACAGGCCGTGTTTGCCCGTCGAGATGAGCTCGTTCGTTACGGGTAAGGCCGCATCGGCGCGGTAGCGGGCGCACAGCGGTTGCCAGCGCCCCTCGATTCGAGCCGCCAACGCCGGAGCCTCGGGGGCTTCGGTGCCTAGCCGCCGCAAGACGTCATCACTGAGGAATGGCATGTCGCAGGCTAACGCTACGGCAGCCCCAGCCCCGGCGCGCAGCAGCAGCGCTCGCAAGCCCCCCAACGGCCCGATGCCCGCCGGATCGTCCGCCAGCCGTTGCTCCTTCAGGTGGGCGTAGGCGGGGTGTTCGCCGACCAAGAAGATGGGGGCCCCGCCGAAGGCGCGTCGAGCCGCAGCGAGGGTGCGTTCGATGATCGGCAGTCCGTCGGGTGCGGACAAGAGCCCCTTGGCGCGTCCGCCCATACGGCGGCCTCGGCCCCCCACGAAGATGCCCACCACGAGGCCTGTCGAATCGTGTGTCATGACGGCCTCTTGTCTTCCATCTCGAGTCGTTCCCAAGAAGGTTCAGAGTCGGTCCAGTGGCAACAACTCGACGCGCGCTCCGGCGGGCAGTCCCTCGGAGTCTGCCGGCACGATGGCCAGCGCGTCGGCGTCGGCCAGCGACAGCGTGGAGCCCGAACTCTGATTGGACAGCGCCAGCACCCGCTCGCCATCCACGCGCACTCGATGAAAACCCAGGCGACCCGGGCGTTGCTTCAGCGGCGCGTCGAGCACTCCCCAGCTAGCTTTGGGTAGGACGTCACGCTGGCCTTGCAGTGTGCGCAAGAGCGGTAGCCCGAAGAGCGAGAACGTCAACTGGGCGGAGACGGGGTTGCCCGGCAGACCGAGCACCAGGGTCTTTCCGCAGCGGGCGAACACCAGGGGCTTGCCCGGTTTGATGCGGACCTTCCAGAACTCGATGCTGGCGCCAGCCGCGACCAACGCGTCTCGAACGACGTCGTGATCGCCAACACTGACGCCGCCCACGGTGAGCAGCACGTCCGCCGTCCCGAGAACGCCCGCGATTTCCTCGCGCGTGCGCTCGGGGTCGTCCCCGACCAACGGGGCAACCTCAGCCACGGCTCCCGCTGCTCGGACCAGCGCCGCGAGTGCCGCACCGTTCGACTCGGGGATCGTGCCCAAGCGATGTGGCGAACCGGGCGCACGCAGTTCGTCACCGGTGCAGATGATGCTGACCTGGGGCCGTCGACTCACTTCCACCTCGGCCACGTCCATGGCCGCGACGACACCCACGCCGTAGCCATCCAGGCGCACACCACGTCCGAGCGCGATGGCACCCGCGGCAAGATCGCTGCCGGCTGCGCGCACGTGCTGTCCCGCGTCGGGGATCTCGGCGAACTCGATGTGTTCGCCGTCGCGAGTGACGTCCTCCTGCAAGATCACGCAGTCGGCCCCCTGGGGCAGCAACGCGCCCGTGAAGATGCGACAGGCAGTGCCGGGAGACAGGCGGTCCAGTGCAGCGCCTGCACGGCTTTCGCCGCTCACCGCGACGCGCTTCGGTTGCCCCGCGGGAAGGTCAGCGCTCGACAGCGCGTATCCGTCCATGGCGCTGGTGTCCGCTTCCGGCAACCCCCGCGGCGCCGTCACGTCTCGAGCGAGCACGCGGCCGCACGCCTCGCTCAGTGGGACCCGTTCGCTGGCCAACCTGGGGGTCTGCTGCAAAATTCTGCGTCGTGCCTCTTCGAAATCCAACATGCCGGGATGACTCGTCTCTGAGCGTGCTCCGGCCTGCGCCAGCGCAGCGACCGGTGGCGGCGCCTGTTCGACGCCTTAGCATAGGCCTGTTCTTGCGTTGCAACCGATCCCCAGCGTCGGGACTGAGCTTTTTCAGCGGACGGGTTCTCAATAGGCAACCGAGCGCGATGGCGCTCGATAATCGAAAGTCATTCGCCATGTTCCGGACTCGTCCATCCCGTGCCCACTCCCGCTACGCCGTCCTGTTGCTGCTCGGCGTCTCGTTTGTGTTCGGCGCCCTGCTACTCGCGTGCGGCAGTGGTCAGGCCGAGCCCGAAGTACCTGGTTGGGATTGGTCCGGACAGGCGAGCCCGCTGCAGATCCAAGCGCAAGCCGACGGGGCGCTCCAGCCTCTGTCCGACACTCAGGGTTCGGGAAACGCGGGCGATGTGTCGCCAGCGGGAGCTGCCGACTCGCCCACGGTGACACCCGAGCAGGACGCTGATCAGCAAGCGCCGCAAGCTACCGCGGCGCCCCCCGAGGGTGCCGGCGCAGCACCACCCGCTGCGGAACAGGAACAGCAAGTCGACGACACCGACGCGTCCGCGCTTTCGGATTTCGACCAGCACCTGGAGCCCTACGGTCAGTGGCAGGAGCATCCACGCTACGGCACGGTCTGGGTGCCCTATCCCGCAGTCGTCGGCACCCAGTTCGCGCCGTACGTCACTCGGGGGCACTGGGCCCTGACGGCCGACAACCAATGGATCTGGGTCAGCGACTATCCCTTTGGCTGGATCACCTTCCACTACGGGCGTTGGGTTTGGGGGCCCACGGCGGGTTGGATGTGGATCCCCGGCCGGCGCTACTCCCATGCCTGGGTGACATTCCGGGTGTCCAACGATCCGTACATCGGTTGGGCGCCGATGCCGCCGCGCTACGTTTGGCGCGCGGGCGTCGCCGTTTGGATCGGCACCGTACCTTACGCTCCGTACGTGTTCGTGCCCGTCGGCTACGCCTTCTATCCGTCGGTGTACAGCTACGTCATCTATCAGCCGTCGCGGGTGCGCTGGATCGCGCGCCACTCGCACCACTACCACCCCCGAGGCGCGCCACCGGGCCGCTACTACTCGCCACCCATCGAACGCGTTCCAGCACGAGCACGTCCCTCGGGACGGGTGCCCGCGGATAGCCGCTCGCTCTCTTTGCAGCGCTATCGGGTGACGTCCCAGGCCGCGACGCCCACGAGCGCGACTTCAGCCGGCTCCTCCGGCGTGCGACGTCCCGCAACCGGCGTGCGACGTTCTGCCGCCGACACGCGCGCTCCCGCTGCGGGAGTGCGTCGCGGTACCGATCCCGCTCGGCGTGACGCACAGCGAGCTGCACCGCGTCGCCCCGCTCCCGGGACGAAGGCGCCCGGTCCCGCGAAGCGGCCCGCCCCCGCTCCCGGCCGCAAGGTGGACGCTTCGGGTCAGCGGCTGAAGAACGCTGGTGAAACACCCCAACGTCGAAAGGTCGAGCCCCGGCAAGGGCAGCGCAAGACCACCCCCCGGAGCTCCGCTGGCAGCGGCAAGAAAGTGCGCGTCGAGCCGCAGCGATTGAAGCAGGTGCCCAGCACGGACGGCCAGCGCCGGCAGTCGCCCAAGACGAAGCGCAGCTCCGAAAGCAAGAACAAGAAGACGGACTCCAAGACCAAGAGGAGCAAGTCCAAAAAAAGCAGCACCAGGAAGACGGAGAAGAAATCGATCTGGGACACCGATGGCGAAAAGCGGCCCAGGGCGCCGGGCTCGAGTGGCCGACGGGCGGCTCCCCCGCGGCGCGTTGCACCCCAGCGCGCTCCTCGTCGTTTCGCCCCGTCGCGAAGCCGCGTAAGATCCGCGCCATGAGCTTTCGCCTCGCTCCGTTGGCGCTCGCAATCGCATTTTCTCCAGCGTGCGGGAGCCGCAGTGATGCGGAGGCGGAGCCTTTTGGGCTGCACGTTGCCGAGGTGGGTATCGAACCCGACGTGGGGATCGACGTGCAGCCGGGCGTCGGCGCCGGGCTCTTCCTCGAAACGAGCAGCGCCGGCCAATGGACGCTGATGACCGCCTGTGATTCTGACTATTCGGGCTACGCCTGCGATTGGGACGTGGTGGTCAGCGTTGCGCCGGGGGCGCGCTTGCGTGCCATCGAGATCTGGGACGCCGAGCGTTCCGACGACGTATTCCGGATAGATTCCGGGGCGCTACAATGGTTGGCGCTGACCGGCAGTGACATCGACGGGCTGACTTTCGAAACCGATCCAGGTGAGCCCCTGCGTGTCGACGTGTTGTTGGATGGGGCGTCGAACCCCCGTTTCATCTACTGGAATTGGGATGGGGCCGTGCAGAGCGGCGCGCCGTCCGATCCCGTGGACTTGGTGCCCGCCCTCGACGATTGAGTGTGGGCTAAATGAGCGAGCGCGATTCGCGATCGCTCATTCGATGCAACAGAGAATGGAGTCGAGAAAACGACTGCAATAGGGCAGTTTTTCGGGCCCTCACCCAACCGGGGCCAGAAAAACTGACCGACAATCGTGCTCGCCCATTTAGCGCTGCCGCGACGCCGGGCTGCAAGCCCTCGACCTGGCGACGGTGCTATGGAACAACACGTCCATGAAGCTTCGGAGCGTCTTCATAGCCCTCGCGTTCGTCGGCTTCGGAAGCTCGAGCGCCTGCGATCAGGATCCCGAGCCGAGCGCTGAGGTCGACGCGGGCGACTCGGCAGCTGCGCAAACCGAAGCTGGCCCCGGGCTACCCCCGGCGGATGTCGAGGATCCCGCCATACCCGACGCGACGCCCCCCGACGCGGCACCCACGACGACGGACGCCGCGGTGCCTCCGCCGCTCGTCCCCGTGCGCGTTGGGTTGAGCAACGGGCCCAACGACGGCGTACTCGCGGATCTGGAAGTGATCACCCTCGGCGCCAGAAGCACGACGGTGGACTACCTATGGGCCGCCGATGACGGCGCGGCGTTGGATGCCGCACTCGACCGCGCCGAACTGTTCTCTTCCGAGAGCGTCAACGTGCTCTTCTCAATCGACGTGGTCAGTGGGGCGCGACGCCTCGTCCCGGCGCTGTCACCGACGCCGACGGATGACTTGTACGAGGTTATCGATCGGATCTTCGAGCGGGGCATCAACTTGTTCGCCATCTCCATCGGCGAAGGGCTGGACGTCAGTCTGGTCAATCTCGCGAGTGCCGAGCGCGCCGGCCTCGTCGAACTCGTGGACGGCTTCATCGATTACGCGACCCTGCACCCACTGCGACCGGAAACGACACTGGTCAGCTTCAGCACCACCGCCAATGCGTGGGGTGACTCTTCGCTCGAACTGAGTCGCTGGCTGGCGGCAGCGCAGGCTGTCTCCGTCTCTTGGTTTGCCATCGATTCGCGTGGACGCGCTTCGAGTTCGACCGAGCCGGGGGAGTACCTCTCGCCGCGGTTGACGCCGATCATGTCTGCCGGCAAACCCGTGTTCTTCCGCGAAGTGGCCTACCCCAGTGCATCGGCGGCGGACAGCACCGAAGAAAAGCAAGAACGCTTCTTCAAGAATCTATTCGAAGATTTGGTTGGCCGGGGGGACCAGATCCCGTTTCTGACGGCTACCCTCGACGAACCCACAGAATCCGACTGCGCCACCTACCTCATGGACTACCCGATGTCTGCTGACGCGACCCCTCAGGTCAGTGAAGGCGCGATTCTGGCGCGCTGCTCGGTCGGGTTGCGCGCGGCTGGGGTGCCGAAGCGCGCCTTCTACGAGGTCGTCGATGCGATCGCCTCGAGCGGCTCGCCCTGAGGCTGGTCAGCTGGGTGCGGGACTGACTCGAAGCACAGCGCGGGTTTTTCCGTCTTTGGCCAGCTTGCACGCGCCGTGGGCCAGCGGGCATACAGCTGTGGTGGCAGATGTAAGTCGGCCGAAGAAGCCGCCGGCCTGCATGTGCTCTGGTCAAAAAGTCGCTGATTGGCGCACCGCTCGTTTTTGCTGCTATTGTGTGCAAACCAATGGAGGTTACGTGGCTTTAGACCCAGGAGAGCTCACCTCTCGAGTTGCTCAACTGCAAGACTACGATCTGTACCGCGACCTGTCGTGGGATGGCACGTTCGAAGAGTATCTTCAGCTCGTCCGCGAGCGCCCGAAGATCACTCGCAACGCGTTTCAACGCGTCTATGACATGGTGCTGTCGTACGGCACGGACGAGTACATCGACAACAAGAAGAAGCTGACCCGATACAACTTCTTCCGTGATCCCGTCGACAGCGGCAAAGACGCCGTCTATGGCCTCGACATTCCCTTGATGCGGCTGATGAACGTGCTCAAAGCAGCTGCCGAGGGGTATGGCCCCGAGCGTCGCGTGCTCTTGCTCCACGGTCCCGTTGGTTCCAGCAAGAGCACGATTGCGCGTCTGCTCAAGAAGGGGCTGGAGGCCTATTCGCGAACCCCTGACGGCGCGATCTACACGTTCAAGTGGGTCAACCTCAAAGGCACGGGGCTCGCGAGTGGCAACGAGGACGAGTTCGACTCGCCGATGAACGACGAGCCGTTGCGTCTGATCCCGCAGGAGTGGCGTGAGAAGGCCATCGACGAGCTGGAGCTATCCAGCGAGTTGTTCCGGGTGCGCGTCGAAGGTGATCTGGACCCTGCAAGTCGCTTCATCTTTCAGGGGCTGATGATGAAGTATGGCGGCGACTGGGGCAAGGTCGTGTCCAAGCACGTCCGCGTCCGCCGCCTCGTCCTGAGCGAGAAGGATCGTATCGGTATCGGTACCTTCCAACCCAAGGACGAGAAGAACCAAGATTCGACGGAGCTCACCGGCGACATCAACTACCGCAAGATCGCAGAGTACGGGTCTGACTCGGACCCGCGCGCGTTCAACTTCGACGGTGAGTTCAACATCGCCAACCGCGGCGTGATCGAATTCGTGGAGATGCTGAAGCTCGACGTCGCGTTTCTCTACGACCTGCTGGGTGCGTCGCAGGAGCACAAGATCAAGCCCAAGAAGTTCGCCCAGACGGATATCGACGAAGTCATCATCGGGCACACCAACGAGGCGGAGTACCGTCGATTGGTGAACAACGAGTTCATGGAGGCGTTGCGCGATCGTACGATCAAGATCGACGTGCCCTACATCACTCGTTTGAGCGACGAAATCCGCATCTACGAAAAGGAGTTCAACCAGCAGCGCGTCAAGGGCAAGCACATCGCCCCCCACACGACGGAAGTGGCAGCGATGTGGGCGGTACTGACCCGGCTGGAAGAGCCCAAGAAGCACAACTTGCAGCTGCTGCAGAAGATGAAGCTGTACGACGGCAAGGTCTTGCCGGGCTACACGCAAGATACGGTCAAGGAGCTGCGCAAAGAGAGCAAGAACGAGGGCATGAGTGGCATCAGTCCGCGCTACGTGCAGGACAAGATATCCAACGCTCTCGTCAGCGACCTGGGGGAGGGCACGATCAACCCCTTCATGGTCCTCAACGAACTCGAAAAGGGCCTGACGAACCATTCGCTGATCACGAACGAAGACCAGCGCAAGCGCTACAAGGAGCTGATCGGTATCGTCAAGTCCGAGTACGACGAGATCGTCAAGAACGAGGTCCAGCGCGCGATCAGTGCGGACGAAGAGGCGATCGGCAAGTTGGCGGCGAACTACATCGACAACATCAAGGCCTACACCCTCAAAGAGAAGGTCAAGAACCGCTACACCGGGCAAGACGAAGAGCCCGATGAGCGCATGATGCGGGCGATCGAAGAGAAGATCGAGATCCCCGAGAATCGCAAGGACGACTTCCGTCGCGAGATCATGAACTACATCGGTGCCAAGGCCATCGAGGGCAAGAAGTTCGATTGGCAGAGCAACGACCGCTTGCGTCGAGCGTTGGAGTTGAAGCTGTTCGAAGACCAGAAGGACAGCATCAAGCTCAAGACGCTCGTCTCCGCCGTGGTCGACAAAGAGACGCAGGAGAAGATCGACATCATCAAGAGCCGCCTGATGCGCTACTTCGGCTACAACGAAGTCAGCGCCACCGACGTGCTCAACTACGTGGCGTCGATCTTCGCCCGGGGTGACGCCAAGGATACCTGAGCACCGCCCACGGTGGCGGCGGGGCTGAGCCCCACCGTTCTTTCGCGAGCGCGCTTCGTTTCGAAGGGCGCTCGCGGCGTTTTGTCATCGTCGTGCGAGGGGCGGCGAGTGCGCCCTCAGCCGGCCCGCAGTGTCGAGCGTGGTGTGTCGCATGTCAGATCGCGCGATTGGCCAATGCTTGCCATTGCTTTCTGGCACAGCGCTTGGCACACTCCGCGCCAGTTTTGGCACAATCGCGAGCCAGAAAAGTTGGAGGAGTGTGGGCGATGAAGCGAAGTGTAATTGGAGCGATGTTGGCGTGCGCGACCCTGTTGGCGTCGTCGATTTCTTGGGCTCAAGAGGCGGAAGGCGGGGCCGCTGAAGGGACTGCAGCCGAGGGGGAAGGCGGCGGTACCCAGGCGGAGGCACAGGTTGACGAGGCGGCGGTGGCCGATGCCCTCGAAGGCGTGCAGGAGCAGCGGGACAAGACGTACCTGTTTCTCGGCGCGCGTTACCGCAACGTGATCATCCCGGAGTTCGTGATCGGCTTGTTTGCCGACGGCGGTGCCAGCTTGTTCGCGCACACGCCGGGCCTCGAGTTTGCGATCCGTAGGAACGACATGGAGTACCAGCTGTTCGCACAGCTCGGCTTCTACACGATGGAGGATACTCCGTTCAAAGGCGCGAGCGATGATGAGGACGCGTGGGAGATCATCGACGCCAACTACAAGATCCTCTTCCTCGGCTCCGACTTCATGTGGAGTTCGGACGAGTTCAGTCCGGGCTTCTCGCTGACGTACGGTGCCGGCGTGGGTCTGGGCGTCGTGTTCGGGGACTTGGTGCGCGAAGAAGCGTACGACCCCAACGGTCCGCCCACCAACGTCGACGATCTGCAGCGCTGCAACGATGTTCGCAATCCTAGTGCGTTCTACTGCACCACGACCGACGACCACTTCAACGGTTACGTGGAGCCCAGCTGGGCCGACGGCGGCTCGAGCCCGTTGGTCTTCCCTTGGGTGTCGGGCAACTTCGGCATGCGCTACAAGGCTCACAAGAACTTCGTCTTGCACGCAGAGCTCGGACTGATGTTCACGGGTGCGTTCTTGGGCGCGGGGGTCCAGTACGGACTCTGAAGCGCGGGCAGTTGACGCGTGCCGTGCGGGGGCCTCCCTCGCGCGGCCGCGGCTATTTCATGCATGAGTGCTAATCTCAGATTCCCAGCCCGCTACGAAGCGCTCGACCGCTTGGGCACGGGCGGCGGCGGTGAAGTGTGGGAGGTTCGTGACCGTCACACCGGCGAGCATTGCGCTCTGAAGGTGCTAACGGCCAACGCCACCGAACACGAGATGGCGGCCTTGGTCCGCGAAGCGGTGGCGCTTTCCGGCCTGGAGGGCCTAGGCGTGCCGCGGGTGTACCGCTTCGGCCGATTGCCGGAGAGCGCACGTCCATACATGGTGCGTGAACTCGTGCCCGGCACGAGCCTGGAGGAGATGATGCGCGGCAGCGCGCCGACGCTGCACATCCTGGCAGCTTTGGCGAGTGCCGCCGAACAGCTCACGCACGTGCATCGCGCGGGCTTCTTTCACGGTGATGTCAAACCGGCGAACATCATCGTGGGCGAGAACAACGAAGCCACCTTGGTGGACTTGGGCTTGGCCGCACCCTGGCGCGACCGCGGTATCACCGCGCCGGGCCTGACGCCGAAGTACGCCGCCCCCGAACTCTTGGCAGGCAAGCCGCTGACGGTGCGGGCCGAGGTGTACGCCCTGGGCGTCACTTTGCGAGAGGCCGTCGAACGCGGGGAAGGCTCCCTCAGTGGTCCCTTGGTGCCGACCTTGCTGCGCATTGCGCAGCGGGCAACCGCCGTCGAACCCGACGAGAGGCACCCTTCCGCGGACGAGTTCGCGGTCGCTCTCCGTCGCGCCGCAGGTATCGAACGCGCCACCGATGACGCTCTGGATCCGACGGCGTTGTGGCCGGTGCTCGGGATCGAGAGCACTTCCGGTAGGCTCGTGCAGCAGGTCATCGCTTTGGAACCAGGTGGCGTTCTGCGTGTGCTCGGCCGCTTCGGCTCGGGGCGCAGTGTGCTCTTGCGTCGGCTTGCTTGGTCTTTGGGCGTCGAGGGACATCAGCTCGTCTGGGTGGACGAGTTCATGGCCAAGAACGCCGCTGCGGTCGCGGCAGAAGTCGAAGCCAGCAAAGAGGCTGGGGACGTCTTCCTGCTGGTGGACGACGCCGATAATCTGGACGACGAGGCGCACCGCGTGATTGAGTCGGCCCGGCAAGACGGCGCTCGCGTGATCACCGGCGGCGCGAACAGTTTTGGCGGCGAAGCGAAGAATTTCGAGGTGCCACCACTTGGTGAACATGCTGCCATCGAGTTGCTGCGCAAGGCGATCCCGTCGCTGACCGACCGCATGGCGAAGCGCATCAACACCGGAGCGATGGGCCTGCCAGGTGAACTCAAGCGCTACGTGGGCCTGTTGGCGAAGACGCCGGTCGTTTCCGACGACGACGTCGATCGCGTGCTCTTCGGTGCGGCGGGGGCCTCCGTGCTGCCGGTGGGCGATCCGTTGGAGCGTGCGCTGGACTTGCTGGCTCGGGGGCGTTGGAACGAAGCCAAGACGGCACTCGAGTTGGTCGAGGATGGGGACCCGCTGGTGTTGGCCGTCGCTCAGGCTCGCTTGCGCGTCGGTTTGAGCGATGCTCGCGGGGCGCTGGCCGTGCTGCAGGAGGTCGAAGCAGAGGCCGAGGCACGTGCTGGCAGTCGTGAAGCCATCGCTTGGAAAGTCTGGCTCGGACGCTCCTATGTGGCTCTCGCGGAGTACAAGCGCGCTCTCGAACTGTTCGCGGAAACTCGCGACGCGGGGGGCACTATCGGTGCCGAAGCCTTGGTGTTCGAGGGTCTGGCTCTGAGTCACATCGACGATCGCGACGCCGCGGAGCGCTCGTTGCTGCGTGCGGTGGAGATCGCCCACGATGCGGCGGACACGCGCACGTGTGGCATGGCCTACGTCGGACTGGGGCTCGTCTATTGGCGGGGTGACGACGCCGAGCGGGCTGAGAAGGCCTACCAAGAGGCGTTGACCTGCGCCCAGAACGCCGGGGATGCGAGCATTCTGGGAACCGTTCAGCTCAATCTCGCAGCGCTCTACCGTTGGCGGGGCGACATCGGAGAGGCTATCGAGCACTACGAGGCGGCGGTCGACATGGGGCGTCGCTCGGGCCGTCAGGCGACGGTGCGGTTGGCGCTGGCGAATCTCGCCAATGCCGACCTCTACCTGGGCCGTCTGGCACGCGCTCGAACCAGCATCGAAGCTCTCGATGCCGAAAAAGACCAACTGACCGCCAACGGGACGGCGCAACTGCACGGTCTCAAGGCGGAGCTCTTCGCGCAGACCGGTGAACGGCAGCGGGCCATCGAAGAATATCGCCGCTGCGCCGAGGGGTACGAAAAGATCGGCTCGGGTGTCGATGGGGCCGAAGCGCGCTTGGAGGCAGTGCTCGTTGCCGCCGCCAGTGCTGATCCCGATCTGGAAATGCTGCGCGCCGAAGTACAGACCGCGAAGGAGCAGTTGGGAGACGCGACGGCGCACCGTGCGCTCGTGTTGTTGGCGACCGCTCGCGTGGCTCGTGTTGCCGGGGACGAAGGCGAGGTGCGCCGAGCGTTGGAGGACGGTCTGAAAGCCGCGCGCGAAGCCCAGCAAAAAGACTGGGTTTGGCGTTTGCTCAGTGCTCGTGCGGAGTTGGAGGAAGAGTCGGGGCAACCGGTCATGGCTCGGCGCGACCGCACCGAAGCCGTCGCGGTGCTCGAAGAGATCGCGACGCGCTTGCCGCGAGACTTGCGCGAAGTCTTCTGGAACGACCCTCGTCGCCGTGAGCTGCGTGCTCGCGTCGATAGTCATCTCGGCACGGCATCGACGCATCACGCGGCCTACCCGACGTTCTCCACGGAGAGTGTGAGCCGCTCGGCGATCTCGACGATGCTCTCCACCCCACTCGAGCAGCGTTTGGCGCGCTTGCTCGAGATCAACCGCGACATCTTGGGCGAGATCGATCTCACCAAGCTGTTGGCCAAGGTGATCGCTCACGCCGTGGAGCTGCTCCGGGCCGAACGCGGGTTCGTCATTCTGCGAGATGAACACTCGGGAGAGCTGGTCGTGCACTCGAGCAGCACACGATCTGGAGACAGCGAGCATCTGCAGTTCTCTCGCTCGATCGCCGAAACCGTGATCGACACGCGAGAACCCATGGCCAGCATGGAGGCTCGCAACGATTCACGCATGCGCGGCTACGCGAGTGTGCACCAGATGCTGCTGGAGTCGGTGGCGTGTGTACCCATCATGGGTCGCTACGGGGAGCCGAGCGGTGCGCTGTACGTCGAGACGCGACGACGCCCAGGCAAGGGCTTCGAGCAAGAGCTGCCCACGCTGCAGCTCTTCGCCGATCAGGTAGCGCTAGCTCTGGAGACCGCTCGCTTGCTGAACGAAAACATCGCTCGCAACGAGGAACTGGCAGCGGTCAACAAAGAGCTGCGCGCCGCTCAGGAGCGCCTCCAGGAAGCTTTGGGCGATCGCACGGCGGCGTTGAAGCGAGCGCGCCAGAAGTTGCGGACCGCTCGCAACACCCTCGATAGTCATTTCGGCTATCTGGGGATGGTCGGCACCAGCACGTCGATGCGGCGCTGCTATTCGCTCATCGAGCGCGTCAAGGATACCGACGTGCCGGTGCTCATCACCGGTGAGAGTGGCACTGGCAAAGAAGTCGCTGCGCGAGCCATTCACCGTGGTTCGTCGCGCGGTAAGATGCCGTTCCTCGGCGTCAATTGCGGGGCGATCCCGGAGCACCTGTTGGAAAGTGAGCTGTTCGGGCACGTACGAGGCGCGTTTACCGGCGCTGACCGTGAGCGCAAGGGTCTGATCCGCGAAGCACAAGGCGGCACGGTGCTCCTCGACGAGATCGGTGAGATGCCCCACAAGATGCAAGCCGGTCTGCTGCGAGTGCTACAAGAGCGCAAGGTGCGCCCGGTGGGCGGGACTCGCGAGGAGCCCGTGGATTGTCGATTCATCTTTGCCACGCACCGGGACTTGGAGGCGCTCGTAGAACAGGGGAAGTTCCGGGAAGACCTCTACTATCGCATTCACGTGGTGGGTGTGGAGTTGCCGCCACTGCGCGAGCGCTTGGACGACATTCCTCTGCTCGTGGACCACTTCCTGACGATCTTCGCGGCGCGTTACAAGCGCGAGCGCCGCACCTTGAGCAAGGACGCCCTGCGGCGCCTGGCTCGATTTTCCTGGCCCGGCAACGTTCGGCAGTTGGAGCACGTGCTGCTCAACGCTTGGGTGCTCAGCGAAGAGCCCGAGATCGACGCCGCAGATATCGACTTGCCTGACGAGTTGGCTGCAGTACCCTCGTCCCGGCCCGTCGTCGCGCCACCCGCGTCGGCAGCGGGCAAGCCCTCTCAGCGCAGCACCAAGGGAACCCTCTCGGAGCACCGGCGGACGGAGAAGGACCGCATCATCGCTGCGCTCGAAGCCTGCAACTGGAACCGTGTCAAGGCGGCCGAGCTGAGCGGGATCCCACGACGGACTTTCTATCGGCGCCTGCGTGAGTACAACATCCAGTAGGTATGCTGATTCAGAGAGTTCCGACAATCAGAGGGCTCACGACGATGGTTCTCTTCGCCGCTGCGCTGGCCAGCTGCAAAGGCGAGGAAAAGCCCGCGCAGAGCTCGCAGAAGCAAGAGCAGACGACTCCAGTCGAGGCCCTGGAGAACGAACAGGCACCGACTCCCTCTGCTCCCCTGACCGCTGGGCAGGAAGTCTACGATTTCAAGGCGCTGGCCCATACTGGGCAACGTGTCTCGCTGAGCGAGTTCCTGGACAAGCCGGTGGTGGTCTACTTCTGTCCCAACGATCGGGCGCCACTGTGCACGGACATCGCCGTCGCGATGCGTGACTCGTGGCTGGATCTGAACTCGCACCTGAGCATGGTCTTTGGCGTGTCCACCGAGGGCACGGTCGTTCATCGGGACTTCAGCTCGGAGCACAAGTTGCCCCACCTGCTGCTGGCCGACCAAAACCAGAGTGTTCATCAGGTTTTTGGCCTGAAGCCGGGTATGGCCGCCAGCTACCTGATCGGCAAGGACCAACGCGTCTTGCGAGTGCTGCCGGCCAGCGGAGGTGCCGTGCACGTTGCCGCCTTGAAGCAAGCCCTCGCCGAGTTGGAGCTGTTGGGCGATCCGTATCCCATCTGAAATCGCTGCAACCCTGTGGAGTGCTGACGACAACGCACGCGGGCTCGATTCACCCCGTCTCAGGAGTGCTGCGTCGTGTGGCCTTGCGCCGACAGGAAGTCTGAGACCTCGCGAAAACGCCGTGCGGGACCGCCGTGGCGCGTTCGCTTGGTGGTTGCAGCTTGAAGGGGCCGGAGCTTCGCATCGGGCAGTACCAAAGCAAAAAGCCCAGCCGATTGACGGCTGGGCTTCTGCATTCGATCGCGCTGACGTCTGTCAGGTGCGGGCGCGTAGGCGGTACATCGCGTCGCGCAGGGGCTTGTCGTTGGCTGCTTTGCCGCGGTCCATCGACTTCTTGTTTGCGTCCACGATGGCTTCGAGCTTCTTCGCGATCTCCTCGGAGCCCTTGGGGTGGTGGTGATCGATGATCTGACCGGCAACGTAGCGCAGCGACCCTTCGTTGAGGTTGGGCAGCGCCTCGATGATGGCGTCTGCCGAGCCCGGACCGCCGTACACACCGACCATGTAGAGCGCCTTCATGCCGATGAGCTGGGTCTTGTCGCTCTGGTTCTCGTTCTTGCTGGCCTCATCGAGATAGCACTTGGTGTCCTTCTTACAGGTGTCGAGCACCTTCTTGGTCTGCTCGAAGCCCTTCTTGACCTTCTCCATGTGCTTCTCCAGGGCGCCTTCACCCTTGGGCAGCGACTTGACGAGGCGTCCGACCTTGGCGGCGTTGGACGAATCCATCACCTTCATGGCGGCAAGGGCGAGCAGCGACTTGCCCACGTCGTCGTCCTTCATGTCACCAGCGCGGTCGACGAGGAGGTCAGCTGCAGCGGGGTCGAAGAACAACGTCGCAGGTTCCGACAGTGCTTGCAGGGCGCTGGCCCCACCGACACGCACGTCGGCCCCGATGCCCTTGAGCTCGGTCATGAACTTCTTCTTCACCTCCGGGGTGTGCGGCAGCATGGCCAGCGACGAAAGGAACTGCACCTTGTCGGCGTCGTCCTTTGCAGCGTCGTAGGCCGCCATCATCGGTTGGATGGCTTCGGGGCGCCCGATGGCCCCGAGAATGAGAGCCGCCTGAGCGACGTGGGGCTTGCCGCCCGGTGGCTTGTCGGCACCGGTCACCTTCTGAATGCGTCGCTGCATGTACTCAGCGAGCTCTTTGTCTTCGTCCTTGAGCAGCTTGACCGCGGCGTCCACCGAGGGTTTGCCGATCTTCGTCAACGCCAACAAGCATTCGTTGCCAGCATCGGCCTTGGCGGGATCCAGTAGCACCTTGATCAGTGGCCTGACTGCGTCCGCCGAACCGATCTCGCCGAGTACCTGTGCTGCGGTGATCGTCTGGTACGCCTTGTCGCGCATCTCCTGAACGGCGCCGGGTTTCTTCTTGTCTTTGGGATTTGGGAAGTCTTGCTCCAGCATCGGGATCAACTCCGCCGACCAAGAGGGATCGGCGATCGCCAGCAGAGCTTCGTTCAGATCTCGGTAGTAAGCGCCCTCTTTGGTGGAGGGTTTGGTCTTCTTGAAGGCGGCGAACACTGCGGGGGCCGCACTCTTGAGCTTCATGTCACGCACGGCGCGGGAAGCCCACTTGACGTCCTTGCCGCCACGGCCGCGCTTGCCGAATTCTTCGAACGCCGCTTTCAGTGCGGGCTCCGCGCGCTCGTCCTTGAACGAAGCGAGCAGGTTGATCAGGTTCTCGCGAGTCTTCTCGTCGAGGTTGGCGTACTCGTTGACGTAGATGTTGGTGAGGGGCTCGATCAACGTATCGAGCAGGTCCTTCACCTCCGGGGCCGACATATCCTTGTTGGCCTTGGTCATGGCGTCTTCGAAGAACTGCGAGAGTCGCGCGATGGCTCGAGGACGCCACGCCTTGTCTTCGAGTTTGTCGACCCAGTACTCAGGCTTGCTGTCGTCTGCGCACGCGACCAACAACGACGATGCGCCCAGAACGGTGACCGACACCGCGGCGCTTCCAAAGACCAAAGAACGAATCAACGCGAGTGAGCGCGTAGAACGGAGCATGCAATTCCTCCCTGACTGGGCAATCCCTGACAGTTTTCTTGAGAGTTTCTGCGCCTCGGTACACGAGTTACCTGGGCGCGGCGAAACGGTACGCCGGCCGCGCAGACACTGTCAACGTCAGCCGGTTCACGGTTCTGCGGGGCTCGATCGCTTCGGCCCGACATCACCTACCCAGACGGAACTTTCTAGCCCGTGGCAGCTCCGGCACATCGCCCGGTCTACAGTTGCCTACATGCAGCTCGGCGTGCAGTCGTGCGAGCGGCACCTCCGGTGCCGTCGACGGATGCGCCCGCGGTTCAACCCTTGGCTCGTCCTTGGGCTCTCAACTCGGCGAGAGCTTCCAGCACGGCGTCGTGCAAGCGACCGTTGGTCGCCAACAGGCCACGGCTATTGCGTAGCTCCGATGAACGGTAGTCGATGGCTTCACCGTAGGAATCCGTGAACTCGCCCCCAGCCGCGCGCACCAGGGCGTCGATGGCGGCGGCATCCCAACGCATTCCCGCCGCACCCGGGGAAAGATAGACGTCGGCTGAGCCATCCGCGACGCTGACTCCTTTCAAGCCCGCGCTGCCCAGCGCACGCACGTCGGAGATACCGAGGTGCTGGAGGGCGCTCCGCACGGCGGGGGAGTCGTGCCGCGAGCGTGAAGAAACGAGGTGCGCTCCCTTCAGCTCGC
>JBNKZR010000119.1:0-17908 GCA_050301735.1 Polyangiaceae bacterium | reverse complement strand
CATCCTGCGGTGGACGTACGCGGAGAGGACGTGGCGGAACTGATGCCGCTCTTGAGCAAGCGACGCGTCCTGCTCGAACCGGCACTGATGCAGTTGCGCTTCTCCGACGAAGTGCTGCGGCCGCGCTTCGATCTGGAAATGGTGGGGCAAGACACGATCATCGCCAAGGCGACGTTCGACCGCGGCGATGGCCGACGCTTCCAGCTCAACCAAGGCGGTTGGTACGAGGGCTCGCCGGGTTGGCACATCGACACGATTGAAGGCATCGCGCGTCCGATCGACAACAAAGTCTCACCTGCTGCCCTCAAACGTTTGGTGCGTAGCCCCACGATCGCAGAGCCCGCGTCGGAGCTGATCGACATCATCACCAGCGGGCTGCCCCGAGTCGCTTTGGAAATGGGCGCCGACTTGCCCGATCTGTCTCAGGTCGCTGACGTCATCGATCTCAAGCCCGAGTTTCGCATGCGAGCGTCGGGCACCCTGATCGAGGCGGAGGTCTCCCTGCGCGCGGCCTACGGGGACTTGGAAGTGGAAGTCCGTGCCGATGGCATCTCCCCTCCAATCATCATCCAACCTCCCGAAGAAGGTCAGAAGCGCGCCAAGTGCGTTCGAACCGACATCGTGGCGCAGCAGATCGCAGCGCAATCGCTGCTGAACTTGGGTCTGAGCAAGGACGAGACGGGCGAGCGCTTCGTCGCCAAAGGCGATGCAGCCATCCAATTTTGGGCGGAGGGCGTCGGGAGCCTACCCGAGGACTGGGACTTGTACGTCCCGGATGAACTCGTCGGAGCGCAGATCCGCACCAAGCCGTTGCAGATGAAGGCACGGGTCTCCAGCGGAGTGGACTGGCTGAGCTTCAAGGTCTCCTACGAAAGCGAAGGCGTGGGTGTCGATCGGCGGGTGCTGGAGCAGTGCCTGCGCGAGGGCAAGAAATTCGTCCGCCTGAGTGACAACTCGTTCGCCCCCATCGATCCCGAGAAGATGCAAGCCGCGATCGACCGCGAGTTCGAGCTCATCACTGCGGCGGGCAAGAACGGCAAGTTGCCGCTGTCTCAGGCAGGTCGCATCAAAGAGCTGCTGGAGCAGGCGGAAGGGGCGACGGTTTCGGCCGCCACCAAGACACTGTTCAAGCGCCTCGAGGACATCGACGAGATCAAGAAGGTGCGCAAACCCCGGGCGCTGAAAGCCACCTTGCGCCCCTACCAGGAGCAAGGCCTTTCTTGGTTGCGCTTCATTCACGAGCTCAATTCGGGCGGCGTTCTCGCTGACGACATGGGTCTCGGCAAGACGATACAGACCATCGCTCTGTTGCTCAGCGTCAAACAAGAGAACAAGAAGCTCAGCGCTTTGATCGTCGCCCCCACCTCCGTCGTCGGCAACTGGATGCGCGAGATTGAACGCTTCGCTCCCAGCCTGAGCACGGCTCTATGGCATGGCGCAGGCCGCAAGGAGCAACAAGACGAGCTGCACTCCGCCAACGTCATCATCACCAGCTACGCCCTGTTGCGGCGCGACATCGACCTACTCAACAAGCTGGATCTCGACTACGCCATCTTGGACGAGGCCCAGAACATCAAGAACCCCGAGAGTGCCACCGCTCAATCCGCGCGAGAGCTGAACGCGTCGCGGCGCTTGGCGTTGACGGGTACGCCGATAGAAAACCGCTTGAGCGAAATCTGGTCGATCTTCGAGTTCGTCAGCCCCGGACTGCTCGGTCCCCTGCGCAAGTTCGAGGAGAAGTTCGCCCGCCCCATCGATCAGGGCGATTCGAAGGCCGCCGCCCGTCTTCGGGCCGTCATCCACCCCTTCATCCTGCGCCGCACGAAGATCGAGGTTGCGAGCGATCTGCCGCCCAAGATCGAAGCCGACAAGATCATCGATCTGGGAGCGGAGCAGCGTACGCTCTACACCCAAGTGTTGCGCGAAGTCCGCGCCAACGTCATGGGCGAGGTCGAGAAGTCGGGCATTGCCAAGAGCCACCTGCACATCCTGGCGGGCCTCACGAAACTGCGCCAAGCCGCCTGTGATCCACGCTTGCTCGGCTTGCCGCGCCAATACGCGCACGAAGACAGCGCCAAGCTCATGGCCCTGCGCGAACTGCTGGAAGAGGCGGAGTCCGGCGGACACAAGGTTCTCATCTTCAGCCAGTTCGTCAGCATGCTGAAGCTGATCAAAGAGGCCCTGGCCGAAGACAAGATCAAGCACGAGTACCTGGACGGAAGCACCAAGGACCGCAGCGAACGCATCGACAACTTCCAGAACGACCCCACGGTCACGGCCTTCCTCATCAGCCTCAAGGCGGGCGGCTCTGGCCTCAACCTGACGGCCGCCGACACGGTCATCCACTACGATCCGTGGTGGAACCCAGCCGTCGAAGAGCAGGCCTCCGACCGCGCTCACCGCATCGGTCAAAAGAGGGTCGTCACCGTCTACCGGTTGGTCGCCGAAGGCACCATCGAAGAGAAGATCCTGCAGCTCAAGCAGAAGAAGCAGGAGCTCGTCTCCGCCGTCTTGAGCGAGGACTCCGGCGGTTCCAAGAAGCTCAGCAAGTCGGATTTGGACGAGCTGTTCCGCCTCGAGTGAGGCGCTGGCCACAGCCCGCTGGCTAGCGACGCATCGAGACGTTCATCAGCAAGCCAAAGCCGATCAACACCGTCATCACGCTGCTGCCGCCGTAGGAAAAGAGCGGCAGCGTGATGCCCACCACGGGAAGCACTCCGAGCACCATGCCCAGGTTGAAAACGGTGTGCCAGAAGAAGATCGCACCCACACCGATCGCGACGGCAGCCCCGAAACGGTCCTTGGCCATGCTGGCAATCTTGATCGACCAGATGCACACGAAACAGTACAAGGACAAGAGCGCGACGGAGCCGAAGAACCCCCAGTCTTCGGCAAAGACGCTGAATGGGAAGTCGGAGAACTGGTCCGGCAGGAAGCCGAATTGGTTCTGCGTGCCTTCGCGAAAGCCAGAGCCCCAGATACCGCCGTTGCCGATCGCCGTCTGCGATTGAAACGCGTGCCAACCCGTGTCGTCGAGATCCGCCTCGGGGTTGATGAAGCTGAGCACGCGGCTCTTCTGGTAGTCGAGAAGCACGTAGTACCAGAGGATCGGCACCAGGGCCGCTGCGGACGCGAGCAAGACCAACACGCTCCGCACTCGGATCCGCGCCATGCTCAGCATGCAAGCCACGACCAACGCGTAAATCGTCGACGTGCCGAAATCTGGCTGCATCATGACCAGCACGGCTGGCGCCAGAAACAGAAGCACTGCGGGTATCAGGTCGACGAGCGTGCGCGCTTCCGTCTTCGGATCCTCCGACAAGAAGCGCGCCACCGCCAATACCACCCCCACCTTCATGAACTCGCTCGGCTGGAAGGCGAAACTGCCCAAGCGGATCCAGCGTGAAGCACCTCGCACGTCCGACGCCAACACGAACACGAGGATCAGCGTGAAGATGCCGACACCATAGGCGATGTACGCCAGTCGCTCGAAGTTGCGATAGTCGATGATGGCAACGAGAATGCCCATCAGACCACCGACCACGAGCCAGTAGACCTGGGTCACGTAAATGTCTGCCAGACCGGACTTGCGTGCGTCGTCGATGTACGGACTCGTGGCGCTGTAGAGGTTGACCAAACCCACGATCGCGATGGCGACGATCGACAGGAACAGCGGCCAGTCGAAGTGCTCACGGACGCGCAACGTGCGACGAGCGTAGGCCATCAGAGCTGCTGCTCCTTGGCGCGCTCTTCGTTGCTACGTTGGACTTCGCGGCGCTCGTTGCGCGCCTCTTGCCAATCGCGCACCACACGCATGGCCACCGGCACGGCGTTCTTGCCGCCGCCACCGCCGTGTTCGATGAGCACCACGATTGCGATCTCCGGAGACGCCGCCGGCGCGTAGCCGGAGAACCAGGCGTGGTCGCGGTTGAAGTACCACACCTTGTTCGGATCGACGCCGCGGGGGGTGACGTGGCTGACCTGAGCGGTGCCCGTCTTGCCCGCCATGTCGACCCCCTCGAGCGCCTCCTTGTGCGCCGTGCCCTGACGGTCGACCACCACGCCTGCCAGCGCGTCGCGAATCAATTGAAGCCTGTCGGGCGGCACGTCGATGATGCGCCGCACGCGCGGCGGGAACTCCTGAACGACGGTGCCGTCACTCGTCTCGATCGAGCGCACGACCTGCGGCTGGTAAACCGTGCCACCGTTGGCCAAGGCCGCATAGGCGAGCGCGAGCTGCATCACCGTGACCGTCGTTGCGCCCTGCCCGATGGAAGAGAGCAGCGTGAAGCCGCCGCGGAACCCCTCACCCTTGTAGCGTCGGGCGTACCACGCGCGGGTCGGCATGCGTCCACGCGACTCGGGATTGATGCCGATGCCCGTCTTGACGCCGAAGCCGAACTCCATCCCGATACCAGAGAGACGATCGATGTGGATCAGCTCACCGAGATTGTAGAAGTAGGTGTTACAGGACTGCACGATGGCATCGTACAGGTCGACGTGGCGGTGCACTCCAGTGCAACGGAAGTAGCGACGACCGAACTCGAAACCACCCGTGCAATCGAACTCCGTTCGCGGGGTGATCAACTGCTCGTTCAAGCCGGCGAGTGCAGAGAACGGCTTGTAGGTCGAACCCGGGGGATAGGCCGCGCTGATGGTCTTGTCGAGCAGCGGCTTGAGCGGGTCCTTGTACATGCGCCGGAACGCGTCGCGAATCGCGCTCTTGCCCAAAGAGCCGGAGACCACGTTGGCGTCGAACGCCGGCTTCGACAGCGCCGCCAACAAGCGCCCCGTGCGAACGTCGACGACCACGACGGCCCCCGCGAGCTGACCTCGCATGGCGCGTTCGATCGAGCGCTCGAGTTCGATGTCCACCGTGAGCGACAGATCACGACCGGGCACGGGCTCCAAACGCCGCGGCTCCTCGAGGTACTTCTCCTCGAACTGTTCGATGTTCTTGCGTGCCCGCCGTCCCATCACGCGCTTGAGCCATCCGCGCTGCCCGCGCAGGTAGCTCTCCCAGCGCTTCTCCACTCCGATGGCGCCCAAACGATCCCCCGGGCGGTAACCTCGCTCGGAGAAGCGCGCCAAGTCCTCTTGGCTGGTTTCGCGCATGTAGCCAATCAGGTGAGCCCCAACCTCGCCGAACGGGTAGTAACGCACGGGCGAGGGCGTCGCGATGATGCCAGGCAGGTCGTTGCGATGCGTCTTGAGCGCCGCGAACACCTCGCGCGGCACATCCACCTTCAAGAGGATTTGCTGTCGTGCCAACTTGCCGGTGGATTTGCCGATCTTCTCCCGCAGCTGCGCATCTTCTCCCGAGGACAAGCCCATCAGCTGCGAGACTCGCGGCCAAGTCTCCTCCATGTCCAACTTCTCTGGCACGACCCAAACGTCGTAGGAGGGGCGATTGGCGGCCAGCACCTTGCCGTTCCTGTCGCGGATCACCCCGCGGGTCGTCGCCAAGGTGACGGTGCCGATGATGTTGCTGCGGGCACGCGCCTTGTGAATATCGCGTTCGAAGACCTGCAATTGACCCACTCGAGCCGTCAAGCCGAGAAAGATCGCCAACACGACGAGCACCATCCAGCGATAGCGCCGACGAAACTCGCCGACGTCACTGCGCTGCACGAGCAGTCTCACGTCGTCGCGCCTCCCTCAGTGCCACGTGCCACGGTGCTGGCCCCCTGGTAGAGACGATGCGCAATTCGAAACACGAGCGGAGCGCAAATGCTGGTCGAAACCGCGCGCGGCACGATGATGGTTGCGATCTCCAGCGGCCGCTGGGAGTCGACGCCGAAGATGGCGAGCAACGTCAGCACGATGGAACTCTCGATCAGCGAGAAGAGGGCCGCGAGAAAAATCTGAGTGGGTAACGTCTGAGCGCTCAGGCGCACGGCGGTCACCCGCGACAGCCACCAGATGGCCACCGCCGAAAACGTGAACAGCCCGATGGGCGCCGACGCGAACAAGTCCATCGCGTACCCGAGAGCGAAGGAGAGCAACGCGCCGCGTGCCATTGCGGCTTCATGCACGCCCAGAAAGATGATCAGTGGCAGTACGAGATTCGGGGTGATGCCATGCAACGACCAGCCACCCAGAAAGCGAAACAGGTTCCCCTGCAGCAGAAGGAGAAACACCCCGATCGCTATGACAGCCGCATTGCGCATGATTCAACGTTGCGCCTCGGCTCGTGTCTGAGGGCTGCAGCCCTCTTGTTGCCCCAAGATGATGAGTACCTCGCTCAAACGGGAGAAATCGACCGTGGGCTGCGCCTCGACCAGCTGGTGGTAGACACCGAACTCGCGCTTGATCACCTTGGTCACCCTGGCGACCGGGATCCCAGCGGGAAAACGGCAGCCGAAGCCACTCGTCAGCAATACGTCCCCCACGTCGATCTCGTCGTCGCGGCGCACGTATTCGACGTGCACGACGTACTGTCCTTCGTTGCCGATGCCACGCACGAAGCCGCGAGCGCGCGTTCGCTCGACCACGACGTCGACGCCAAAGCCGCTATCGACGGCTAGTTGCACGTCCACCTTCTCGCCGGCGACGCGCTGCACGGTACCGACCACACCGCCGAGTGCGACCACCGGCATGTTGGGCTGCACTGCTGCGTCGCCTCGGTCTAGGGTGACGCGCGTGACTCGAAAGTAATCCGTGGTGTCTTTCGACAAGACGACGGCGCTGACCGTTTCGGAGGCCACTGTCTTCTGCAAGTCGAGCAAACCGCGCAGTCTGTGGTTTTCGATCTCGACCGCCGAAAGCTCGCTGACCCGCTTGCGGAGCTCGGCGTTTTCGTAGGCCAGCTTGTTGTTATCGGCCTGCACGTCGACGAGGTAGACGTAGTCGCCAATCAAGCTGCTCACGCCCCGGGCCAACGCCGAAGCCGCGTACTCGACCGGCGTCGCGATCCTCATCAACGTGCGGTCGATGAGGTTCATGTCTTGGGGGTTCCTGATGCTGGCGCGCAGGAAGAAGAACGGAACTGCCAAGAGCAGCACCACCAATGCGGTATCTCTGTAGCGTCGGAAGGGAGTCACGACGTAAAGCGATGAGAGCTCGGCGGCAACGTGCCGCAGCCCAGAAGGCTGACCCCAGGGTCAGCCGATCGCAACCTCTTTGAGCAGCTCGATGTGATCCAAAGTCTTGCCGCTGCCGAGCACGACCGCACTGATCGGGTCGTCGCTGACCATCACGGGCAAGCCCGTTTCCTCGCGGAGCAAGACGTCGATATTCTTCAACAGCGCGCCTCCGCCAGTCAACACGATGCCCTTGTCGACGATGTCGGCGGCGAGTTCTGGTGGCGTGCGCTCCAACGCGACCAATGCTGCTTCGACAATCGAGTTGATGGGCTCCGATAACGCCTCGCGCACCTCGTCGGAGTTGAGCACGACTGTCTTCGGCACACCGGCAACCATGTCGCGGCCTTTGACCTCCATCGTGAGCTGTTCATCCAGAGGGTAGGCGTTGCCGATCGTCACCTTGATCCGCTCTGCCGTCTGGTCGCCGATGGCCAGATTGTATTTCCTCTTCATGTACGCGACGATAGCGTCGTCCATCTTGTCCCCACCGACGCGGACGGACTGGGAGTAGACGATGCCCGCGAGCGAGATCACGGCCACTTCCGTGGTGCCACCGCCGATGTCGACCACCATGTTGCCGCTCGGCTCCGTGATGGGCAGCCCCGCGCCGATCGCCGCGGCCATCGGCTCTTCGATCAGGTACACCTCACGAGCACCGGCGCTCTCCGCGCTCTCCTTGACCGCGCGCTTCTCCACCTCCGTGATGCCGAAGGGCACACAGATGATGATGCGCGGCTTGACCAGCGTGCGGCGGTTGTGAGCGCGAGCGATGAAGTAGCGCAGCATCGCCTCGGTAATTTCGAAGTCGGCGATCACGCCGTCCCGAAGGGGACGGATCGCGTGAATGTTGCTGGGGGTCCTGCCCAGCATCTCCTTGGCCTCGCGCCCGACGGCGAGTACCCGATTGTCCCCGCGGGCATCGCGTGAGACGGCCACGACCGAGGGCTCGCAGCTGACGATACCTTTGCCTTTGACGTAGATCAGCGTCGTCGCCGTACCTAGGTCGATGGCGAGGTCGTTGGAGAAGAGACCGTAGAGCCAGTCGAAGATCATCGTATTCGTAGCGGCTGGACCGAACCGCGCTGCCCCCTGATGGGAAGCGTCGCGAGAACGCTCTCGTTTTGCGCCGACGCGCGGCTTACCACGGTCAAAGCGTCGGGCGCAATTTGGCCCGACAGAGAAGACCTACACGGTCCCACCAGCGCGAACCGGCCGAACAGCCCATCCTCACAGATGGGAACAACGGCCGGCAGGGCGCGGGTCAGTCGTCATCCCAGCGGTCGGCGAGGTCGTCCGGGCGCATCGACTTGAAGTCCCCCTCGTCGCCTCGGCGCTTTTTCCCACCGCGATCGCCCTGCAGGCGGTTCTTGCGCTTCTTCTCTTTCTTCTTTTCCCACTTGGCGCTGCGGCGGTTGTCGCCACCATCGAATCCACCCCCACCGAACTCGGGGGGCGGAGGTGGTCGAAAGGCGCCAGCACTGTCGGAACCAGCGTCCGTGGGCCGCGCTGGGCGAGCAGGTGGGCGCGGGGCTCCGGCACTCGGACCGTAGCCGCCGCCGTAGCCGCCACCGCCGGCAGGCGGGCGGCTCGGGCGCGGTGCGGGCTTACCACGCGCCCGCGCGACGCTGATCGACAACGGACGCCCGCGCAGGCTCGCACCCGCCATCTCTTCGACAGCCCGCCGCGCATCGTCGGCGCTGCCCAGAGTCACGAAACCAAAACCACGCGCTCGCCCATCGGCGTCAGTTGGCAGGTGCACTCTGCGCACCTCGGAAAAGCCAGACGCCCCAAACAACTCCTGCACGTCCTGAGTCTGAGCATCGAACGGTAGATTGCCGACGTAGAGCGTGGTGTCTTCCCCGTCGGGCGGAGGCTGACTCGCGCGCGGAGGCGACTGGGTCGTGCGGTCCCCGCGGAACTCGCGAACGGAGATGCTGCGACCATCCTGAAAGCTTCCGTCCAGCTGCTGGCGTGCTTGCCCTGCCTCCGCGACCGTCCCCATCGTGAGGAACGCGAACCCCCTGACCTTGCCCGTTGACCTATCGCGAGGCACCGTAATTTCTTCCACGGTGCCCCCAGTGGACTCGAACAACTCTCGAAGCCCTTGCTCCGTAGCGGTTTCGGCCAAACCAGCTACGAAGAGCTTGCGCTCGTCCTCGACCGACATCTACCTGTAACCTCTTGCTCTAGCTGAAACGACGCGTGCTCTGAAAACGTCATGCGACCTACCGGAATAGCTCGTTCTACCAACGCACCCTTTGTACCAGGTTTGCGTTTGGAATCGTGAGCCGCGCAACTGCCTGCCGGACTATTCGAACCGGGCTTCTGCCCACTTTGCACTTCTTCTTTGGAATCGGCTGCCGCCCCAGGTCGCATCGTTTCCAGTTGTCGTAGGCACGTGAGCACTCACCACACACGAGTGCCGACTAGTACGCGCGAGTCTAACCGCGCTCTGGTCTCGCCGAAACAGCAAAAAGCGGACTATTGTGGATTGTGTGCAGCAACCAGGACACGCAAACCGTTACCACATGCGAAATTGCCGCCCCGCTCACACTCGGAGGACTGGGCTAGTGACACTCGAGACTGCTGAGAACGCAGCACCAGCGCCAGCGGACACTCCGGGTCTCGATCTCGCGGGAAGTCCCACGACGCCTTCGCGGAGTGCACGATGAGGGTACGCCTGATCGTCAACCCATCGGCAGGCGGAGCAACCGCTCGCGCCAAACTCCCCGCCATCACGGCCGAGTTCTCCAAAGCCGGAGCGAGATGCGAAGTCACTGAAACGACGCGGCCCGGTCATGCCACGGAGCTCGCGAGGGAGTGCGAGGACGTCGACGTGATCGCCGCCATGGGCGGCGACGGAACGTTTCACGAGGTCGCCCAGGCCTTCGTCGATGACCAAGGGCGCTCGGTTGGCGGGCCAGAACTGGGCTTGATCCCGAACGGCACGGGCGGCGATCTGCGCCGCAGTTTCGGGCTCAGTCTCGATCCGGTTGCCGCAGTTCAGCGCATCCTGAGTGCCCCGCCACGCAAGATCGATCTCGGTCGCGCGACGGTCAGCCAGCACTCGGAACGCGTGACACGCTGCTTCATCAACGTCGGCAGCTTCGGCATCTCCGGCGTCGTGAGCCGCCTCGTCAATCAGGGCTCCAAGCTGCTCGGTGGCAGGGTCACCTTCTATGTCGCCTCGCTCCGCGCGACGCTCGGCTACCGCAACGTCTCGGTGCAGCTGTCCGCAGACGGCAAACAGGTGCTGGCGGGCCCGGTCTACCTAGTAGCGTTTGCCAACGGCGCGTACTTCGGCGGGGGCATGCACATCGCTCCCGGGGCAGCTCCCGACGATGGTCTCTTGGATTGTGTCGTTCTCGGCGATTTCGGCACGCTGGAAGCACTCAGCCTCTCCAAGAGCATCTACGATGGCACCCACCTGAAGCACCCGAAAGCCCAACGGGTGGCTGGCAAGCACTTCGAGGCAAAGCTCTGGCCAGCAGATGGCGAGGCGTGGGTGGAACTGGATGGGGAGACTCCGGGCGGCTTGCCTCTGAGTGTCGACGTGCTCGAGGGCGCGCTCACGCTGCGCGCCTGAGGTTTGCAGCCAGCGCGGCGGCAGACAGCCCCCAGCGACCGCACGGCTCGTCGTCTCGCGGCCCCGCCGCGCGCGGGATGCCCGCTTTCATTCCACTGGCTTTCATTCCACTGGGCGCACGACGACTCTGCCCGGTCCAGCCTTGATCTGAACCTGACAAGCGAAGCGCGCCTCGGGCGGGCCTCGCACGATGGCGGCGAGCTCCTGCTCGTCGTCCTTCGGCGGTTCGAGCAGCTCCGCACCCTCCAGGACCTCGATGTGGCAGGTCGCACAAGTCACCGAACGGCAAGAAAACGGGATCGGCAACCAGTGTTCGTCCGCAACATCCACCAACTCACCTCCATCCGGCAGGTCGACTTCTTTGGTGGGCCCTACGGCATTTTCGAGCACGACGAGCTTGGGCACCCATCGACGATAAGGCAATCGCTGCACCAGCGGCAGTGCTTTGTGTAGGATGTTGGCCGATTGATGGGACCCCCGATCAAACTCGCCGTCGGTCCGTTGTTGGCTCTCGTCGCATGGCTCTCGTGTTGGAGCGCGGGCATGCCGACACCCGCGGTATGGACCGCGTCCATCACCGCGCTCTGCGCGGCTTGGTGGGTCACCGAAGCGCTGCCCATTCCCGCCACGTCACTGATCCCGTTCGCCAGCTTTCCCCTGCTCGGGATCATGAGCCCCAAAGAGCTCGCTGCGGCCTACGGCCACCCGCTGATTCTACTGTTGCTGGGAGGCTTCATGCTGTCGGCAGCCATGGAGCGCAGCGGAGCGCACCGGCGCTTGGCGATCGCCCTGGTGCGGACCGTGGGCGAAGGCAGCGGCCAACGCGTCGTGCTGGGTTTCATGCTCACGTCGGCGGCGCTGAGCATGTGGGTCTCCAACAGCGCGACCACCCTGATGCTCCTGCCCGTCGCTGCAGCCGTCTACCAAGAAGGCAGAAACCGAGCGCTGACGAAACCGCTCCTGCTCGGCATTGCGTATGCCGCGAGCATCGGCGGGCTGGGCACTCCCATCGGCACACCGCCCAACGTCGTGTTCATGGGCGTCTACCGTGAACAAGTTGGCGGCGAGCTGACGTTCGTGGACTGGATGAAGATCGGCGTTCCGGCAGTCTTGGTATTGCTTCCGGTCGCCTGGTGGTCGGTCACCCGCGGGCTGAAGGGTGGCGACTACGGCATGAGGTTGACGAGCGAACCGTGGCGCGCTCGAGAACGCCGCGTGCTGTGGGTGTTCGCAATCACCGCGCTGCTGTGGATGACTCGCAAGGAGCCCTTCGGCGGTTGGTCCGCGTTCGTGCCCTGGTCGAGCGCGGACGACGGTACCGTCGCGCTCGCCGCCGTGGTGGCTCTGTTCGTGCTGCCGGACGGCGACGGCCAACGCATGCTCGATTGGAGCGCGGCCCGCAGCCTGCCCTGGGGTCTGCTCTTGCTGTTTGCCGGCGGCATTGCCATCGCCAAGGGCTTCGATGCTTCCGGCTTGTCGCAGTCGCTGGGCGCCATCCTGAGCCACCTGGTCGCGGTGCCGCGTGTGGTGATGATCTTGGGGCTGTGTTTGGGAGTGACGTTCTTGACGGAGGTCACCAGCAATACAGCCATCTCGACGTTGTTGATGCCGATCCTGGCGGCGGCCGCCCTGGCCGCGGGCATCGACGCGCGCGCGCTGATGATCCCCGCGGCGTTGAGCGCCAGCTGTGCCTTCATGCTGCCTGTCGCGACCGTGCCCAACGCGGTGGTCTTCGGCACCGAAGAGCTCGAAATCCGGGACATGATGCGAGCAGGACTACGACTCAATCTGCTGGGCGCCGTCGCGCTGACGGCGGTCTGTAGTCTGCTGCTCTGAACGCCGCGCGCAGCTCCCCATCCTTTCCCCTAGTCGCCCTGATCGACCTGGAGCACGCCCGAAAAGGAACGGCCCTTGCCAAAAAAACCGCCGCCACATGGCGCGCACCGCCGCCACCAACGCCACTTCTTTGACAACCCGCACGGGGCGCGCTTTACCAGCGGGGTGACGCTTCGCGTTCGGCAATCGTTCCGAGGGCTCGTGAGCGCAGCGTTGGCTCTGGCGTGCGCTTCGCAGCCCAGAATCCCCAGGGCACAGGTGCCACCGACGCGACCAGAGCCCCCGCCGTCACCCGCTCCGATCGCGGCGGTGGCGCCCCCCGTCTCACCTCCTCCCCCCGCGCCGCCACCCGAGTGGAACGACGAACCCGTACTCAACGCCGAGGTGCTGGCACTGCGAGCCAAAGCCCAAGCGAAGATCTTGGGGGATACGAAGCTGATCGAGGACGAGCACGGCAAGGTGGTCGACTTCAGCGAGATCCCGACGGATGACGCGGGGCACCCGGCGTGGCAAAACGCCAACGCGCTGGGCAGCTTCGTCGCCATCGAAAACGAGGACGCGCTGGAACACTTCCACGACGCGCTCGAGCGACTCGCCACGGGCCGGGATGCCGACGGCAAGCTGCGCATCCTTTCCTACGGGGCGTCCCACACGCAGGGCGATCTGTACACGGGCTACCTGCGCTACTACTTGCAGAGCCGCTTCGGCAATGGCGGCCCCGGGTTCATGCAGATGGCCCGCATCAACCGGTGGTATCGCAAGTTCGACTTCCAGGTGAAGAGCAAGGGCTTTCGCACCGAATACGCGCAGAAGAAAGAGCCCCCGGAGCATGGGCGCTTCGGCTTGATGGGCGTCGCCGTCGTGGCGCGTCTACCCTACGCCTTCGGCCGCGTCTTGCCCATGAACGACCAGGACCTGACGCTGACGGCCAACCGCTACGAGTTGTTTTACTCGGCGGAGCCCAAAGGAGGCGACTTGCTCTTCAGCATCGACGAGCAGAAGCCGACGCGACTACCCGGGCGGGCAGAAAGCGCTGAGACGCGCTACCACGTCGTGGACACGGGCGGCTTCGGCTGGCACGAGGTGCAGGTCAAGCCCGTCGGCAACGGCCCGATCCGTGTCTACGGCATGAGCATCGAGCGAGCGACCGCGGGCATCGTCATCGATACCTTGGGCATCAACGGCACGCGTGCAGCGAACATGCTGAAGTGGGATCAGGCGATCTGGCACGAGCACCTGAAGCGTCGCGCGCCCGATCTGTTCACCCTCGCGTACGGCACCAACGAAACGGTAGACACCAACGAGCCGATCGCGGTCTACGAGCAGAACCTGCGGCAAGTGCTCACGAGTCTGCGTCAGGCGCTCCCGACGGTGAGCTGCGTCTTGATCGGACCGGGCGACTTTCCGCGTGAGGGCGACGATGGCTGGAAGACGAGAGCTCGTTTGGTCGAAGTCGTCGACGTGCAGCGCAAGGTGGCGCCGGACTTCGGCTGCGGGTTCTGGGACACCTTCGCCTTCATGGGCGGAGAGGACTCGATGCACGAATGGGTGGAGGCCAAGCCCGCTCTCGGCGCTCCCGATCACATTCACTTCACGGCCCGCGGCTACGTCAAGATGGGCATGGCCTTCGCCGACGCCCTGATGCGTAAATACGACGCTTTCCATCTCCAGCGCGACTGAGCTGCGACAGGTCGAGCAGCGGTCGGAGACGCTAGCTCGACGCGACAGCGCGCCGCTTGTGGCGCTGCCAGCAGACCGGGGCAAAGGGTGGCCCCGAAACAGCTCCCTCGCCGCCGATGGGGCGAATTTATTTGGGGGATTTCAGGGCATCGGCAGACTGCTCGATGTTCTAGGCTCGCAGCATGTCGGGACCCGCCCGCGTCTTGCGCAGTTGCAACGTCCTCGCCACAATCCTGCTGGTTGGCTCGTGGCTGATGGTCTCGATGGGCTGCAGTCCGTCCAAGAGCCAACTGTTGCAGGTCGAATACGCTCCCCAACTGCGCCAGGATTGGCCCGTCTCCACCCCAGAGAAGCAGGGCTTGGATCCACTGCTCGTCGCGGAGCTGTACCACGACGCAGCAGCGCTCGAGACTGTCTACGGCGTCTTGGTCGTCAAAGACGACCAGCTGATCGCGGAGAAGTACTTCAACGGTTCGTCGATCGACCACAGCGACGATCGCATGTCGGCCACCAAGAGCTACACCTCGGCGCTCGTCGGCATTGCACTGCAGCAAGGCTGCCTGCAGAGCCTGGACCAGAAGATGGTCGAGTTCTTCCCGGAGTACGCCTCGAAGCTCGGTGACGCCAGAAAGTCGCGGCTGACCATCCGGCAACTGCTACAGATGCGAGCCGGCTATCCGTGGGAGGAGATGCAATCACCCTATTTGGAGATCCTCTACTTCTCCCACGACTACGACTGGCTGCCCCGCATGGCGTCATTCCCACTGACACACCCGCCCGGCATGGAGTTCGCCTACAGTAACCTGACGTCGCACATCGTCGGGGCGATCGTGGCACGAGCGTGCGATACCGACTTGATGAGCTACGCCAAGCAGCACCTATTCGAACCGATGGGAGCCAGCCTGGACGATTGGCATCGAGCAGAAGACGGCTTCTACTTCGGCGCCTTCGGCATCTTCGTCAGCGCGCGAGACATGGCGAAGTTCGGGCAGCTCTATTTGCACGGCGGTGAGTACCGCGGCCAACGGCTGCTGACGCAACAGTGGGTCCAAGCCTCGCTGAAGCCCTACTCCACGGACATCAACTTCACCGGTTGGTTCTCGAGTGAGCTCGGCGACTACTTCACGGATCTCGGTTACGGTTACCAGTGGTGGACAGCAAAAGTGAACGGTCGCCCCATCGATTTCGCCTGGGGCCACGGCGGGAACCTGATCGTGCTCGTGCGCGATCTGCGCATGCTGATCGTGACCACGGCAGATCCTCTCTACGAGGTTCCGCCGGACGCCAGTTGGCAGTACGAGGGCGCGGTGATCGACATCGTGGGCAAGTTCATCGAGAGCCTGCCGGCGCGCGGGCAACGGGTCGAGAACTGAGCGCACGCGATGGCTGGAGTCAGCTTGGACCCTCGTGCGGGCTGCCCGTTGCCCGACAGTCATGCTCGCCCATTCAGGTGACGCCGAAGTCGCGGCGGAACTCCAAGCACTGCGGGCTGCCGCGTTCGAACTCTCGGCAGGTCGTGCCGCGATGCTCGTAGATCTGGCAAGCGTTGGGTTCGGTGCTGGTGCCCAAATGTGTACAGCTGCCATCGGGCCGGGTCGCAAACGCGTCGAGACCGAAGTGCCCGGGTTGGATGCGGAGCGCGAGATCGGACCGCCCGATGCTGCGCCACCGCACGAGATCCTCCGGGGGGATCAGGATGCGTCCGTCCTCCCCCGAGCGACAACATGCCCCGCATTGGAGACAATCCAAGGAGTCGTCAGCCTCGCCCCCGGGGTCGTTCAGGGTTTCTGAAGAGGTGTTACGCAGAAGTGAGCACGGTACGCGAGGTCTGACAGCAACGCAAATGACGACCGGGCCGACGACGCGAGCGTCTGCGCTACGCGATCGGCGAGCCCGGCTCGTGGCCAGCCGGCGGCCACCGCCAGTGCCGTCGGAAGCGCGCGCGAAGCTTGCGAAGCCGACGCGCACTGTCGACGTCGAACCCGTGAACGCTCAGAGCTCACGCGCGCACACTGCCGGCACTGGTTGTGAAGACTGCCGGAAGAGGGCGCGAAGACTCCGGAACAGGGCGCGAAGACTCCAGAACAGGGCGCGAAGACTCCGGAACAGGGCGCGAAGACTCCGGAACAGGGCGCGAAGACTCCGCTACGGCGTGCGGCAACTGTACGAACGGGAGCCTAGGTAACAGTTCTGACCGGCAGCCCAGGTGACAGTTGCTTTGAGATAATGCCAACGATCCGGGAGGCTCGGAGACGCGGGCTCGAACAGGATATCCAAAAACTGGCTGCCTTCGTATCAGTGGCAGCGAGACTGGGTGCACGGTCCGGGTAGTGAGGTGGCTTTGCCCACAACGACGTGCTCCGTACCGAAGTACCCATTGTCTGACGTTACTTCACTTTCTCCAGTCGCAGGTCCTTATTTTTGAGAGTGAGCTGCGCCAACAGAACCGGACCGTAGTAGACGTTCCAGCTGTCCTCGTCGATCGGATCGAGCCCAATGGGTTCATTCGCAAGGAGTTTGGAGAACGTCGTCTTCGCTTGCTGCTTCGGGAAACAACACCTGCCTTGCGAGTCCAGTTTCCGAACTTTCATGTGATCGGGGTACTCCGGGCTCTTGGGAGTGTCTGGCATGTGCCGTCTCGACGGGGTGTAGTGTGACCCCGGCGGTTTCTGCCCGAGGGCTTCGTGCGGACGCTCGTCGTTGTAGATATGGCGAAAGCGATCGAAGGCGCGCTGTTGGTCTTGTAGGTTTGCTTCGGACGGATTTGCCGTTTCGGCTCCGAGCGTCTTGTGCATGCGCTCGTGGCGACCGTTCTGCTGCGGTGCGCCCGGTTCGATGCGCTCCGGCGTGATTCCAAGTTGAATCCACCAAACTGACAGCGCTGAAAGTCCACCCACGCTCGGAGTCGCAAAGGGGGGGCCATTGTCCGAGCGAATTCGATCTGGCAACCCAAACTCACGGAAAGCCAGCTCGAAGTGCGGCTTGACAAACTCGACTGCTGTGCGCGTCAGCCCTTCGCATTTGAGCAGGTAGCGCGTTGCGCAGTCGCTGAGCGTGAGAGGGTGACACCGAGTCTTGTCTCCGAGCGCGAAGTGTCCCTTGAAGTCGACGCACCAAGTGTCGTTCGGTGCTTTGGCTTCAACCAAATTTGTCGGCATTCGCGGCGGATATACCCGTCGCCTACGTGGTCGAATGAGCCCGTGCTTCTTCAGCAGCTCACCAATCGTGCTTACTGCAGGCACGCGCTCGACGCCTTGATTGATGAGCTTTGCCCGTAGCTTTTTCGGTCCCCAAGTTGGGTAGTTCTTCCGCAGCTCAACTAGCATCTCAACCAGCTCCGCTGGCGTAGCGTGCGGAAACACGTGGGCGATGCTCCGGCGCGCTCTAAGCCCCTCGGGACCTTCCTGCGCATACCGCTCAAGCCACTTGTACGCCGTCTTGCGGCTAATTCCGAACTGCCGGCAAAGCTCAGCGAGGCTCGTATCTTCTTCGTTGTATCGGGCGATAAATCGCACTCGTTCGTCCATCGAACTCGACGCTTTCCAAGGCATGGCGTCCTCCTGCGCCATGCCTTCCTGGGTGTCACCTATGCTCCCGGTTTGTGCCGGGTGTCACCCAAGCTCCCGGTCCATTCTGTCACCCAGGCCCCCGGTCCGTACCCTCGGTTCCGCTCTCCTCGATGTGGTACGACGGGTGATCTTGGAAGCAGAATAGGTTGTTG
>JBNKZR010000118.1:0-18050 GCA_050301735.1 Polyangiaceae bacterium | reverse complement strand
AGGCGTGTCGGCATGTTGAGCTCGCGAGTCGTCGCGGTGCCGCCGCCTGCCCCCGCAATACGCCCGCCTGTTGGGGGAGAACCCTTTTGGGGAATCCAAAAGGGTTCTCAAAAAAAACGAGTGGAGCCGAGGGGGATCGAACCCCTGACCTCCGCATTGCGAACGCGGCGCTCTCCCAACTGAGCTACGGCCCCAGGGGAGGGCGCAAGGTAGCGTTTCGGGAAGGGCTGTCAAGCGCGTTCGGCGGGGTGCGGCCCAAGGAAAACTCGGGCACACTGGTCCACTACCATGATGCGCGCTTCCGAGACCTGGCTCCCGCTGTTGCTCGTCCTCGCCGCCAGTGCCTGCAGTCGGCCCGATCCCCCCGAAGAGGCAGCTGTGGCGACGCCGCCGGCCACCCAGGTCGAGGCACCCGCAACGGCTGTGCCTGGGCAGACTCCCTGTGGTCCCATGGGCTGCCAGAGGTTCCCGACGGCGGCCGCCGCGCTCGAGCACATACTGCAGAGACGACCCGAGGTCATCGCGGTTGGCGAGGCGCATGCCCTCGCGGGTACAGACGGTGTCAAGACGGCCACCGAACGCTTCGAGCAAGAACTGCTGCCGTTGCTCGCGAAGCAGGGTGCGACGGAACTCGTCGTCGAGTTGCTCAAGCCCGCCGAGGGGTGCCAGAAGACCGTCGCCGAGGTGCGCAAGAAACAAGAGCCCGTCGTCGAAAAACAGGACACCGGTAACCAGAACCGCTTCATCCAACTGGGTCACGCTTCGAAGAAGCTCGGTGTCACGCCCTACATCTTGGAGCCATCCTGCAAGGAGTATGCGGGCGTGGTGCAGGGAGGTCCCGACGGCATCGTGCGCATGCTCGAGCTCATTGCCGAAAAGACGGAGCAGCGCGTCTTGCGTTTCTGGCAGCGTAATTCCGCCGCGCGAGACGAACCGTCCGCGGCGCCGACGGAAGGAGAGCCCGCACCCGCACCTTCCAAGGCACGCTCCCTCGTGGTGGCCTACGGTGGCGCGATGCACAACGACGTCGAGGTGGTGCCGGCCAAGGCGAGCTTCAGTTTCGGCGGCTCGTTGGTCGAAAAGACCGGCGGCAAGTACGTCGCGTTGGACCTGATCGTGCCCGAGTACATCAAGCCTACCGACGCCTGGAAGGCATTGCCCTGGTACCCACACTTCGATGCCGACGATCCTCCCGGCGAGGTCACTCTGTTCCGCGTCGGCGAGCAATCCTACGTGCTCATCTTCGCCAAGAGCGAAGCTCCCCCCGCCGCGTCGCAAGAATCTGCGCCGCCGGGTTCCGTACCGCCCGCGGTCGCGCCGTCAGCGGAGTGAACGGTCCGCCCCGTGGGCACCACCCCAGCACGAGATGGCGTCGCGTCGTACATCGATGGCGGTCAGATGCGCTTCCAAGCGGGGGTACCGCCGGTCGATTTGAAGCGGGGCAGCTCGACGCTCAAGACGTAGTCCACTCGGCGGTTCTTCGGCTCATCCACCTCGTCCGCGGTTTTGACTTTGAGCGCCGTTTCGCCGAAGCCTTCGTAGGCGATGGGGAGCTTCAAGCCGTGTTCACGGAACCATTGCGCGATGGCGCGGGCGCGCATGCGGGAGAGGTTCTTGTTGTGCGCGGGCTTGCCTTTCGTGTCCGTGTGCCCGGCGATGAAGAGGGAAATCTTGCCCAGATCCTCGTGTTTCTTCAGTGCGCCGCGGATGACGTCCAGGCTCGCCAAGAGTTTGGGCTCTTCCGACGCTTGGATCTTCCACGAATTGTTTTCGAACTCGACCTCTTCGTGAGGTACCGCAAACGACCAAGGTACGAGGGCGACCGCCTTGAAGTAGTCGTACTTGTCGAAGGCGTACACCTCGATTTTTCCGACGGGCTCGGTGCTGGAGGGTTGCCAGCGAACGACCAAGGGGGCGCGCGCCGGCTTGCCAGCGAAACTCTGCTCGACCTCGGCGATGAGCAACCCGGACTCGTCGTACACCTTCAACTCGACGCGCCCGGCTGGCCGCGACATGCGAACTTCGAGGCGATGCTCGTCCAGATCGACCCGCCGCTTGTCGATCTGGATCTCCAGAGGCGGCAACTTGGGGGCAGGAGGCTCGTCCTCGATGGCGCTCGCTTCCACGTCTTGCTGGGCCGCGCCGTCGACGCTGAAGGCAGCGATCGAGAGAGCTCCCACCAGGGCCAGCCGGAGTTGGGAACAGACGCGTTTCATGCCCCGCAGTGTACTCGTGGTTTCGGCCTCGGGGAAACGCCGCAAGGAGACCGTGCCTCGGGTTGTGGTCAACGTGAACGTTTCTGCTGCAGGGCAGCTCCGCGCTCTTTGATGTTCCCTCGCGACACAGCGGCACAAACGCACCGAGGGGCAGCTCGCGTTGCGGGCTGCCCCTCGTGGTGCGTCAGTCGTGCTCGTCGTAGCGAGCCTGACGTCAGCCCGGCTTGGCGACGGACATCAGATCAGCCACGCCGGTGACGTTGGCCTGCACGGAACCCGACGCCTCGGTGATGAGACCGGCGGCCGCCTTGATCTCACCCAACGCACAGCCTGCGCCGACTGCAATGCGCAAGTCGCCGGCAGCCTTCGTCTTGAGCTCGGAGATCGAACCCTTGACCGCGCCTTCAGCAGCGGCTGCGAGATCACCGGCGCTGGCGAGCAGCACGCGACCACGACCCTCAGCCTCGACGGCGAGGGTACCCATTTCGGTCTTGAACACGTTCAGCCAAGCCGCGAACTCCGCCTTGGCGTCCGCCTTCATGCCTGCCTTGAACTTGAAGTCCACGTCGAGCTCGGGGGGCGTGCACTCGACGTCTGCACTGGCTTCGGCCTTGGCTGCAGCTTCGCATTCGGCCTTGGCCTTCGGGGGCTCGACCGCACCGTCGCAGCTACCGGTGCAGGCGACTTTGGCGTCGGCCTTGGCCTTGCACTCGACCTTGGCGTCCGCGGAGCAGCCAGCTTCGCCAGGCGTGTACTCACACTCGCCCTGGCACTTGCCGCTGCACTCGCCGCCGGCTTTCAGTTCGCATTCGCCCTTGCACTTGCCGTCGCAGTGTCCGCTCGTGCTCTGACCGGTTCCAGCGCCACCGGTGCAGGTGCCGTTGCAGACGCCATCGCACTTGGCGGCGACATCCAACTGACAGCTGCCGGAGCAGGAGCCTTCACACTTCAGCTTGGGCGCCGTGCCGTGACAGACCATCTCGGCTTCGCCCTCGCACTTGACCTCGGCACCGGCTTCCGCCGTGCAGGAGCCCTCGCACTTGACCTCGGCTTTGCCGGGATCGAAGTCGGCGTCACAACGCGCGGTGGCTTCGACCGTGGCTTTCACCGAAGCCTTGCACGCTGGTTGCTTGTACTTGACCTTCAGCCCGCCCTGAACGTTGGCATCGATCTTCGCCTGCAGAGCTGCTTTCAGCTCGGCGTCCGTAGCTGCCGCTGGCAAACCCACGGATAGGGCCAAACGCGCTTTGGCGTCGGCCACGTTCTGCACCATCAGATCGGCGGCAGACTTGAACTTGACGACCGCACCAAAGAAGGCGTCGACCGACTGGATGCCGCTGATGGCGGCATTGCCTTCAACCAGACCCTTCGCCGGGCAGTTGAGGTTACAGGCCTCGGCGGCCTTGTTGAGTTGTTGGCAGCTGAGAAGACTCAACCCTGCTAGGGCCAGACTCCAGGTGTGGATTGCTCGCATGGCTCCTCCTTGACGAGGGAGCCCGTACAGCAGGCAACCCTCGGTTCCTTTCATGGCCGCGTAATAGCGGTTCCTGTGAGATCTGACCACAGCTCGCAGAATCATGGCGTCGCGGTTACAGCCCCAGAGTAGCGCCCTGGAGCTTCCGCACCGCGCGCAATACAGATTCGTCCGACTGTACCCGCTCGACGCTCCCCACGGGCACCCAGCGCGCAGACAGTGCGTCGCTGCCTGCAAGATAATCGACGGTTCGCGCTCGGAATAGGAAACGGATGTCGAAATGTTCGTGAGCCGGGGCGTCTGCCCGGGCGGGGATCCCGTGAATGTCGATGTCGAAGAGCCCGATGTCGCCGTCCCGCTCGCATTCCAGACCGGTTTCTTCCCGCACTTCTCTAAGTGCAGCCATGACGACGCTCTCGTCAGCCGGGTCGATGTGGCCGCCAGGCTGCAGCCAGAGCTCCAGCTTCTGGTGGAAGATGAGCAGCAAGTGAGTTCGGGCCGGATTCAGAACGAAAGCGCTGGCGGTGAAGTGGCCCGGCTCGTAGCTGGTTCGAGCTAGCGTGGATTCGCCACCGTCCGCCAGGCCGAGCATGCGCTGTCGATAGTCCCGCTCCCGTTGGTCTGCGGCGTCGAACTGCAGCAGGAGGTCGCGCAACAGTGTGATCCGTTCGCTCATCATCTGGCCTCTCTGCTTCGCGATGCGTCACGGGTGCCAGCCAGTTCGGCCAGGTTGGCGTTTCGCCCGATCGGTGTCAGACAGGCCCGGCGATAGCGGATGCATTTGCCGTCCTTTTCGAATTCGTCCTCTTCCAATTCCAGATACTCCATCTGCGCGAGGCGTCCGAGAAGTGCTTCGAAACGCGGGCGCGGCAGGGCGCCCTGCAACGTGTCGCGGAACAGTCTGCCCGTCGACTGGCGGTCGCGTCGTTTGAGCGCGTCGAGCACGGTCAACATCGTACGGGCTTCTTCGGGGCCGATCGATGGCTGCCCACTCGACACGACTGCGGTTGGGCGACAGCGGTCACACACGCCGCAGACGCTTCCCGAGTCCGTCTCGTCTCCGAAGTGCTGAACCAAGTGCAGCATCCTGCATCGTCGCGTCGACGCGAAGCGCGTCACCTCGAGCAGCTGCTCTTGGCGATGTCGCCGTTGTTCGGCGTAGTCCTGCAGCCGGTTCGGATTGCGCGTTTGCGGCGCGTTGCGCTCCAGCGTTCCCGAGCCGCCGAAGATGACGATCTTCTCCAAGCACTTCTCGAATGCCGCCGCTTCCAGGCCGCTGCGATTGATGAGCGCCGCCCGCGTGCCGTCGAACTCGTCCAGCAGTCGATACACACGCTCGACGGTTTGCGGCTCGGGGTAGCTGCGCTCGAAGAGCCAACGCTGCGTCTCGTGGTCGTTGGGGTGGTGCAGCAGGATGGCACGAGCGGGCTTGCCGTCGCGCCCCGCCCGGCCGATCTCTTGGTAGTAACCTTCGACGCTGCTCGGCAAGGCCGTGTGGATCACGCTGCGCACGTCAGCCTTGTCGATACCCATGCCGAAGGCGACCGTTGCCACGATGATGTCGACCGTGCCGTCCAAGAAGCTCCGCTGGGCGGCGCGGCGCTCGTCTGGGGGCATGCCGGCGTGGTAGGCGCGGGCGCTTTCACCGAGCTCGGCCGCCAGGCTCTCCGTCTCTNTACGCGTGGGAGCATAGACGATGGCGGGGCGTAGGGCTGAGTCCTGGAGCAGATCGACGGCGAGCGACGAGCGCGCTTCGCCGCCAATCTCCCTGGCTTCGATCGCGAGATTCGTCCGTCGGAAGCCGTGAGTGAAGCGCTTCAGATCAACACCCAGCTGTGCGGCGATGTCGTCCCGTACGCGCGCCGTGGCGGTGGCCGTCATGGCGATCACCGGTGTGGGCATCAGCGCCGGCAAGCGCTTCTTCAGTAGCCGGTAGTCGGGGCGGAAGTCGTGTCCCCATTGAGAGATGCAGTGCGCTTCGTCGATGGCGATCAGCGTCGGCTTGTGGCGGTTGAGAAACTGCACGAACTTCGGTTGTCCGAGGCGCTCGGGCGCGACGAAGAGGAATTGCAAGCTGCCGCCCGACCAGGCGTTGGCGATCACTCGGATTTCAGCTTTGGGCGTGCCCGTGTGCAGCGCCGCGGCGCTCAATCCTCGGGCCCGAAGGCTGGCCACCTGATCCTCCATCAGCGCGATCAGGGGGCTGATGACCAGGGTCGTGCCGCCCAGCGCTAGACCAGGGACCTGATAGCAGATCGATTTGCCGGCACCGGTGGGCATCACCAGCAGCACGCTCTGGCCCGTCACCAGCGCTCGGCAGACCGGCTCCTGGTGCGCGCGGAAGCGCGGGTGCCCGAAGGTCTCGAACAGGATTCGTCGCAGTGTGCCGTCACTACGCAGGTGTTCGTCGGCCGAGGCCATTCGGCGACCATGCCACAATCAGCGGGAAACATGCGCAACCGAGCTGGCCGATCGGGCCGGCCTCGGCTGGAACCGCATCGAGTTCGCACCCCGGGCCGGGAGCCGCGACAGCCCGTATTGGCTGACGCGCTCCGCCGCGACTCGGGGGTCGGCGGAGTTGACGGCTGCGCGCGTTGTCGGCTACGCCACTAGGCTATGGAGACGTGTGGCCACAAGGCCGTGCTCGTGATCACGCGCGAAGTGGAGGGGACGGCCACCAGCATTGCGCGCTCGCGCACCGAGCTGGTGTGCGACAAGCCCAAGGACCACGAAGGGAACCACGAGGACAGCCGCAACGGTGAGACGTGGCAGGGCCGCCCTCAAGATCGTCCGACGCTGCTCCGTCACGAAGACGGGACCTGACGACTCCCTCAGGAGGGCGAGACCTGATGCTCGCGGGTTACCGCTCGAGCTGCTCGCCTCGGTTGCACGCCCAGCGATTGCCGCTGGCGCACGCTTTGCGATACAGCTCCGCTGCGCGGTTCGGGTCTTCTTCCACCGCCAGCCCGATGTCGTACATCATGGCCAGGTGCGCGCAGGATTCATCGCTGCCACCGCTGCAGGCCGCGTCGTACGCCTTGGCGGCCTTCTCGTAGTCTTGAGGCGCGCCCTCGCCAGTTTCGTACATGCGACCCAGCCACTCGCAGGCTTCGGCATTGCCGTCGCCGCACATGGTGTCGCATTCCTCGAGCGCGCTGCACACGCCGCTCACTTCACCTCCGTCCTCGCCACCGGATGAATCCGGTGACGCTGCCGTCTTGCCGCTGCCACCGCAGGCGCCGAGTGCGAAGGCAAGAAGCGAGGAGATGAGCGTCGAGTACTTCACTGCTCTCCCAAAGCCGCGAGCGTTTGCTCGAGATTCGTGAGCTTGACTCGCGGCTTGCCCACGGCCCGCCCGCGTTCGCGCTCCATCTCGTCCAGCCGCAGCCAATCTTCGAAAGTGAGGTAGCGCACGCCCCGCTCGGCGAGCAACTCCGCGGTGCGTGGCGCCGGCTTGGGCGACTCGGGGCGGCGCTCCAACATCGTCGCGACGGTCGCTTTCGCGTCGCCTTTGTTGGTTCCGATGACGCCTTGCGGCCCACGCTTGAGCCAGCCGACGACGTAGACGTTGTCGGTGGGATCGCCGGCCTCGGTGAGGACTTGGCCGTCGCGATTGGCGAGCAGGCCGCGTCGGTCGAAGTGGAGCCCGTCCACGTGTTTGCCTCGGTAGCCCACCGCCAGGAGCGCGAGCTCTGCGTCGAGCCGATCGTGCTGGCCCGTCCCGACGGCATTGGTTCTGCCATCCGCAGTCGTTTCGAGACGGTTCTTCTCCACTTGGATCGAAGCCAAGCGGCCATCGTCGCCCGTGGCGAATTCACTCGGAGAGCTGAGGAAGCGAAACGTCAGCCGGATCTTGCCGGCGGCGTTGCCGTTCTGCGATTCCTTGCAGCAGTCGCGCAGATACTCGAGTTTCGCCCGCTGCGTCTTGTCGCTTTCGGGGTCGTCGATCGCTGCTTGCAGCAGCTCCAAGTCACAATGGGGAGCGACGTTGTCGCGGCTGAGTAGCGCTTTCAACTCCTTGAGTGCGAAACCGGCGTTGCCCGGACCACGCCGCACCAAGATGGTGATCGCCTCGATGTGTTTCTTGCCGAACTCTTCGAGCGCGTAGTCGGGCATGTCCGTTTCGGCGAGCTCCTCGGCACTGCTCGCCAGAAGCCGACACAGATCCAGCGAAACATCGCCGGCGCCCACGATGGCAACGTGGTTCACGTCGAGGTTCACCGGAAGCGCAACGTAGTCGGGGTGCCCGTTGTACCAGGACACGAATGACAGCGCCGAGTGAACCCCCGGCAGCTGCTCGCCCGGGACTCCGAGTGGACGCGGAGCCTCGCAGCCCATGGCGTAGACGACTTGATCGTAAGCCTGTGCCAGCTCGTTGGCGCTGATGTCACGGCCGATGGTGACGTTGCCGAAGTAGCGCAGACGCTCGTTTCGACCCGTCTTGACGAAGCCCGCCTCCACCGATTTGATCTTCTGGTGGTCGGGGGCGACGCCGTAGCGCACGAGGCCAAAAGGTGCCGGCAGTCGTTCGAAGACGTCAACTCGAATACCGGGTTGCTTGAGCAAGGCGTCCGCCGCAAAGAATCCTGCCGGGCCAGCGCCGACGACGGCTACGTGTGTGTCTGAAGCACCCTGAGTCATGGCCGCAGCATACCTGGACCCCGCGCTAGACCAAGCGGGTCGTCACAGAAAATCACCGACACCTTTGGGCCGACCATCTACGGCGAGGGCTGGAGCTCGAGGTGGTTGGCGTGGCGGCAGAGCAACTTGGTCGGAACACCTCTGGATAGCCACTTGCCCGGCGCCGATCCCAGTCGGATGAAGCGGAATCCGCAATGACTCTGCAGCCATTGGTTCGTCCTTCCGACCTCGACGCCATGGACGAACACCTTGGCGTCGGCTTTCGAACGCACGTAGAGGTAGGTCTGATCCTTGGGCAACTCGGATGGGTCGGGATTTTTGGGAAGAGGTTGGGCCTCGGGGTCTGGCGCGGCCGCTGACTCTTCCGCCTCCTCTGCGGCTGGCGCTTCTGGCGTGGCTTCTTCCACTGCTGGCTCATCCGGCACGTCTTCTGCGGCTGGCGCTTCTGGTTCTGCGGTTGGCTCCTCTGCTGTCTCGACTTCTCGTGTCGCTACCGGCTGGGTCTCGCCAGGCGCAGGTTGCCGGGCAGCCGGTTGTTCATCGCCAGCGGGCGCAGATGGTGCCGGCTGAGCCGACGGCTGCGTTGGTCGGGTGGGTGGCGAGGCTTGGCCTCGCGCTGGCTGCGTCTCGGATTGGCTGGTCGGTGTCGGCCGATCCGTTTCTTCGCTTTGTTTGACGCGCTCGAAGACTTGCAGTCCCACGACGAGCGCGACCATCGTGACCGCAGCCGCGATCAGACCCGAGCGAGCCAGACTCGACCTGCTTTCGGTGGGTCGAGGCGCAGCGGCCTCGCTGACTTGGCTCGGTCGGTCTCGCATCAGGGGCGGCGGCTTCGTCTTGCCGAGCGCCACCCCGCGATGGGTCGGTTCGTCCGCCGCTGGTGGCAGGGATACCAGGTCTTGATCTCGTAGCTGCGCGGGTCCTTGCAGCACGGTGTCGGCGAGCTCTGGGGTGCGATTTGGCGCTGGTGGCGCGGCATCTGCGCGGGGCTTGGCTTTCGCTTGGTCTACCGCTGGCTCTTCTGGCGCGTCCAGATCCGCCAAGCTGATGGGCGGAGCTGGTGCTTCTTCGAGCTTGACCGTGCCCGGCAGGTGACTCAGCTGGCCGATGCCCATCACCGTGCTCGTCTCTTTGGGCTGGTGTTCCGCCGTCGCTTTGGCTGCCCCCGCCGTCTCCTTGGTCTCGGGTGCTTTCCGAGCGTCGTTCGCCGGGGCGGTCACCGGCGGCGGCTGCAGCTTGCTGTCGGGGAGGGCGCGACTGGGCCGTTGGGGGATGTCGTCATCGAAGTCGATGGGCGCGCCGGTATCGAGGTCGACGGTCGACGAACGCGGCGCGGTGGAAGAGTTGGCGCCATCCGACTGCGAACTCCCCGGGGGAATGGGCAACGACGCGACCCGTTCGGCGCTCGCCTCCTCGGCGGCTCCGACCTGGGCCTCAGCCGGTAATCTGGAGGCGCCAGTAGGGTGATCGGGCAGGGCGCCCGGAGGCAGTGAAGCGCGGATCGCCCGCATCACGGCCTCCTGAGACGTGTTGCTGCCCGGTGGGGGCTTGGGGCTTTGCCTGGCAGAGTCTTCGCCGCTGCTCCAGGTCGTCGGCGGCACCACCACTGGTGTCTTCACGGGAGCTCGCGGGGCCAGCTCGGGCGGTTTCGCGACTGCCACCGGGGCGCGGCTCTGGCGCAATGGCGGAGTCGTGCTCAAGCGGGGTAGAGTGCTGATGCGGCCGATGTTGCTGGTCGTGCGCGTCGAGGGTAAGCGCGAGGTTCGGCCAGCTGCGGGCACCCGCGAGGCGCGGGCTGGTGGGTTCGACGGCAGCGGCACTCGAAATGACGACGAGTTGGACGTGCTCACCTCAGGCACGCCCCCGTGCGGCACCTTGATGTCCAGCGAGTCGAACCCTTGCTGCCACAGCTCGAGGTCGTCCCCCAAGCCGTCGAGAATGCGCACGCCAAAGCCTGCCGGCGCGGTCCCCGCTCCCGCTTCGCCGAAGGTCCGCGACCACGCGACCTCCGCCAACAACTTCACGCGACGCGGCACGTTGGGTGGACTCATCTCCATCCACAAGCGCTCCGACGGTGGCTCCAGCAACGTTCGTAGGTAGAGCCCACGCGGGCTCACGCTGTACGAAAAGCCGAACTCGTCTCGCTCCAAGCCGACGGGGCGAAATAGCACGATGGCGCCGTACAGTGCGCGGACTTCGGCGCGCCGCTGGGTCTCTTGGGAGGGGCGCAGGAGGTTGAGCGCGAACAGCACGTTCTCCGGTGGCCCGTGGGAGGACATCACCATCACGCCCTTGAGCCCACGGAGTTTGGAGCGAACGCCGTCGACGTCGAGGGTCTTGGTGGTCACGACCCAATCGGCTTCGTTCTTCTGGTTGCGAGCATCGCCGATCAGGGCGGCGGGATCGCCCAGCTCCGTGTTCAGGACGAACAAGTTGACGCTGGGTTTGGCCAGATAGAAGCGCGTCGTCACCGCATCGGTGGCGTACTTCACGTTGAAACCGGCGTTGGCCAAGACCCTACCCAACACGTCGCAACGACCGCGCTCCGGATCGGCGATCACGGCTTCACCGCGTGTTGGATCGATGATCGGTGCGACCACTTTGGGCAGCGCAAGCAATCGCGCTGACAGCGGATCAGCTGCGCCGAGTTCGACGACGTCATCTGCGCCCCAACGAAGTGCGTTGGAGAAGGCAAGATCGGTGAGTTTTGGTGATAGCGCGATCAGCGGGACGTTGAAGAGCGCACGGCGAGCGCGCGCTTCGTGACAGAAACGTGCAGCACCGGGCGTCGTCAGGTCGACCAGCATCGCGCGGTACTCACCCGCGTCGAGAGCGGCAATCGCATCGTCAGCCTTGGGGTGAAGAAGCGCGTCGAAGCCGGTATCGCGACGAGCCACATCGAGCGCCGCCATTGCGGCACCCTTGAGGTTCCCGAGTACCAGCAACTGCCGTTGACCCACCGCCTGACCATATCACGCATAGCTGGGTGGAGGCCCACTCCGAAGGAGAAAAAGCTGAATTGTTGCGGGTGTGTAAGTATGTTTCCGACGTGCCGGCGGGTGCCCCTCGCAGCTGCAACGCGCCGTGTGGGGTCGCGCCGCTGGTCAGAAGCGACCACAGAGTGCGACAATGCATCCTGTTGCCCACACGACGTCTTGTCGCCATTTGTACCTCGCCGGCAACGGCCCAGCTCGGGCAAAGTGCTCGTTCTCCGCGTCTCCGTCCCCTTCCCGTACAGCTTTCGCAATGCCCCCAAGCCCATCCATGAACGTCGAAACTTCGGACACTCACTTCGCCAAGCGGCTCATCATCGGCCTGTCCCTCTTCGTCTCGCTGGCAGTCGCGCTCGTCGTCACCCTGGTGCCCAAGTCGCCCGGCGGGGGAGCTGACACTGGGCCGACGGCCTTGGCGACGCTCAACGCGTGCCTCAACGCCACCTCGGGCCTGTGTCTGATCGCTGGATTCGTGGCCGTGCGGCAGAAGGCGATCCGAGTTCATCGTGGCTGCATGCTCAGCGCGTTCGGCCTGTCGTCGGTCTTCCTGATCACGTACCTCTTGCACCATGCTCAGGTGGGCTCCGTACCGTTCACGGGTGAGGGCTGGGTGCGAACGGTGTACTACTCGATACTCGTTCCTCACGTGATTCTGGCGGCAGGTATCGTGCCGCTGGCGCTGTTCACGATCTATCGTGGGTGGACGAACCGTGTCGAACTGCACCGTAAGGTCGCCCGTTGGACGCTGCCGCTCTGGCTCTACGTCTCCGGCAGCGGCGTGGCGATCTACTGGATGCTCTACCGCCTGTGAGGGTTCACCGCGGGGAGCAAGCAGCCTGGGGCGGCGAAGCGCAGCCCGAAACCCGCCGTGCGAAGGCTTTCGGGCTGCTGTGTGGCGAACTTTCCAACGGCCCAGCCTTGGTGGTGGACAGTGCGCCCTGTGAGCCGCTAGTTAGCTAGCCATGGCGGCAATCTCATTTCGTCTCGACGGCAAGGTAGCTCTCGTCACGGGGGCAAGTTACGGCATCGGTGAAGGGCTCGCGCGCTCGCTGGCAGAGGCGGGCGCCAAGGTTGCAGTCGCGGCTCGGTCGGAGGCGCCCTTGCGAAAGCTCGCTGGCGACATCGGCGGCTTGGCGGTGCCGATGGACGTCAAGGACGTCTCGAGCATTCGCAAAGGCGTCGACCACGTGGTGGACGAGCTCGGCTCCATCGACATCCTGGTCAACAATGCTGGGCTCGGCGCCAATCACCCCGCGCTGGAGGTGACCGAGTCCGACTGGGACGAGATGATGAACGTCAACCTGCGTGGTCTCTTCTTCTGTTGTCAGGCCGCGGGCAAACACATGTTGCGGCAGAAGTACGGGCGCATCGTCAACATGAGCTCGCAGGCGAGTCTCGTGGGCATCGAGAAGCACGCCGTCTACTGTGCGTCGAAGGGTGGGGTGAACAACCTGACGCGAGTTCTGGCGTTGGAGTGGTCGTCGAGTGGCGTGACCGTCAACGCCGTGGCGCCGACGTTCATCTACACCCCGGGTACCGCCGAGCGTTTGGATCAGCCGGAGTTTCGCAAGTCGGTCGAGGACCGTATCCCCGCGGGCCGCGTCGGGACCATCGACGACGTCGCAGCTGCCGTGATCTACCTCGCGTCGGGCGCGGCCGGCTTGGTCACGGGCACGGTGCTTCCCGTCGACGGCGGCTGGACCGCGCAGTAGGCTGGCAGCGCAGTAAGCCTGCCCAAGCGCTTTTGGGTGTTGGCCCGGCTCTTGCTGTTGGGTGAGCCATGCGAAAGCTCGCGTGGACTCTGTTGGGGGTACTCCTGGCTTGCGGTGTCCTCTTCTGGCGCTGGTTGGAAGAGACGCCCTATCGCTCTCTGGCGTCCTTGCCAACGCCGGCAACGGATGAGCCGGCAGCGCCCGAAGGTGCTCATGCCGCAATGCTGCCGCCCGCTGCCACCAGCGTGCCGCCCGCTGCCGTGCCCGACGCCGCGCCACCCAAGGCGCTGGTACGCGACGCGGGGCCGCCGTGGCCCGCGACCCAAATCCCCAAAATCGTTCCTTCTTTGGAGAAAACCGAGAACGTGCTCCTGATCGGGCTCGACCGCCAAACGGGCGTCATCCGGGGCGGGCGCACCGACACGCTGATTGTCGCTGCCTTCGACGACGAGAGCGGTCACCTGGCGCTGATCGGTATCCCGCGGGACCTATGGGTGGAGATCCCCGAGCAAGAGCCGAACCGCATCAACGCCGTCTACGGTCTCGCCCGGCGCGCCAAACAGGACCCCTTGGCCATGCTGGAGCGTGTCATTCGCGACACGCTCGGCATCCCGATCGCCCACAGTGTGGCCATCGATCTCGGGGTCTTCGAACACATCATCGACGAGGTGGGCGGTGTGGTCGTCGACGTGCAATGCCCCATTGTCGACGATTTTCGCGACCCTCGTCTCGACGGCGGGCGTCGCGTGCTGAGGCTCGACGCGGGCCCGCAACTGATCGATGGGGCCAAGGCAGCCATGTTCATCCGCTCCCGACACGGGCGCAGTGATTGGAGTCGCGCTCGGCGGCAACAACTAGTGCTCCGCGGCTTGCACCGAAAGCTCGCCAACATCGAGGGGCTGGCGCGCGCGCCGAAACTCTTCGCCTCCGTCGAGCGCTCGGTGGTGAGCGACATGTCGCGGCTGCAGATGCTCGGCCTGATCCGTCGCGTGCTGCGGCAGGACGCGTCCAAGGTGCACGGCGTGGTTCTCGGCCATCGGGAGACGAATGCCCACCGCACCGAGAAGAACTGGGCCGTGCTGTTGCCCGAGCCGGAGGCCATCGCTCAGCGGCTGGCGACGGTGTTCGAGGCAGGGGCGCCCGGCGCCCGGCCGCCGCTCGCCACCTGCGAAGAGCCGGAAGCCGCGCTGCGAAAGAATCGAAAACGGCTGAAAAATCAGAAACCTGTGCCCTCTCACTGACGGGTGGGGGGTAGGCCGATGGGCCAGGTTTCGTCACGCCGTTGTGATAAACGTGGCCTCCGCGTTCGCCGATTGCGAGCGCTCGTCGAGCCGCCATGTCCACCCCCGAGATACTCACGCCGTCCCCGAGGCATCGCTGGCTGTCGTGGTTTCGGGCGCAGCTGGGTTTTCGGCGCACACTCGTCTTGGTCGTGCTGTTCGCTCCGGGGCTGTTGGCTTTGGGCGTCGACTGCTTCCACCGTGGCACGCACCTGCTCGAGCTCTCGGGCGTGCACAAGCTACTCTACCTCTTGGCCTTGCTGGAGAGCTGTTGCGTGTGGGGGCTGTTGCTCTATGCGGCCGCGCGCAAGTCGTGGGTCGGGGGGCTGTCGAGTGTGCTCTTCGTGTTGGGTTTCACCTTCGCCTTGGGGGGGCAGGTTTACTTCTTCGAGCAATATCAGGCCTACCTCACCCAAGACCTAACCCTGTTTGCGGCGAACCTGACGGAGAGTGTGGTCAATCAGTTGGCGGTGGATCTCGGCCGCTACGTCGCCGCCAAAGCGCCGTTTCTCGCTGCAGCCATCAGCTTGGTCGTTGCCAGCCGCTACTTGGTGACGAGGCGCTCCCATCGGGGGCGGCGCGTGGCACTCGCCGCCCCGTTCGTGTTCGTGGCTTGCTGGTTCGTGCCCTTGAAGTTTCGTGCGCCTCAAGCCGCCACTCCCGATACGCTCTATCTCAACGCCGTAGGCGCCTACGTGCGCAGCCAGTTGGGGGTCACGGAGCAGTCGAAGCAGATCCGTCCCCATCTGCGGCATTCGCTTCCGATCGAGCCGATCGACGACGAGCCGCCGCTGGCGCGCAACGTCGTATTCGTGCTGACGGAAAGCGTGCGCGCGGACGCCGTGTGTTCGGCCTTCGACGTAACGTGTAAACTCACACCGCATACCAACGCGCTGCTGCCGGAGCGACACGCTTTGTTGCAACACCGCGCCCTCGACTCGACGACGGCGATTTCTCTGCCGGTCTTGTGGGCGGGCATTGGTCCGCACGAGACGGAGGACGTGATGCACACCTGGCCTCTGCTCTTCGACTACGCGCGTGCCGCAGGTTGGACGACCGCCTATTGGACGAGTCAGAATCTCTTTTTCGCGAGTTCGCACAGCTTCGTGGAAAACCTCGGGGTCGACCACTTCGTCTCAGCGACGCAGCTCGATCTGAACGCGGACATCGACATGGGCGCCGAGGAGTCACTGCTCGCCGACTACGTCATCGAGCACCTGTCGGAGTTGCAGGAACCCTTCTTCGCGATGGTGCACGCCAGCAACGTGCACTACCCGTACTTCGTCGACGAGGATGCCGAGCAGCCATTCCAGCCCGCGCACTTCGACAAGAGCGCCGATGGCACGCCCGAGTTTCGCAACTACTACCAGAACGCCGTCGTGCAGCAGGACGCTCAGCTCGCCAGGATCCTGCGTGCTCTGAAACAAAGCGAGGCGGGGCGGCGCACGGTGATCATCTACACCAGCGACCACGGTGAAGCGTTTCGCGATCACCACCAGATGGGGCACACCTTTTCGGTCTTCGACGAAGAGATCAAGGTGCCGGCCTTCATCGACGCGCCGCCGAACACGTTGACGTCGACCGAACGACAAAACCTCGAGCAGCACGAAGCGGAGTTCACATTCCACCCCGATCTGACCGCGACGGCGTTGGACTTGATGGGGATCTGGGATGCCGAAGCGCTGAGCGAGTTCAAGCCCAAGATCCTCGGCGTCAGCCTGCTGCGCGACCCCGTCTTCGGGCGACGCTTGCCCATGACGAACTGTGCGTCCTTGTGGAGTTGCGCCTTCGAGAACTGGGGCATGATGCAGGGGCGCACCAAGGTCTTTGCCCGCACCCCCTACGACACCGGCTGGCACTGCTACGACGTGCTCGACGATCCGCTGGAAGAGACACGCATCGAAAGTCCGCTGTGCGATGAACTCGTGGGGGACTCCCTGAGCCTGTTCGGTCGCGCGCCCTACTGAGGCGCGCGACCGCTCAGACTTCGATACCTCGGTTGTGCCGCCTGAGATTCTCCAGCACGGTGTCTGGGTTTTCGATGCGCGGGCGGGCACGGATGAAGTTCAGTTCCAGCTCCAGCCCCCAGCTGTCGTCGGTGTGCAACTCGACGTAGCCGTGGCTGTTCTCGATGGCGCGCACGAGGTTACCGAGCGAGGCGAGGCCCGGGGGCGGCACGCTGGGCGCCAGCACCGTGCGCTCGAGAGCGGCCGCGGGGGCTCCCAGCTTCAAGTCGAGGATACGCATTTGGACTTGATGCTCGTGCTCGCGCACGGAGATGATGGGACCACTGGCTTTGCCCGCCAGTGAGCCCGCCGTCATCAAGAACGCCTCGAGTGCTTCTCTCAGCTCTCGCCGGTGCCCGACGACGTGGGCAGCCTCTCGAGGTGTTTGCAGTTTGACCTTGGAACGCGAATCCGAGGACAGGCTGCTGACCAGGCGCTGCAGGAGGCGCGCCAACGAAAACACCACCAGCGCGTCGCCCTGAGCGGGAGCGAGGCTGGCGCGGGGCATGATGCTTCCCCTCGCAGTGGGAAGTTCCGTCAAGCAAGCCATGAACCCGCCGACGTCACCTTCCGCCACCTCCAGACGAAACACGCGCAGCCGCAGCGCGGCAACGCCCTTGTGCTGTCCTTTGGCTACGGGCACGTCGAGCTCGAACCCCGAGCCCTCCAGGCTGCTGAGCAATGGGGCTGGCCTGCCCACTTGCTGCGTGATGGCACCGACGAGTTGGCGCAGGCTCAACTCGCCGGGCTTGAGCGTGCCGCGCGGCCCGAGCGGCGGCAACTCGGCGCTCAAGCGAGGCACCCATTCGAACCACGACTTGCCCAGGATGCGAACGTCACCGAACGGATCGGCATAACACAGGGCCACAGGCGCCGCTTGAACGACGTTGCTCATCAAATGCAGCTCGGCCAATGCCGTCCGTGCTCCAGCCAGCACCTCTTCGGCTGCACTCGCCCGTTGCGTTCCCGGTAACCCCGCAGGGTGACGAAACGCCCCCTCGTCGTGCAGCACTTGCCGTCGATGGCGGATCAAGCCGGCCATGTCGTCTGCGAGGTTCTGTGCGACCGTCGGATCCTCGTTGAAATAGTCGGCGGCGTCTTGCCCGATGAGCATCAAGTAGCCCTCCACGTCACCGCGGTAAGCGATGGGCACCAGCACCGTGGGCACGCCTTTCATCACCAAGAAATCGGGCGTGATGCTTGCCACCGGCACCCCTTGCTTGTTGGCGTAGGGGGTGCGGCGAATGTCACGACGGCGCTCCTTGATGACCGACTCGTCGAGTTCACCATTGGGCCACACCTTCAGACGCCAGCTGAACGGTGGTAGCTCCGCTACCAGCACTTCGTCGGCGGGGTGCCCCTGGGACGCCTTGCGAGCCAGGTTCTGCCAGAACTCCTCCTCCTGCAGGTAGGGAGGGGCGCGCACCTGGAGCTGGCGGCTAGCCTTGAGCAAGAGTGCTTCTGCCGTTCGATCGGCGCGCCGTGCCGCGATTCTGCCGGGCAGCTCGACGATGAACGAGCCCACAGCCAAACTCGCGAGACACGAGGGCAAGGGAAACAGTAAGTGGTACTCCAAGGCAGCAAGGATGGCTGCCGCGATTCCGACGCCAAGCCCAAGCCACAACGCGAGGCGGGCGCGGGGGTTGGAACGGAAACGACCGCTGACCAGGGTGGAGAGGCCGGCCGCGATCGCCGAACACAGCAGCAGCACCCACAGCGCCGTGGGGT
>JBNKZR010000117.1:0-18083 GCA_050301735.1 Polyangiaceae bacterium | reverse complement strand
GTCAGCCCGCTGAAACTCCGAAGGACAACGGGGCGCGCGCCCCTCCCCGCTGAAAGCCGCTTCGCGATCTGTTGCAGCCCAGCGAGAGCTGGGTTGGTGGTTTGCCCAAATCCGATCGTGAAGCTGCCCGCCGCACTCGGAGTGCTCTGAGCGAACACCGGTGTGGTGGTGCTGAGCAGCAGCGTCATCGAACGATGATTGAATGAAAATATGCCCGCATTTCTTTGCTCCCTGTGAGGTTCGTCGCGAAGCCCCGTGCTCGCGTCGGTTTGAAGTCACCACTGGCACTGGACGTACCGGGAATGGCGCCTTCAGCTCATGGGATGGAGTGACGTGCCGCGATTTGTGACGCGGTCTGGGAAAGACTTCGCGGCCGGCTCGCTCGACCCCATCCCGGGCAGACGGGCGCTGCGCACACGAACCGACACGACGTCAAATGCTGTCGAGCGTGACCTGGGTCGGGTGCCGTGCAGCACCCAACCCGAAGGCACACTTTCGAAACGCACCCCAAATCGACGACGGCCGCGTCGATGCGCGGCCGTCAGTCTCCTGGGTAGGTTGCGAAGAAGGTCTACTCGTCCTTCTTGGCTTCTTCCGTCGCCTCGGCGTCAGCCTCTTCGCTACTCGCTTCGGTTTCCGCCGTCTCGGCGGCGGCTTCCGCCTTGGCGGGCGTTGCCCCGGCAGGCTCCGCCTTCTTGGCGCGGGGCGTCATCTCCTCTTCGACGAGTTCGATGAGGCACATCGGCGCCGCGTCACCACGACGGCGACCCACACGGATGATGCGGGTGTAGCCACCGGGGCGTTTGGCGTAGCGCTTGGCCAAATCGGTGAGCACCTTCTCCACCAGATCGACCTTCTCACTGGTCTCTTCGGTGGCGATCACGCCGTGCCGCTGCAGGAACTTCGAAATGTCCCGCTTCGTTGCCAAGCGCCGTGAACGGTCTGCAGCGTTCAGGCTATCCCATGGCGTGTAGGCTGCGGGTCCCAGACGACGAGCCTTGGAGATCAATCGCTCCGCGATACGTCGTAGCTCTTTGGCCTTGGCGTCCGTCGTTTCGATGCGCTCGTGCAACACGAGGTTGGCCGTCAATGCGCGGAACATCGCGCGGCGGTGGCTGGTATTGCGGCTGAATTGACGACCTTGTTTGCGGTGTCGCATTGTCCTGCTCCAAATTGATTTCGAATGAGTCTACCGAGCTGCTCAGTGGGCTTCGAGCCTGAGCTCAGCCCTGAGCCTGCTGGGTCTTCCAGCGCTCGACCATCTGTGGCCAGTTGTCGAGCTTCATGCCGAGGTTGAGGTTCATCGTCGAGAGGATCTCTTTGATCTCCTTGAGCGACTTGCGGCCGAAGTTCTTCGTCTTCAGCATGTCTTGCTCGGTGCGCTGCACCAACTCGCCGATGAGGGTGATGTTGGCGTTCTGCAAACAGTTGGCGGAGCGAACCGAGAGCTCCAGCTCGTCCACCGAACGGAAGAGGTTCTCGTTGAGAGGCTCCTCGTTCTGGCTCGGCAGTTGGTACGACGTCTCTTCGGTCTCTTCGAAGTTGATCCAGATCGAGAGCTGCTCCTTGAGGATCTTCGCGGCGAATGCCACTGCATCAGCAGGAGCGACCGAACCGTTCGTCCACACTTCGAGAACCAACTTGTCGTAGTCGGTGATCTGCCCCACGCGAGCATTCTGCACGGTGTAGTTCACCTTGCGGATGGGGCTGAAGATCGAGTCGATCGGGATGGTGCCGAGAGCCATCGTGGGGCTCTTATTCTGCTCGGCACGGACGTAGCCACGGCCAACGCCGACCGTGAGCTCCATGCTCAGTGGGCCCTTCTTGTCGAGGGTCGCGATCAGGTGATCGGGGTTGAGCACCTTGAGCCCGTCGACCAGCTGAATGTCGCCAGCCACGACGGGGCCGGGGCCCTCCTTTTCCAACCGCAGCGTGTAGGTCTTCGGCTGCTCCGCCTTGAAGACGACACCCTTGAGGTTGAGCACGATGTCGGTGACGTCTTCGACGACGTCATCGATGCTGGTGAACTCGTGCAGCGCGCCATCGAGGCGCACAGCCGTGATCGCGGCCCCCTGCAGAGACGAAAGCAACACTCGACGCAGCGAGTTACCCACCGTGATACCGAAGCCACGCTCCAACGGCTCGCAGGAGAACTTCGCGTAGAAGTCGGTAGCCGAGTCGGAATCGACGTGAATCGAACGCGGACGGATGAGTTCACGCCAATTGCGCACGCCCATCTCGTTGGTTTCCTTCTTTTCGTCCGTCGTGTCTTCGTGAGACTGATTGTCCATGTCGCTCATCAGATGCTCCGTATCTAGGGTTCGCGCGACCGTCCCAGACGCCCAAAGAACCAGCTCAGTTGGTGCGCCTCGCGGCCTGCCCGCGTCGAGGTGAGTCGAAACTGACCTCTATGCCGCCCGGCAGCGCCGGGCAAACTCTTCGTTTAGCGTGAGTAGTACTCGACGATGTACTGCTCGCGAATCATTGGCTCGTTGAGCTCCTCGCGAGGTGGCGGCGTCTTGAACACCGCGGCGAAGTTGTCCTTGTCCACCTCGAGCCAGCTGGGTCGCTCGCGACCCTGCGCTGCTTCGAGTGCGGCCGCGACGTAGGCGATCTTGCGGCTCTTCTCGCGCAGCTCGACCTTGTCGTTGGCGTTCACGCGGTAGCTCGGGATGTTCACCCGCTTGCCGTTGACCAGGATGTGCTTGTGACGCACGAGCTGACGCGCCTGGGAGCGGGTCGCAGCCATGCCGGCACGGTAAACGACGTTGTCCAGACGACGCTCGAGCAGGCCGAGCATCTCCTCGCCGGTACGGCCCTTGAGCCCCGTCGACTCGGTGTAATAGGCGCGGAACTGGTCCTCGAGCAGACCGTAGATACGACGCGCCTTCTGCTTCTCACGCAGACGAAGGCCATACTCGGAAATCTTGAAGCGGCCTTGGCCGTGCTGACCAGGGGGATAGGGCCGGCGAACCACCGAGCACTTCTCTCCGTAGCAACGGGCGCCTTTGAGGTAGAGCTTCATGCCTTCGCGGCGACAAAGCTTGCAAACGGGACCAATGTAACGAGCCATAATCTTATCTCGAAAAAAGCATCAAAAGGTCATCAGACGCGGCGACGCTTGGGGGGCCGGCAACCATTGTGCGGCACGGGGGTTACGTCACGGATCAAGGTGATGCGGAAGCCGACGGATTGAAGTGCACGAAGCGCACTCTCGCGGCCGGCGCCCGGGCCCTTGACGAAGACCGCCACAGAGCGAACGCCGTGATCCATCGCCTTGCGACCGGCCTCTTCTGCCGCCAGCTGCGCCGCGAACGGCGTGCTCTTGCGCGAACCCTTGAAACCACGAGCGCCAGCGCTCGCCCAAGAGATGGCGTTGCCAGTGACGTCGGTGATTGTCACGATGGTGTTGTTGAACGTCGACTGGATGTGAGCAATCCCGGTGGGGATGTTCTTCCGGACGATCTTTTTGCCGCCGCGCGGCCTTCTTCCTGCTGCCATGATCGATTCTCTACTCTGAAGTCTCTAAGTCGATGGACGTGGCCGCTCACTTCTTGCGGGAGAGCACGCCCTTCTTGGGACCCTTGCGGGTACGGGCGTTGGTCTTGGTGCGCTGCCCATTGCAGGGCAGGCTGCGGCGGTGACGCAAACCGCGGTAGCAGCCCAGGTCCATCAGGCGCTTGATGTTCTGCTGCACTTCACGGCGCAGGTCGCCCTCGACTTTGAAGTCGCGCTCGATGACATCACGGATGTTCTTCACATCGCCTTCCGTCAACTCGTCGACGATGCGGTTCAAGGGAACGTTGGCCTTCTCGCAAATCGCGACGGACGTCTTGTCGCCTACACCATAGATGTAGCGAAGAGCGTAGCGAAGCGCCTTTCGGCGGGGCAGATCAACACCAGCAATACGTGCCATAAGTCAGTTTCTCCTGCGCACCATCAACCCTGCCGCTGCTTGTGGCGGGGGTTGTCGCAGATGACGCGGACGACACCCTTGCGACGGATGATTTTGCACTTTTCACAGATTTTCTTGACGCTCGGACGGACCTTCATGGGGCGCCTCGATTCTGGGCTCAGAGTTTCTTGGTGATTTGACCCCGGGTGGGGTCGGTGGCGGATAGCCGGAGCTCGACGTGGTCACCCACGATGAGTCTGACTATCGACGAACGGGCGGAGCTCGAAAGACCAACGCGAACCGTGCGACCGCTGGAAAGCGCGACGCGGTACATGGCCCGCGGTAACACTTCCCGGATGGTGCCGGTTTCGGACTTGGTGTTGGTCGTTTACGTTCTCCTTCCGTGTTGAGGTTGGTGGGTGAAACCCGCGACTCAGGACAATGCCTGTTGGATGCGGGAGGTGACTTCCTGGGGTTTGCCGGTACCGTCGACCGTCTTGAGCAACCCCTTGGCCTCGTAATAGGGCAACAGGGCGGCGGTCTGCGCGTCGTAAGCGTCGAGACGCTTGGCCACCACCTCTTCGCGGTCATCGGCCCGCTGTTCGAGCTCGGCGTCCGGGGGAGGCGGATTGTACTTGAGATGATATATCTGTCCAGTCCGAACATCGGTGCGGCGCCCGGTAGCTCGCTCGACCAGAAGCTCACGCGGCACGTCGATCTGCAGAACCGCATCCAGCGGGGCACGCTTGTCGCTCAGAAGCTGGTCCAGGGCGTCGGCCTGCGGCTCCGTGCGTGGGAATCCGTCGAGGATGAAGCCCTTCTTCGCATCGTCCTCTTCGATCCGCTCCGCGACGAGGCCGATCACGACCTCATCCGGGACCAGGCCACCGGAGGTCATGTAGTGCTCAGCCTTCTTGCCCAGCTCGGTGCCGGCAGCGCGCGCCGCGCGCAACATGTCGCCCGTCGAAATCTTCGGCACGCCCAGCGACTCCGTGAGGAACGCGGCCTGCGTACCCTTCCCGCTCGCGGGTGCTCCCAAAAGAACGATTCTCATGCTCCCCCCGATGCTGGGCGACGCCCCGTCAAACGAGCGGCACGTGGGCCAGTCAGGCCTTCGTAGCTCTGCGTGATCAGGTGGGCCTCGATCTGGTTGACCGTCTCCAAAGCAACGCCCACGACAATCATCAAGCTGGTTCCACCGAACTGGAACGGCATACGGAAGGCAGAAGCCACAATCGCCGGTACGACGCAGATGGTCGCGACGTATATCGAGCCGCCCACCGTAACGCGTGACACCACACGATCGATGTACTCAGCCGTTTGGCGACCTGGGCGGATGCCAGGGATGTTCGCCTGCTGCCGCTTCAGGTTGTCGGCGACGTCGACAGGCTGGAAGGTGACGGCCGTGTAGAAGAAGCAGAAGAAGATGATGAGTGCCCCGAAGGCAGAGTTGAAGGCCCAGTCGCCGCGGTTGAGGATGCCGTTGAGACGGTTCATGCCGGGGATGTTGAGCGAGCTCAAGGTCTGCGGCATCATCAACAGACTCGACGCAAAGATGGGCGGAATCATGCTGGCCATGTTGACCTTGAGCGGCAGATGCGCCGTCTGCCCACCGTACACGCGACGCCCAACTTGGCGCCGAGCATATTGAATGGGAATGCGACGCTGGGCCCGCTCGAAGAACACCACCGTCGCGATGCAAATCAGCAGGATGCCGCCGACAATCAGCACGGTCAGCGGCTGGATCTCCCCAGCACTCGCGGCGAAGTAGCTACTGACAGCGCCCGGAATGCCGCTGACGATCGACGCGAAGATAATGAGCGAAATACCGTTGCCGATGCCCCGGTCCGTCGCCTGCTCACCCATCCACATGATGAGTGCCGTGCCCGTCGTCAGGGTCAGGATCGTCATCAGACGGAAGCCCCAGCCCGGACTCGCTACGACATCGCCGAACTGTCCGCCACCCATGTCGGCGTTCTGACCTTCGAGCATGCTGGCCACCCAGAACGACTGCACGAGGCTCAACGCGATCGTGCCGTACCGCGTCCATTGCTCGATCTTGCGACGGCCCTGCTCGCCTTCACGCCGCAACTCCTCCACCTGCTTGGAGACCAAGCCCATCAGCTGCATGATGATGCTGGCGGAGATGTACGGCATGATGCCGAGTGCAAAGATGGACAGGTTCTCCAGCGCTCCGCCCGAGAACAGGTTGAACATGGCGACCAGGCCGCCCTGTTGCCCCACCAACGCCTGCATGACGGTGCGGTCGACCCCGGGGATCGTGATGAACACGCCGAGTCGGTAAACCACCAAAATTCCGAGGCTGAACAGGACACGATTCCTGAGCTCCGGGATCCTGGGGATATTGGAAAAACCGCTGAAAAGGGCCATGGAGGTTCTCGATAGTGATGCTGGGGACAAATCGCTAGCTCAGCGTGCCGCGGGCGGCCTCATTTGGCCGCCGTCGGTCGCTCAGTTCGCCTCGCCTTCGCCCTCAGCGGAAGCCGCCTCGAGCACAATGGCCTTGCCGCCAGCCTTTTCGATCTTCTCGACGGCGCTCTTGCTGAACTTGTGAGCGCTGACCGTGAGCTTTTTGGTCAGCTCGCCGTCTCCCAGGATCTTGATGAAGGCGTCACGAGGCTGCACGAGCCGTGCATCACGCAGCGCCTTCTCGTCCACCTCGGCGCCGGCGTCGAAACGCTCCAACAGCGAAACGTTGATCGCGACTACCGTCTTCGGGAACGGCACGCGGAACCCGCGCTTCGGGAGGCGACGCTGAATCGGCGTCTGGCCACCCTGGAAGTGCAGCTTGTGAATGTTGCCGCCGTTGCGAGCCTTCTGGCCCTTGAAACCTCGACCGCACGTCTTGCCCTGGGTCGAACCACGACCACGGCCTTCGCGGCGCTCACTGTGGCGAGCCCCTGCCGGTGCTGCCAATCGAGCTAGTAAGTCGCTCATGCGTTCACCTCTTCGACCGTCACCAGGTGCAGAACCTTCTTGATCATGCCTCGGAACGACGGCGTGTTGTCCACGACTACCTTAGAGCCGATCCCACGCAATCCGAGACCCTTGAGGATCGCGCGTTGGGTGTGGGGGCGGCAGATGGTGCTCTTGACTTGTTTGACTGAAAGACGCGTGCTCATTGTTGATCACCCTCGACAGCTACCGCTGGAGCAATGGCGTAGCGCGCGATGGGGTAGTCGCGAGCCACGTGCTCTACGTCCAAGCTACGACGGCCCGCGAAATCCTCTGCGGAAGACAAACCGCGCAGAGCCTCGATGGTCGCGTAGACAGCGTTGTACTTGTTCGCCGAGCCAAGGCACTTCGTCAGAATGTCGTGAATGCCCGCAGATTCGACGACCGCACGCACCGGGCCGCCGGCGATGACGCCCGTACCCGGAGCCGCAGGGCGAAGCAACACGCGCCCCGCGCCGAACTGACCGATCACCTCGTGGGGAATGGTCACGCCGACCAGCGGTACCTTGAACATGTTCTTGCGCGCCTGGTCGTTGCCCTTGCGGATGGCCTCGGGCACCTCGTTGGCCTTGCCCAAGCCCACACCGACGTGACCCGCTTCGTCGCCGACCACAATCAGAGCCGCGAAGCTGAAGCGACGCCCACCCTGGACGACCTTTGCCACGCGATTGATGTGGATCACGCGCTCTTTGATCCGATCTTCGTCCAGATTCTCAAATGCCATGAATAGTCCTCAAATCTGCTGTTCGCGAGTCGATTAAAATTCCAGGCCCGCCTCACGAGCGGCGTCGGCGAGTGCCTTGACGCGGCCGTGATACAGGAAGCCGTTGCGGTCGAACACCACGCGGCTGACCTTACGCTCGAGGCAGATCTTGGCGATCAGTGCACCAACTTTCTTGGCTGCCTCCATTTTGTTGTCTTCCTTGGCGGCGCTCTTCACGTCACCAGAGAGAGTGGAAGCGTGGGCCACGGTAACCCCGCCCACGTCATCTACGACCTGAACGTAGATGTGCTTAGTACTGCGGAACACGCTCATGCGAGGGCGCTCTCCATCACCGGAAATCTTGTTGCGGATGCGAAACTTGCGCTTCTGTCGCCCGGTCAACTTCATGCTCATCTGACTGCCTCTAGCCTTCTGGGATTACTTCTTGCCGGCCTTGCCAGCCTTGCGACGGACCTGTTCGCCACGGTAGCGAACACCCTTGCCGCCATACGGCTCGGGCGGCCGGAACGAACGAATCGTCGCCGCAGCTTGACCGAGCACCGCCTTGTCCGACGAGCTCAGGTGCACGATCGTACCCTTGGCTTCCTTCGGGACGTCTGCAGAGACGCCTGGGGGCAGGGTGTACGCCACCGGGTGCGAGAGACCTAGAGAGAGGTGAAGAACCTGTCCTTTGAGCTCTGCTCGATAACCGACACCATGCAGCTCCAACGACCTGTTGTAGCCCTCGGCGCAGCCGACGACGATGTTGTTCAAGAGCGCCCGACCGAGCCCTTGCAGACGCGGCGCATCTTTGCCCGCCGCGTTGCTACTGACGATCAGGTTGTCGCCCTCTTGCTTGACCGAAACGGACTCGGGCAAGTCGAGCGCCAAGGACCCTTTCGGTCCCTTCACTGCCGCCTTGCCTTCGGTCAAAGTGACGGTGACCCCTTTGGGCACCGGCACCGGGATCTTCCCGAGGCGAGACTGCTTCTGCTCTGTTGCTTGCTCAGCCATCACCAAACCTCACACAGAATCTCACCGCCCACGCGGTTCTTGCGGGCCTCTTGATCCGTCATCAGCCCATGAGAGGTCGAGATGATGGAAATACCGAGGCCGGACAGGACGCGGGGGATGTGATCGTGGCGGGCGTACACCCGACGACCAGGTTTCGATATGCGCTTCATGCCTCGAAACGCGCTGGCGCGTTCGTGACCGTACTTGAGTGCTACCACGATGTTCTTATGCTGAGGACCGTCGCCCTCTTCCACACGAACGTCGGAGATGTAGCCCTCGCGCTTGAGAATCTCGCCGATAGCAATCTTGATCTTGCTGGCGGGAATACGAGTGACTTCGTGCTGCGCGACCGCTGCGTTGCGGATACGCGCCAACATGTCTGAAATGGGATCTGTGACCATGTCTCAGTTACCTCGCGCCCTTACCAGCTAGCCTTGGTGACACCCGGAAGGTCACCCTTGAGTGCCAACTGCCGAAAGCACAGACGGCAGAGTCGGAAGTCTCGATAGACGGCCTTGCTACGGCCGCAGGTGTGACAACGATTGACCGCCCGAGTCGAAAACTTGGGAGTGCGGTTCATCTTCGCCCATTGACAAGCTCGTGCCATCGTTCAGCTCCTGAAAGGCATGCCGAGCTGGGCGAGCAACTCTCGCCCTTCTTCGTTCGTCTCGGCGGTTGTGACGAAAGTGATGTTCATACCCCGCGCGGCATCGACTTTGTCGAAGTCGACCTCGGGGAAAACGGTTTGCTCTTTGAGACCCAGGGTGTAGTTCCCCGCGCCATCGAATGCCTTGCGGCTGATTCCGCGGAAGTCGCGTACGCGAGGCAGCGCCAAGCTGACCAGGCGGTCCATGAACTCCCACATGCGGTCGCGGCGCAAGGTCACCATCACACCGATCGGCATGCCCTCACGCAGCTTGAAGCCCGCGATGCTCTTCTTGGCTCGGGTCACGACCGGCTTCTGGCCGGTGATCGCCGTCAGCTCGTTGACCGCAGCGTCGATCAGCTTCGGGTTGCCGACGGCATCGCCGAGCCCGATGTTGACCACGATGCGACGCAAGCGGGGCACCTGCATGGCGTTCTTGTAGTTGAAGCGTTTCTTCAGCGCCTCGACGACTTTCGTCTCGTACTCTTGGGCGAGACGCGGCTGATACTCGACACTCATGATGTGTTCCTATCTCCGTCTCAGCTGCTGGCGGTTGCCGACGGGATGACGGCGCCGCTCTTGGCGATGCGCACCTTCTTGCCGTCGCGGACTTCGTGACGGACTCGGGTGGGCTTGTTGGTTTCGGGATCCAACAACATCACGTTGCTGGTGGCGATGGGCGCCTCCATGCTGATGATGCCGCTGGGACGCTCGGGCGTGGGCTTCATGTGGCGCTTGACCATGTTGACGCCCTCGAGCACGACGCGCCCCTGGTCCTTGGACAGCTTCTTGACCGTGGCCTGGGTTCCCTTGTGGGCACCGGCGACGACGATCACCTTGTCTCCAGTTTGCAACCGACGCATCACAGCACCTCCGGAGCGAGACTGACGATCTTCATGAACTTCTTGGCGCGCAGCTCACGAGCCACCGGCCCGAAGATGCGGGTACCAACCGGCTCTTTCGCGTTGTTGATGATGACAGCGCTATTCGTGTCGAAGCGGATGTAGCTCCCGTCGGGGCGACGGAGCTCTTTCTTCGTGCGCACGATGACTGCCCTTGCCGTGTCGCCCTTGCGCACCTTGCTGTTGGGAAGTGCTTCACGAATGCTGACCACGATGATGTCACCAACGCTCGCGTAGCGGCGGCGTGAGCCACCCAGCACCTTGATGCACTTGACGGACTTGGCGCCGGAGTTGTCGGCTATGTCGAGAACGGACTCTACTTGAATCATGACTCGGCTTTCCGGTTACGCGAGGGTAGCGCGCTCGATCAGGCGCACGACCTTCCACCGCTTGTGCTTCGAAATCGGGCGATGCTCCATGATCTCCACGCGATCACCCAGGCGAAATTCGTTTTCTTCGTCGTGGGCCTGGTAGCGCTTCTTGACCTTCACGTACTTCTTGTACATGCGGTCCATCTTGTAGCGCACGACCTCGACCACGACGGTCTTGGCTTGCTTGTCACTCGCCACGCGACCAATCATGCGACGCTTGTACGCCGCCTTCGTCTGGTCCGGGCTCGCCGTCTCGGCAGCTGCTTCGCTCACGCTTCACTCCCTTGGCTAGCTCGTTCTCTCAGGATGGTTTCGATGCGAGCGATGTCGCGCCGACCCTTCTGCATGAGGCTCGTATCTTCGAGCTGGCTCGTGTGGTTCTTCATCTTGTGCTGGAACATCTCGCGACGGGTCACGTCACGGAGTTGCTCCAGGTCTGCGGTTTCCCGCTCTCGCAAGTCCTTGGCTTTCATCACAGCTCCTCTCGCGTCATGAAGCGCGTGCGCAGGGGCAGCTTGATCGCAGCGAGCTTGAATGCAGCGCGCGCCTGCTCTTCCGTTACCCCGCTAATCTCGAACAGCACCTTGCCGGGCTTGACCGGGCAGACCCACAACTCGACGGAACCCTTGCCCTTGCCCATACGGACTTCGAGGGGCTTCTTGGTGACCGGCTTGTCGGGGAAGACGCGAATGAAGAGCTTGCCCTGGCGCTTGACGGACCGCATGATCGCCATGCGAGAGGCCTCGATCTGACGGGCGCTCACTCGAGCGGCCTCCGTGGCCTGCAAGGCGAAGTCGCCGAAAGCGACGTCGGAACCGCGCCACGCTATGCCGCGGTTCTTGCCCTTCATCTGTTTCCTGAATTTGGTTCGTTTGGGTTGAAGCATGGGATTACCCTGTTCTCATCCTCGTTGGGGCGTTCTCACCCTCATTGGAGGATGCGGCGAGACTTGCGCTGAAGCACCTCACCCTTGAAGATCCAAACTTTGACGCCAATGATGCCGTAGGTGGTTCGTGCTTCGGCCAAGCCGAAGTCCACGTCCGCACGCAGTGTGTGCAAAGGCACGCGGCCTTCGCGGTAGGTCTCGATGCGGCCCATTTCGGCCCCGCCCAGGCGGCCCGCGCAACGAATACGAATGCCCTTGGCGCCGAACTTCATCGCGGTGCCCAGTGCCTTCTTCATGGCACGTCGGAACGCGATGCGTCGCTCGAGCTGGGTCGCGATGTTCTCAGCGACGAGCTGCGCGTTGGTCTCGGCCTTGCGCACCTCTTGAACGTCGATGAACACCTCGTTCTGGGTGAACGACTGGACGCCAGCAAACTTGGTCTCGCCCTTGGCGGCGGTGGTCAGATTGCCCACCTTCAGGGTTTCGATACCCTTGCCGCCCTTGCCGATCACCATGCCGGGACGAGCAGTGAAGACGATCACCTTCACCTTGTTGGCGGCGCGCTCGACCTCGACGCTCGCGACGCTCGCGTTGCTCAGGTAGTTCTTGACCGCGCGCTTGATGCGCAAGTCCTCGTGAAGCCAGTCAGCGTACTGGTTGGCCTCATACCACTTGCTCGTCCACGTCTTGATGACGCCGAGACGAAAACCATAGGGATGTGTTTTCTGACCCATTCTCGATCCTGCTTGATGCGCTTCGAAAGGACTCGGTGTTGCCGCTGATTAGTGCGAATCCAACTCGATGTGGATGTGGCTGATGCCCTTGACGATGCGAGTTGCGCGCCCTTGGGCACGCGGTCGCCAGCGGCGCATGTGTTGATTCGGACCTTCGTCCACCGTCGCCTTGCTGATGAACAGCTCCTCGGCGTCGACGTTCTGGTCCTTCACCTGCGCGTTTGCGATCGCGCTGGCGATGAGTTTGCGCACGATGGGCGCTCCGGCCTTCGGGGTGAAGTCGAGGAGCTGAATTGCCTCCGCCGCGTCACGGCCTCTCACCATATTGATGATGACGCGTGCTTTGCGCGGGCTGATGCGCTGAAATCTGGCTGTGGCTTTGCTTATCATCCGACAGTTTCTCCGGTGAGACCCGCCGTCCCTGCAGAAAGCCAGCCTGAGCTGGGCTTTCTTAGTGAACTCGAAAGCCAGCTTGCGCTGGATTTCTCGAAAGTGGGGCGACCCCGGTGCTCGGTGTAGCCCCGCTGCCAGGGCCGCCTCTCAACGGGTGAGAGGTGCCCGGGCTAAAAGGGAACGGCTTCGTAGCAGACGCCCAAGCGACTCGCAAGCGAGTTGGCGAGATGCTTGGACATCTGCTCAGACTAGCAGTGGTTGGTTCTTAGCGACCCTTCTTCTTGTCGCCGGCGTGCCCGTTGAAAGTCCGCGTGGGAGCGAACTCTCCGAACTTGTGGCCCACCATGTTCTCGGTGACGAACACGGGGACGAACTTGCGCCCATTGTGCACGGCAAACGTGAGGCCGACGGCCTCGGGGAAGATGGTCGAGCGACGCGACCAGGTTTTGATGGCCTTGCGCGAGTTTTCAGCGCGGGCAGCCATGATCTTCGCTGCGAGATGCCCGTCGATGAACGGGCCCTTCTTGATACTGCGTGCCATTTCTTACTTCTTGCTCCGGCGCCGGACGATCATGTTGTCTGTGCGCTTGTTGTGACGAGTCTTCTGGCCCTTGGCGAGCTGGCCCCAGGGCGAGCACGGGTGACGGCCACCGCTGGTGCGGCCCTCACCACCACCCATGGGATGGTCGACGGGGTTCATGGTGACGCCGCGCTGGTGCGGACGACGGCCGAGCCAACGGCTACGGCCTGCTTTGCCCAGCTTGATGTTCTTGTGGTCGCCATTGGAGACGGTGCCGACGGTAGCGCGGCAATCGACGTGCACCTTGCGCACCTCTCCGCTCGGCAACTTGACCTGAGCGTAGGCACCCTCTTTGGCCATCAGCTGGGCAGAAACGCCAGCCGAACGAACCAGCTGAGCGCCCTTGCCCTTCCGCAACTCGATGTTGTGGATCGCGGTTCCGACTGGAATCGCGTTGAGCGGCAAGCTGTTGCCCGGTTTGATGTCCGCGTTGCGGCTGGAGATGACCTCCTGCCCCACCGACAAGCCGTCGGGAGCGAGGATGTAGCGCTTCTCGCCGTCAGCGTAGTTGAGCAGCGCGATGCGTGCCGTACGATTCGGATCGTACTCGATGGTCGCAACCTTGGCGGGAACCCCGATCTTGTTGCGACGCCAGTCGATCACGCGATAGCGCTGCTTGTGTCCACCGCCACGGAAGCGGGTGGTGATGCGGCCGTAGTTGTTACGGCCACCGGTCGCACTTTGATGCTCGACCAGTGCGCGATGCGGCTTGTCTGTCGTGACTTCCGCAAAGTCGCTCGTCGAATACTGCCTGCGACCGTTCGAAGTGGGTCGGAATACGCGAATGCCCATGATTATTCCTCCGTGTCTTCGGTTTCGTCGAAGAACTGGATGTCGTCACCTTCGCGAAGCGTCACGATGGCTTTCTTCCAATTGGGGCGCTTGACACTGCGGCGGCCGAGGCGCTTGACCTTGCCGCGCTGAATCAGCGTGTTGACGTCGGTAACCTTGACCTCGAACAGCTCTTCGACAGCGTTCTTGATCTGGACCTTGTTGGCACGTTTGTCGACTTCGAAGATGACCTGGTTCGCGTCCATGCGAAGCATGGCAGCCTTCTCGGTCATCCCGATGGGACGTCGAATGATGTCTTCCGGTTTCATGCCTTGCCTCCGCTGCAGCGTGCTTCGATGGCCTTTGCTGCGTCCTTGGAGACCACGATGTGGTCGTGACGAAGCAAGTCGTACACGTTCACGCCCTCGGGGGGCAGGAATTGATTGCTCGGCATGTTGCGGATCGACAAGCGCAACTTCTCGTTGCCCTTGTCATCGACGACCAGCGTCTTACCGTTCGTCTTCAGGTCGCTCAAGACTCCAGCCAGAGCTTTGGTCTTGATCGCCTCGAGCTCGATGCTGTCGACGACGGTCATACGACCTTCTTTGACAAGCAAGCTCAGGGCCCCGCGCAGTGCGCCGAGACGTACTTTGCGCGGCGGACGACGGCTGAAGTCCTGCGGCTTGGGCGGGTGAGCCCGACCGCCACCGACGAAGATGGGCGCACGGATGGTGCCGTGACGGGCGTTACCCGTACCCTTCTGCTTGTAGATTTTGGAGCTGGAACCGCGAACGGCTGCACGCTCTTTGCCGGCCTTGGTCCCGGCGCGCTTGGACGCCAGCTGAGCGACGACGACCTCTTGGAACAAGTGCTCCTTGATTTCGGCGCCGAAGACGTCCTCAGCCAGGTCGAGCTCGCCGACCTTCTCGCGCTTCAGATTGAATACATCGACTTTGGGCATATCAATGCTCCTGGTTAGCTCTTGATCTCGACGTCGACACCCGCCGACAAGTCGAGCTTCATGAGCGCATCCAATGTCTGCGGGGTGGGCTCGAGAATGTCGATCACCCGCTTGTGAGTGCGCACCTCGAACTGCTCACGTGATTTCTTGTCGACGTGGGGTCCACGCAGAACGGTGTACCGACGAATGCCGGTTGGCAAAGGAATGGGACCAGCGACGCGGGCCCCGGTGCGACGGGCCGTCTCGACGATGTCGCTGGTGGACTTGTCCAACAGCTGGTGGTCGAACGCTCGAAGGCGAATTCGGATCTTGGTTGTGTCAGCCATGTCTGATTACTCGATGATCTTGGAGACGACGCCAGCGCCGACCGTCTTGCCACCCTCGCGGATTGCAAAACGCATCTGCTCCTCTAGCGCCACCGTCGTGATCAGCTCGACCTCCATCGTGATGTTGTCGCCGGGCATCACCATCTTGACATCATCCGGCAGTTTCACCGAGCCCGTCACATCCGTCGTCCGGATGTAGAATTGCGGGCGGTAGTTCGTGAAGAACGGCGTGTGACGGCCGCCCTCTTCCTTCTTCAGCACGTAAACCTCACCCATGAACTTCTTGTGAGGCTTGATGCTGCCCGGCGCTGCCAATACCTGGCCGCGCTCGATTTGGTCCTTGTCGACACCACGCAGCAGACAACCCACGTTGTCCCCAGCCTGGCCCTGATCCATGCTCTTGCGGAACATCTCGACGCCCGTAATCGTCGTCTTCTTGTCCGCCTCGAAGCCCACGATCTCGACTTCGTCGTTCACCTTCACGACGCCGCGCTCGATACGACCCGTCGCAACCGTGCCGCGGCCCTTGATCGAGAACACGTCCTCGACCGCCATCAAGAACGGCTTGTCGATGTCGCGAACCGGCTCCGGAATGTCCTTGTCCAACGCATCCACGAGCGCGCTGACCGAGTCCACCCACTTCTGCTCGCCCTGCAGCGCTGGCAGCGCTGCTCCGCGCACGATCGTCGCGTTGTCTCCGTCGAACTTGTACTGCGACAGAAGCTCGCGAACTTCCATCTCTACCAAGTCCAGCATCTCTTCGTCGTCCACAGCGTCGCACTTGTTCAGCCAAACCACGATGTGGTCCAAGCCAACCTGCCGCGCCAACAACACGTGCTCTCGCGTCTGCGGCATCACGCTATCCAGAGCGCTCACGACCAGAATCGCTCCGTCCATCTGCGCCGCGCCCGTGATCATGTTCTTCACGTAGTCCGCGTGACCAGGGCAATCCACGTGCGCATAGTGGCGCTTCTCGCTCTCGTACTCGACGTGACTCACCGCGATCGTGACCGTCTTCGTCTCGTCTCGAACGATCCCGCCCTTCGCGATGTCCGCGTACGAGATCGTCTTTGCCAGGCCCTTATCTGCCTGCACCTTCAGCATGGCTGCCGTCGTCGTCGTCTTGCCGTGGTCGATATGACCAATCGTGCCGACGTTCACGTGGGGTTTGGTGCGTACGAATTTCTCTTTAGCCATGGGTCGTTCTACTTTCCGCTTGTGCCGTGTTCTTGCCTTGACTTGTTCGTGCGGTGAGAGCCCACAACCAGATTTGAACTGGTGACCTCGTCCTTACCAAGGACGCGCTCTACCTACTGAGCTATGTGGGCGGGGGAATTGGCTTGGCCTGATGGCTCGGGATGAGGAAGCCTATGGCTTTCGCCAGAGCGGGAGACGAGATTCGAACTCGCGACGTTCAGCTTGGAAGGCTGACGCTCTACCAACTGAGCTACTCCCGCGAAAATCGACTAGGCTCGACAAGCCTGCGCTTTGAACAACGACGCTTCTCTGGGTTTGGATTGAACTCCTTAGGAGGGTTTGGACTCGTGAGTTTGGGTTCTTGGATTCGTTGGTGGAGGGTAGTGGATTCGAACCACTGTAGGCATACGCCGGCAGGTTTACAGCCTGCTCCCATTGGCCGCTCGGGCAACCCTCCGTAGATACTATGTTTCAGCACACCAGGTAGCAGTAGAGCTGGGGAGGGGACTCGAACCCCTAACCGCCTGTTTACAAAACAGGTGCTCTGCCAATTGAGCTACTCCAGCGAACTCGCGACGCCGATCGTCCGACAAGCTCGCTGCTCCAAGCGCCATGGCGACCGCAATGGACGTAGCTCCGCCGATGGTGCTCCCCGCGTTGGCGAGGTCGGGCACGTGTCGGTTGTGAGGACTGGCAAACATGGCGCTTGGGACTGTTCGAACGGAAAGGAATGACCGGGTTACGCTTCTTCTTCGTGGAGCTCAGGTGCAACGCGCCTGAAGGGACACCACCCCCATCACCCTTCCCAGCAGCAAGCTGTCCGGTAGGGTTGGAGCATGGACCCGAACGAAGACCGCGCACTGGTAGCGCTGCCCCTGCACAGTGTCAAGCACATTTCGTACCGTCTCGAATGTGCTGATTCTGTTCGAGTTTTCAGTGATTGGCCCGAGCGGGCGGGGGCCCCGGGCGAGTCACTGTCTAGCCTGGATCTGACCCAAGATCGAGCGCAGATCGTCTTGTCGGTACGGCGCAGCGTCGATCGCGGCGCGCTCCCGGGCCAACACCGCTTCCAGGCGGGCTTTCTGCTCGGACGCGCGCTCCACCCAGGGGGACACCTCCCCGGTTCGCTGAGCCAGCCTGAGCGTCCGCTCGTACATCACCAGGCCTTTTTCCAGTAGGACTAGATACCGCAACTTCATGGCGGCCTGGAAGAGCGGAAAGCGCTCTTCAGGGATGCCCGGGGGCCGCGGCGTCCTCGACACGTCGCGATGGAGCTGATGATACAGCTCACCGATGCGGAATCCGGCCATGGCGGACCAATGCGCGTCGCGCGCGCGCATCACGTCCAAGTAGGCGCCCTGCGCATCGAGCAACCACTGCGCGCGGCGCTCGAACTGGGCGGCGAAGTCCGCGGGCAGCGGGTCGAAGGTCACCTGCGCCCCCTGCAGCCGCCTCCACTCGCCCAACGCGAAGTAGAGCTGCGCGACGTCGCGCGGGATGACGTCGAGTTGGTCCAGCCCCACCCGCTCCGCGATGCGGCGCCCCTTGGCCAGGTGGTACTCGGCGCCCTCCAGGTCCTCGGCCTGTAGTTTGCTCAACACCAGCGTGCTGTGCAGAGCGACCCTCTCCGTCGGAGTCCAGCGCTCGAAGTGCGACATCGAGTATGCCGCCAGAGCGCCAGCTTTGGCCCAGCGATCGAGGTAGCCCCAGAGGCGAGTCGCGCGCAAC
>JBNKZR010000116.1:0-18242 GCA_050301735.1 Polyangiaceae bacterium | reverse complement strand
CTTGGTTGACGAGCTCTCGCGCGCTGGCGTGAGCCGCAAAGTCGGCGCCGACATGTTCGGCCTGCCATTGCGATCGTACTTGCGCAAGATCCGACGGTTGGCAGGGTCGGAGACGACTCCGAGCCGCTCGCTCTGGGAAGCAGTGCTGGAGCACGTGAGTCAACGCGAGCACGTGTCGCGCGCGAGCCTCTACGAGAAGTTCGGAGGCAACGACCCGGATCTGTTGGCAGGCGTGTTGCGCGATCTGAGTGAGAGCGGGCTGGTCATCCGCTGCGGCGAAGGCGCCGCGACCACGTACCGCCCGCCCACAGCCGAGGAGCTCACCGAACTCGGCTGGAGCGACAGTCACGAAGGTCTGGATTCGGTCATCTGGGCGCTCATCTACCGATTGGGTCCGCTCTGTCGCACGGAACTCGAAGAACTCGTGCGGACGCCTCACCTGGAACAATCCCTCGACCGATTGTTGACGCTGGGTCGCGTCGAGCTGCTGCAGGATCGAGAGAACCATCGCTATCTGGCGAAGGAGTTTGCGGTGGCAGCCGAGGCCTCTCACGGCTGGGAGGCAGCTGTCTTCGACCACATCGAAGCCGTGATCAGGACGGTCACGGCGCGCCTCAAGCCGGGAGATGAACCCCCGACGGGGACCGGTGGCAGCACCTACAGCCTGGAGGTGTGGCCCGGCCACCCAATGGAGGCGGATGTACTCGGGCAGTTGAACAGATTTCGGCAGTCCGCCAGTGAGCTGCGCCAACGGGTTCGACAGTACAACGAAGCCCATGAAAAGCCTGAGCAGACCTACCGCGTCACGTTCTACGGCGGACAGCTGGTGGTGCCGAGCACAGGCCCCGAGGAGCCCAAGAGTTGATCGCGATCGCACGCCACCACCGGCGCTGCGTCAAACGCCTGGCCACACTACTCGCACTGGGAAGTGCCCTCTTCTGTGGCTGCGGCGCCAGTACGCGGTCCGACGGTGGTGGCGCCGACAGTGAGTCTCACTTCATGTCCATGTGCGCGAAGGATGCTGACTGCCCCGATAGCCTCTCGTGCGAATGTGGGGTCTGCACGGAGCGATGCTCTGGCGATCCAGCGTGCGAATCGCTCGGTAGGAACATCGAGTGCGTCGAAGCGAGCTTCGCGGCCTGCAACAGTCGACGCATCTGCGCGCTAGCGTGCACCGAGGACTCGGACTGCTCCGAGGTAGGCAATGAAGACCTGATCTGCAGTCGAGGCATCTGTCAGCCCGCTTCGACCGCTCTGCGTTTACCTGATGAGACGAGCGACGCGACAGAGGCCCGAGCCGACTCGGGCCTGAGTTCAGAACCGGGCGATGCTGCGTCGCCCAACAGCCGAGTTGGCTCTACTGAAAGCAGTGAAGCCTCGGACGGCGGCCAACGGGTATCGAGCGGCGCTGACGACGGAAGCGAAGCACCCGCAAGTGGAACCGCGGAAGACGAACTCGACGCAGGCGTGCCCGAAGCCGAAACACCAGACGCCTCCGCCATCGAGACGGACGCTCGCGACGCGGGCGGCGATGTGACGCTCGATGCTGGTTCGAACACGGCAGAGGCAGCGGGACTCCTCGCCCTCGAGCTCACTGACGAGGAGATCTTCGCCGCGGTCGTCGGCATCGGGCCCGGAGGCATCGGAGACTGCTACGTCTACGACAACACGAGCGAGCCAGGTGGCTGCGACTTCTACGCGCGAGCCAACGTCTACGGCGTCGACGATGCGTTGGGTTGGCCCAAAGGCCCCGACGATACCGGTACGGGCTGCGTCTACTCGCCCAACTACGGTCGCGGGCAGTCCGTCTGCTACTACCCGGACTTGGCCGCTGAGCTCTGCACGCCGGATCACGTCGCAAACGTGGCAGGTCACGTGAGAAACGCACTGTTTGCCGACGTCTGCGGGGACGTCGGTACCGTCGGCGATTACCGCACCGAGTGATCGCGGCCAGCGCCGACAACAACGGGAGCTCGGCGAGGCCGCTTCAGTCTGGCGGCGGACCCAACTCCGGCGACGCTTCGGGGCTCGACCAGGAGAGGCACAACCCCGGTGCTGCCGCGCAGAACTCGTTGACGCAGCTGCCGCAACCGCAGTCGTCATCGGTCACGCAATCGAGCGGTGCGCAACCGTCCGCCATTGCCATCGTCGACGTGGGATCACAGCGCGCCCAAGATCCGCAATCGACGGCACCCTCAGCGCACGAAGGCGGAACGCAGCCCCGGCGATCGGCCTGGGGAGAACCCGGTTGGCAATGCTCTGCGTCGACGCAAAGCTCTGGCGCGTCAGTGCACTCGAGCTCCACGCAGTGTCCGGTTTCATCGTCGCAGCCGTAGCCCATTGGGCAGGGGTCCTCGGTGCAGTCTAGCCTGCAATAGCTGCCGAAGTTCGCGCACCCCTCCCGGCCGTAGTCCACACAGACGCTCCCTGCGCTACAGTCCGCGTCCACGCTGCAACGTCGGTACAAGCCGCCGCACACCGTATACGGCTGGCGTGGGGCGCAGCTGGCGCAGTCCTGAGTCGAAGCGCAGGGCTGCGCCTGCAGCGTGGCTGCGTCCGACCGGAACGCTCCTCGCTCCTCGCAGTAACCTGCCCCGAGCACCAGAAAGTCGCGGACTTCGTAATAGTGCTCGTCGTCAACCCACTCGCTAGTGTAGTCGACCGTCACCGAATCGGGGTACCAATAGCTGGAATCGTATGAGACGGTGAGGTCGTCGACGGCTAGCTCGATGGCGCTGCGCATCGTTTCGAAGAGTCCTGCGACCGTGTACCACGGCCGCCGAAACGTGGGCTCCACGGGCGCGCCCGGACTTTCGAGGGCCGGCCCGAGTCGAAGAGACACCAGTTGTTCAGAAGAGACGACGGCGAGGGCATGGTTGTCGAACGTGTCGAAGCAGGCGAAGCACACGTCCTCGATCGTCCACTGATAGTCCTCGATGCCGGCGTCCGCCCAGCGCGCCATCGCAGTCTCCAACTCAGCGAGCCGCCGCTCCCTCGTTGGGAAACGTGATCGCCAATCCCTGAGGCCCCGTTTGATCCGGTCGGCCTTTTCGTAGCAGTCATCCTCACAGTAGTGGCCGTCTCTAATCATTTGCAAGAGCGGCGACGCAGCCAAGTCGTCGAGCGTGATGTACGGCAGGGCGGCGTCGTGCCCCAGGACGTAATCAGTCAAGAACGGTGGGACACCCCCTTCGGCGTCACTGTGGCAGTCACCGCACTGCTCCCACAAGGCGTCGTCAGCACGCTTTCTGAAGGCGTTCCGAGAGAACTCACAGTCGTAGCCGGGCCAATACTCTTCGCACGCGATGGGGATCGACGGAGGTGGGTCCTTGGTTTCGCCGTTGCCGTCGCCTTGTGCAGGGGTCTGCGGGTCGACCGCCTCCGATGGATTCGAGCTCGAATCGCCAGTTTCGGACTCGTTCACCTCGCTGGCACCGGTACTGCCTGCGTCAGCCGCGCCGTGGCTCATGTCATCGACGTCAGCGTTGCCGGCATCGGCCGTGTCCGAATCGCTCGCTTCGGGACCGTCCTGCTCGGTCTCACGTGAGTCGGACGCCGCGACCTCGGACGAGTTCTGCTCGGACTCGCTCTGCTGCGACTCACTTGCGCGCAGATCACCGGCTTCGGTTCCGTCGCTGGAGCGGGAGTCGTCCGCGTCGGTGTGAGGCCCGGCGTCGCTCCCCTCGCGCGGTGCGCTCGTGTCATCGGTCGCGACACCTCGTGACTCGAGCGCGCTCGACCTCAAAGGTGGCTCTTCACAGCTGGCCGCGAACCAAGGAAGAAAAAGCAAAAGTAGGAATGACAGCCGAGGCGTCGTCACTGAAAGGCGCCTCCCACGCCAAGAAACCAAGATTCAAGTACGCTACCTTGTCGCATTCGAGCGGGTGATGCACGCGAAACGCTGGCTCTGCCGACAGCGCGGATGTGTGCCACCGCATCCGTCACTCGACGATCGAGTGAAGCGCCCGACCAAGCCGATGCTTGGCCCGTAGGAACGCCACTAGCGAACACCCAGGGCGCACACCATTACAGGTCATTTCACCGCCACCGCAACCGACACCGCTCCACGACCCTGCGCTGAACGGCCTGCTCGCGACACAGCTCAACCACATCGGTTGGAGGAAATAGCGAACGGGGCACACCTCCACGATGCGCCCCGTTCTCTTTCATGCCGAGTTACTTTTGCCCGTTGCCGCTCAGTAGCTGCGCTGGCAGCAACGCGTCGAGACCGTCAGCACCGACCACGACGCGCACCTCGTTGATGTTCGCCGCGATCTCCTTCATTACCTCGAGCTCCTTCAAGCGTAGCAACACAGGCTGCTCCTGCATCACGCGTGCGGTATTGGCCAGAGAACGCGTTGCGGCGACCTCCTCACGGCGGAGGATGACGTTGGCCGCCGCCTCCTTCTCGGCCTCGATCACGCGGTTGAGTAGCGTCTTCATCTCGCCCGGAAGCACGACGTCCTTGACGCCGATCGCCTCCGTGCGAATGCCGATCTGCTCCAGCTGAGGCACGACACTCGCCGCGAGCTCACGGTTGAACGCGTCACGCCCTTCGAGCAACTGGTCCAGCGTCACGCTCGAGACGTAGTCACGTGCTGCGAGCTGGGCCGCGAGGTAGACCGTGCCGTCGAGATCCGTCACCTTTTCGCTGACGGCGCGCGCGTCGGCAATGGCGAAGTCCACTGCCAGCGACAAGCGTAGCGTTACCTTGTCGCGAGTCATGAGCTCTTGGCCCGTGATCGCGACACTGCGGCGACGCAGATCGATGACCGTGACTTCAGGCGTCGCTTCTGGCGTGCGCCAGAAACGATGACGCCCTGGGCCGAGACGCCGCACGAAGGCACCTTGCACGTACAGCAAGCCTTCCTGGTGTGCCTCGACGGTCGCGTCGAGCAGCTCAGCGCGAGGGATGAGCGCCTCGAGTTCGTCCGTCAGCTTGGGCACCGGCTGCGCTACGTCGTAGACGCGCAGCTCGAGCGTTTCATCGAACGCCCAATAGCGATGCGTGCCTGGACGAAGGAACGCCGCCGGCTTGTTATCCTGAAACAGGACCGCCCGTTGCTCGTCGCCAATCACGACTTGGGCGAACCACTCGCGCGGCAGCATCTCGCGCACGCCAGCGCGAGCACTGAACAGCAACTGATCGACGTTCCAGCGTTGCTCGCTGAAACGCTTGCCCCAAAGCCAGTAGCGGCCCGGGCCGAGCGCGCGTTGCGGCACACCGTTCTTGAACAGAACGACTCGCTCGTTGAACTTTACGGATAGGGTCTTGATCATGGTGGGTGCCTCCTTCTCGAGGCGGGTTTTTGTCACAAGCTGTCGTCACCAGTGACGACGAGCGAAAGACTGAAGAGGGTGAAGACGCAGACGGCACGGTCTCGGGGCCCAACGCTCTGGAGCATGACGTCGACGGCGAAAGTTCCCCCAGCCTTCGTTGTCACCACCAAGTACCAAAGCGCGGCGGCCACCGCTTTCGCGAGGACGATTCGACACTCCAGGGACTCTGACGCGGACCTCGACGTGTTCCTTCGTGATCTCGCTCCACGGGGGAGCTAGGTCACGAACGGCGACGCAGAGGCTGGCACCAGCGCTGCTGGAGCTGAGTTTCGACTTCGGGTCCGCGCGTGGTGTCGAGTTTACCTTTGGGCATTCCCGACGGAGCCCACGAGACCGTGCTGACTACTTTCCTTCCTGAGGTTGGCGTGAGTGGCCAATTTCCATTGCTCTACCGAACTGAGCTACAGCCCCGTGGTGCGCCTGGTGGCGCGTGCACCCCTGAGGCGGGCACAGCGGGGCTGATCGGATTCGAACCGACGACATATGGATTACTACCGAGTGAAAGTCGGCATCGTTGCCAAACAGATGCAAGCGCTCGGAACACGACAACCGAACACGCAGCGCCAAACCGAAGCGGCAGCGAGGCGCGCGACGGCGTGCCACAGATGAGCAGTCACATCTCGCAGGAATCGAACCTGCGGCAGAAGGTGATGGAATCGAACCAATCCGTTGATACGACCCGATGAGCTCGAGTGCCGGGGCCACCCGGCGTCACCTTCCTGGCCTTTCGAAAGCGGGTACGGAAAAGAAAAAGGCCGCCTCTGGGATCCAGGGCGGCCTCGCAAGTCTGCAAAGAGACTACGAAACGCCTAAGATTCGCCTCCAAAGAGCTCAGCGCCATGAAACCCAAGCCCGTGTGCATCGCGCTTCGCACACGAACCAGCATTGCCCGGGCTCGACTGCTCAGGGAGCAACCGTGCCAGCAATTCAGCACAGCGCACCACCTGGTGCGCGACTGACGCTCGATCTGTTCTCATGCGTTTCATGACGAGGGCGCGGAAGATGATGCATGCGCGCACGTCTGTCAATGCCGCCGTGCACACTTATTCTGAGTACAGTATACATGCAAACGCTCGGGCAATGAGCATACGGTTAACGACTCCCGCCCGCGTGCTCACTTCACACACTCACGCGGTTCGCGCGGCGCCCGCGACTCTGGGAGCGCAGCGCCCACGCTGGGAAGAACAAGAGCGCGAAGTAGATGCAGTTACCGAGAGCCAGCGCACGGTTGGAGATCGCGTGGCACACCTTGTACCGGTTGCGACGGGAAGCGGCCGACGTGGGCTCGGACGCGAAAATGCTCGAGTTACTCCAACACGCTGAGGGCTACCTCGCAGCTGTGCCCATGCCGGAACCGCTGGAACCTGAGGCCCCAGGCTTGACCACTCGCATCGTGCTCGGAGCGCAGCGTCTCAACACCGTCAGCACGGTCGCTTCGTTCAACGTCGCTCGCGACGTGACTTTGGATGAACTTCGGGTCGAGCTGGTGTTCCCAGCTGACGAGAGTGCCGACGCGTTCTTTCACCACGCGGCATCGAGCTAGCGCGAGCCCTGGATTCGCGAGCCGCTGGCGCCGCCGAGCTCCCAGCCGGAGTCCGTCAAAGCGCCGTCGCTCGGACGAGAAAGACGAGATAGGCGACGAAGCCCGTCAACAGAACACCACCCTCGAGGCGCGTGACACGCATTCCACTCTTCATTAGAGGGAATAGCAATAACGAAGCACCTAACATCCACCAGTCATCCCTGGCGATGATTTCCGGCGGGACTTCCAAGGGGTGAATCGTCGCCGTCGCACCGAGGATGCCGAGAACGTTGAAGATGTTGGAGCCGACGACGTTGGCGACCGCGATGTCGTCTCGACCGCGACGAGTGGCGACCAGTGACGTGACGAGTTCCGGAAGGCTCGTTCCGGCAGCGACAATCGTCAGGCCGATCACCGTATCCGAGACGCCGAGTGAACTGGCAACTCCGACGGCACCGCGAACCAAGGCAGTCGAACCGCCCGCCAGTAACCCCGCACCCAACAGCACGGCGAGGGCGTTGAAGACCACAGCAGGGCGACCAACGCGCCCGAAGGAAGCCGTCGCAACTTGTTCGAACTCTGCTTGCTCCTCAGGAGCGGCCACCTTGCGACCGAGCCATACCGCGTACGCGATGAACGCGATCATGGCGCAGAGTAGAAAGGCGCCCTCCAGCCGATCGACGAGGCCGTCCCGCGCGAGTAAGTGCAGCTGGCAAGCAGCAAGCATCATCACCGGCCACTCGAAGCGCACGGTGGAGCCCTGGATCCGCAACGGCCGCAACAACGCCGCGAGCCCTACGATGGCGCCGATGTTGAAGACATTGGACCCAACTACGTTGCCCACAGCCAAGCCAGGACTGCCGGCGAACGCCGCTTGGGTCGAGACGACGAACTCCGGCATCGAGGTTCCAGCCGCAACGATGGTCAGTCCAACGACTGCCGGAGTCACACGGGCGACAATGGCGATGCCGCTCGCTCCCCGCACCAAGGAGTCTCCCCCCGCTACCAGGAGCCCCAGCCCGACGAGAATGAGCAACCAGTCGATCAAGGCCCGGATCGTGGCTCCGTCCGAACCATCGCGCAAGGGTCCTGCGTCGAATTCGTGCGGTGCCGGTCGCCAGCACTCAGCCGCAACGACGACCTCGGCCCGCTCAGAAGTGGAGCTGTACCGAGCCTTGGGTGCGAACGGTCGTATTCCAGAACGGCACGTGCGAAAGTCAGTCGTCGTATGATGCCAGCCATGCGGCGTGCCCTGGGTTTATGAAGTAAGCTCACACGGCGCCCTGGTCTCAGCGCGGGCAAGCGCTTGGGCGCTCGCACGTGCCTTCGTCGCCTCCCGCGAAAGCAGCCGTGCTCGGTTTGCGGGCTCGAAGCCGCCGACGAGTGGTGGCTGCCCTTTGGGCAACGTCGATGCGGGCGGCGGATTTCGCGCATAGTCGTTACCCGCCAGCCTGCAACGAGACAGCCTGCGTCAAAAAAACCCGCAGCCACGAAACCCATCGGACTCCAGGCCCCAAGCAAAGCAGGAGCGTCAGCGAAGTGGTTGCGCTCGAAAGAGCTTTCGACTTGCATGGGCTGGACCTTTCCACCCCTCAACAGGAAGCCTCGATGGACCGCCAAGGGAAACGACGAACCGCACTGCGCTCGACCACAAGCCGCCAACTCTCGAAACCGTTCTTCCGAGCGATCTCCTGCTTCCTCGCCTGCTCCGTCGTCCTCCTCGCCGGTACCGCACTGGCAGAAGACACCGGCGAGCCCGCGGCAAGCGAGACGCCTGCACAAACCGAGGCGGTCACGGCAACCGAGACGCCTGCACAAACCGAGGCGGTTACGGCAACCGAGAGTCCTGCACAAGCCGAAGCGGCCACGGCAACCGAGACGCCGACGGTTGCTTCGAGTGCATCCGGGACACCGAGCGAGAAGCAAACTTCCGGCGATTTCCAGGGAGTCTCCGCTTTCGGTGGTTTGGGGCTAGGGTACGGTCCCACGCTGCACGCCTATCGCTTCGGCGGCAGGGGAGATCTCGATGGTCCCGAGAGTTTCACGGGCTACTCGTTTGCGCTGCAGGCGGGTGTCTTTCTGAACCGCGCGCAACTCATGCTCGAGTGGGCTCCGGGGACGTTTCAACCGTTGCTGAAGAAGGAATCGCCGCACGTCGACGCGGGCGAAAGCTTCTACAGCCTCGTCGGTAGCTTCGGCTACTACATCCCGATGACGGGGATCGTCTCATGGCCCATACGCATCGGAGCGGGAGTCGGCTCCGAGCGTAACGACCTGATCGCGCGTTTGGATCTCATCAACGTTGCCATAAAACTCGACAACGTTCTGATCGAAGCATCGTTGCCGAGCATCCGCTACATGAGCGACTTCGACACTTATCATCGGTGGACGGGTTTGTTCGGTGTGAGCGCGTCCTACGTCTACCCCTGAATCGCCAGGACTGGACTCTGAGTTCCGCAGCGGTGGTCATCCGACAGTCGTCGCGGAATTGCCGTGTTGCACGGTTGAATGCGCACACTTTAACCCGATGCCGCTAGTCATCGCTCTGCCCACGACGGGGGGGGGGCACCACGGTATCCCGGTACGTTCCACGCAGTCGCTCTCCACGGTGCGGCGCCCACGCGTAGCCTGACCGCTCCTGTTCCCACGTTGTTGATACATTCGGAGTCCGAATGGCGTGGGGGCGCCACCTGGAACGATCTCGATGGGACCAAGGCCGCGAGCGCTCTGTCGACGATAAACGAGTGTGGCGCCGACACGACGCTTGCTAGTACTGGATTTTGCGGTGCAACTGCGACCAACTTCGAGTGCGTCGACTACTCGGACTGTACGGCTGCGCTGCGGTTCTGTCAGCACGACACGCCGACCCAGGACCCGGACTTGTCAATGCTCAGGCTTACCGATTCACCGAAGGCAACTTCCCCGTTCGCACCGAAGACCACCTCGTCCAATGGGAAATGGCCAAACTCGGGATGGGGATTTGCATCATGATGGAGGAAGTGGGCGACGCCGGGCCAACGGTCACCAGAGTACTGCCCGAGGCGCCTCCGCCGCACACGCTACCCACGTGGTTGCTCACTCACCGCGAGCTTCGCTCGAGCCGACGCATGCGCATCGTGTTCGACCGCCTCGCGGAATCGCTGTTCGGCTGAGATCGAACGAACGTCACGCGCTCTTCAGAACTCCTGGAAGAAGTTCCAGAACGCGGGCGCGGCGAGGCTGTCTTGGCGGTTGTGGCCCTCTCCTGTCGTCGCGCACCAGACGACGGGATATCCAGGATCACACCCCTGATAGCGCACGCACGGCGACGGATCTTCCGGTACGGGCTCGATGGACGTGTCGCAGTTGTTCTCCATCAGCACCCGATCGCGAGCGCTTTCGCTGCCATTGATCCCGTTGCTGTTGTCCATCGTGTCGTGCACGAAGATCTGCGCGATGGGTCCGGTGCAGTTTCTGACGCCCGGGTTGCCGCCGGCCACGGTGGCGATCCCCCGCAATACGTCGGCACGAATGCACGCGAGCTGATCGGCGAGCCAGGAGCCGCTGCTGTATCCCACGGCGAAGAAGCGGCTCGTGTCCGTACAGAAACGTGCCTGCACGTCAGCGATCATGGCGTCGACGAAAGCAACGTCAGCGCCATTGGCACCCGAATCCCAACAGGTGTCGGCAGCAGAGCCCGTGCCGCGAAACAAGATCGCGTCGCTCCCTGTCTGACGCTCCATGGGCAGGTTGTTCGTGCCGCTGCCACAACCGTGCAGCAAGCCGATCACCGGGTAGGCACGCATCGGATCGTAGCCGTCCGGCAACCACACCGAGTAGGGACGATTGCCGCCGTCAGTCATCACCTGGCTCTCAACCCAGCTACCGGTTTGCTGACCCGTGTCCATACCGCAGCCAGCGCTGGGAGTGGCGTCGCCACCCGAAGGCATCCCCTCTTCAGGTGTTTCGCCCGCGCCGCCAGCACCACCTGCCGCCGGTTCATCCGCACCACCCGGGCCATCACCACCAGCGCCCATGTCACCACCCATGCCCATGGGTTCTGTGGGACTGCCTCCGGCACCCGTAACCATCGAGCCCCCCGCGCCGTCCATTCCCGGAGTGGGTTCAACGGGTCCATCCGAACTGCCCTCACCGCTCGTGGTCGGGTCGGGGGTCGCACTGGGCGTCGCAACAGGTTCCGAAGTGGCCGCCTGCCCACTCGTGTCCGCCGTCGAACTCGCGCCGCCTGGATTCGGTGCGGCGGTGGACTGACCCGCGCCAGGTGCACTCGAGCCTGTCCCGCCAGCATTGGAGTCGACCCCAGGAGTCGCAACGGTTGTCGCAGGTTGGGACGCGTCTTTGGTGGTGTCATCACCACAAGCTGAAACCGAGAGTGCAAACGCTCCCAACGACAGGAACGTGAGTGAGACGGGGCTTTTCATGATGAACCTCTCTGACGATGCCAACGGAGCCGTGACTCTGACACACGCGGACGTGGGTGAACAGGTGTGCCATTCGCTGGAACCAAGATGCCATGTGCCTTGCTCGACGGCTGAAAACGTACGCCACAGGGGTAATGTGCGGGCCCCGCATCCGTCGTAGTGCGATGCGGCGATGGCAAAGTCGCTCGTTAGAGCGAAACGGCACCTGGAGTGTATACTCCAATCCCCATGCAGCGTTTGACACGTCTCTGCCTGCTGCTGATGGCTTGCGCACTCGGGCTCGTCAACTCGGGCTGCGGCGCCCGGTCGGAAGTGGACATTGCGCACTCCAGGGGCGGCAGGGAGGAAACCGGGGGGCTCGCGAATCGAGCTGAGGCCACCAGCTGCGCCCGAGCCCCGCGAAACTCGACGCTGGCAGGAGGCAGCGAGCACATCTGTGCGATCCGCGAAGGGGGCGACGTGGTGTGCTGGGGAGGCAACGACGACGGGCAGCTGGAGGCGCCTCTCGAAGTGACTGACTTCGTGTCGTTGAGCGCGTCACTGAAGCACACTTGCGGGTTGCGTCGCGGAGGCGAAGTGTCCTGCTGGGGCGCCAACGAGGCACGACAAGCCGATGTGCCCTCCGTCGACCAAGAGTTCGTCCAGATCTCCGCCGGAGCGAGCCACAGCTGCGGACTGTTCGCAGACGGTAGCCTGACGTGCTGGGGCGATAACAGCCTGGGACAACTCGATTCGCCAGCGGGCGAATCCTTCGCGCGCGTCTCGGCCGGCTTCGACTACACGTGTGGCCTCAGGGAAAACGCCAGCATCGTCTGTTGGGGGAGCGATCGCTTCGAAACGCTGACACCGAGTGAGGAACCCGGCGATGTCGTGCAGGTCGTTACCAGCCTGGCGCACGTGTGTGCTCTGCGTAACGGTGGAGGCGCCTTTTGCTGGGGCTCGCCGAACGACGGCAGGACCCAAGTCCCTTCCGACGTGACGGATTTCGCCCAACTCGCATCGACTGGAGCGCACAGCTGTGGGCTGCGCTGCGACGGCAGCTTGCGCTGCTGGGGCTACAACGAAAGCGGTCAAGCTCGCCTCGTATTTGACGACGACTTTCGCGAGGTGATCGCAGCCAACTCGACGACCTGCGCGCTGCACGCGAACGGTAGCATCGAGTGCTGGGGCTACGGCCCTTTTGGACAGCTCGATGTCCCCGCGAGCGACACCTTCCTGCTACCTTAGCCAGAGGCAGTGCCCATCGACAGCCCCTCACCCAAGAACACCGCCTCAATCCTGTCAAATCCAGGCGTGCATTCTCCCAGGTCCATCACTCGCTACGTCCCCAGCCGTACCTGCCTCGTCGCGTGCGCGCTCGCCATCGGCACCAGGCTCGTCGGCTGCGCCGGACCTCAGGAACACGAGCCCGGACACGTGGCGCCCACAGTCGTGGCATACGACCGCAATGTCCCGGACCCTGCTGCAAGCAACGATGCGCACACGGTCGGCGCCACTGGGCGAAGCCTCGAAAGCCATTCATCGAGTGCACCGAACGCACCGCGCCTGAGCGATTTGCCGGTGCCATGGCACGCGAACGACGTGATGATGACCCTGCGTGGGATCCACGAGAACCGGCGCTCGGGGGGTTACTCGTCGATGATCCGAGTGGATGAGGAGCAGGGCATGTATTCCTTCGATTGTTCGGGCATGACTCAATGGGTTCTGCGCCGCGCCGCGCCCCGAGCCGCAGCGGCCAGTGCCTACAAGCTGCCACACCGCCCACTCGCGCGAGACTTCTACCGTCGCATCGCTTCCGTCCCAGCGGGCAAAGAGCGTTTTGGCTGGCGTCGCGTTCAGCGCGTCGCCGACGCTGGAGCGGGGGACGTCGTGGCTTGGGTCAAGCCGGACATCATTCGATCTCGCAACACCGGCCACGTTGCCTTCATCCTCCTACCGCCGGTTGCCGTGCCAGGATACGACAACGCTTACCTCGTCCGAATCGCGGACTCGTCCAGGTTGCTCCACGACGAGGACACGCGCACGAATCACGACGGCTTCGGATTCGGCACGATCTTGTTGCTGACTGACCCGGACACGGGTGAACCGACGGCGTACGGCTGGGCGGGCCTGCGCTGGCGCACCTTCGAGACCCAAATCGCGATCGGGCGACCCACGGAGTAGCCCTGCCACTTGGAGTTGCATGGTGATTGGAGTTGCATGGTGAGCGGGCTCACGCGGGCCACACGCGAACCTGAGGCGCTTGGCACGGTGCTTGTAGATGGACCTTTCGATGTCTGAATCCCCGTCGCTCACTCCCCGGAAAAAGCGCGAGAAGTGCTCACTATCGCTCGGTAATCGCATCCGTTGGGCGAGCTTCGCGCTGGCGGCGTTTTGTGCCACGGCGTTCAGCGCGTGTGGCACAAACCGTGACAGCGCCGGTGACGAGGAGCTGGACGGCGGCCGCGCCCCAAGCGTGCCTCTGAAGGTTCTGATGCCGAACTCAGCGGACGCGGGCCCCAAGCGCGACGCGGCACCGTCCCCGATGCCACCGGAAATGTCGGACGCTGGAGCTCCTCCCTCCGTACCCACATCCCCCTCAAACCGCGACGCAGGTCGGTCGGATGCAGGTTCACCCGGCGCGGGGCCCTTGCTCATCAACGAATTGATGGCCAGCAACGACGGCGCCTGGATCGACGAATTAGGCGAGGCGGACGACTGGCTGGAATTGGTGAACGCAGGCGAGGCGCCATTGGAGCTGTCGGACTACCGAATCGCGGACGCATCGGGCGCGACGTCTCGTCTGCCCAACGGCACCTTGAACCCGGGGCAACGCCTGCTCGTGTTTGCCGACGACGAACCAGAACAAGGTGACCACCACCTCCCCTTCAAACTCAGCTCCTCGGGCGACGAAGTGTGGCTCGAAACGGACGGCTTCGTCACTGACGCGGTCGTGGTCCCGCCGCTCGGACAGAACCAGGTGCTGGCGCGCTTTCCAGATGCCACCGGCAACTTCGAATCGTGCCGCTACGCATCACCAGGGCGGCGCAACGCAGCCACGTGCGCGCCGCCTCCGCCACCAAGTCTCGAGTCCGACGTCGAATTCGAAGCCTACGAGTTACCCGACCCGTTTGCCCCAACCGCCAAGACACTTTGGATCAGCGAACTCGCGCTGCGACCCGAAGCGGGTGAGCCGGCGTTCATCGAACTGCTCAACGCTGGCAAGTCAGAGGTGTCTCTGGAGGAGTTTCAGCTGAACCTGAGCCCACACAAGCCGTCTTTACCGTGGCCGACGACAGCAGATGGCACGAACCTCGTGCTGCCACCCGACGAGACGCTGGCGCCTGGTAAACGTGTTGCGCTCGAGGTCCCGAGCAACGTACTGAGTGAGCTCGAGTCGGATCCCGAGTTCGAGGCAGTATTGACGCTCTTCGATGAGGACGAGGTATTGGACCGGGTCGACTTCATGCGCTGGCCAGAAGGGGCGACGCTCGCCCGCGTGCCAGACGACTCCGTTTTGTCGCGCTTCTGCAGCAACGCAACGCCAGCAGCCGCCAATAGTTGTGAGGTGGTCGCCGAGCGCGACATCGGTGACCGCCTCCGAGCGCTGCGAACACCCGCCGACTACGAGAAGCTCGCCGCTGGCGCCAGCCAACTAGGGATCGCACCGGTGAAGTTCGTCGCCGACCTCGAGGCACCGGGGCTCGTGCACCTTCTGGCCTCAGCGCGCTGGCCTCTGCACTACACGTTCGTGCGCGAGCGTATTTACGAGGAGCCCGAGCTCGATCGCTGCGACCCGGTCCAGTACGACGAGTTCTATCAAGGCTGGGTCGACTTCTCGAACGCGGAGTATCGCGCCACGAGCGGTCGGCGCTTTCACCTCGGCACGTTGGTCGAACATGCTGGAGCAGGTATCGCGTCGGTCGAGTTTTCGACTGGTGACTCCATCAATGCAGCCGCGATGCGCGATGCCTACTACTCGACCATCGACCACACCTGGAACCCTCGCCGTTGGGTACTGCGCCCGCAAGGTGACGCTCAAGTCACGCGCGTCCGTGAAATCGAGGGCACGCTTCCCATCGTGGCGCCCAACGCGCCGTTCATGAACGTCACCTACCAGCCACTGACGGAAGGCATCGCCTACGGTACCCTGCGCTTCGTCACTGCGTCTGCACTCGAGAACGCAGCACTCGGTTCGAACGTCATCGTCATCACGGATGACGTTCCCAACGACATTCCCTTGGTCGGCGGTCTGATCACCGAAGCCTTTCAAACGCCTTTGGCACACGTCAACGTACTGAGCCAAAACCGCGGCACGCCGAACGCCAGTCTGGCAAACGCCCGTGAGCGCCTCGCACCCTACTTGGACGAGTTGGTGCGGCTGGAAGTATCCGCAACCGGCGTCGACGTCGAACTGGCTGACCCCGAAGAAGCGGCCGCGTTCTGGCAAGAGCGCGTTCAGCAAGGCCCCGCAATCGCCCCGCGTCTCGACAAGAAGCTACGAGGCGTTCAGCCTCTGAGCGATCACGACTTGTCGAGCTTGCCGGCGATCGGCGCCAAGGCCGCGCAAATGGCCGAACTCGCCCGCGTCGACATCACCGTCTCCTACTGCAGCGAGCCGGTGCGCCCGACGATCCCAGCCCAGCCCTTCGCCATTCCCGTGGTGCACTCCCTCGACCACCTGAAGGCCAGCGGGGCAGATGAACTGCTCGATGAGCTGAAGCAGGACGCCGGATTCGTCGCCGATCCGAAGACGCGGGCACTCGGCCTGGCCGCCGTGCGAGAACTCATCATGCAGACGCCCGTCGACGACGAACTGCTCGGCGATGTCGAGGAGGCGGTGATGGAGCGCTTCGGAAACCGCCGGGTGCGTTTCCGCAGCAGTAGCAACACCGAAGACTTGCCGAACTTCAATGGCGCGGGCTTGTACACCTCGGTCAGTGCCGAGCTAGACGATCCGGAGCGCCGCGTCGACGACGCGTTGCGCACGGTCTGGGCGAGCCTGTGGAACTTGCGCGCCTACGACGAGCGGGCCTTCGCCAACATCGATGACGAGAGCATCGGAATGGCCGTACTCGTGCACCCCGCCTCGCTGTCAGAGGAGGCCAACGGCGTTGCCGTGAGCCGCAACGTGCTCGATCCGGATCGCGGAGACATCTACTACATCAATGCACAAGCCGGAGAGGCCAGCGTGACCAATCCAGCTCCCGGAGTCAGCACCGAGCAGTTCGTCTATCGCTGGGGTCGCAGCCCGCGCCTGGTCTACCACGGTGACAGCAGTCTGGTCGCCACACTCAGCGGCGCACCCGATCGCGTGTTGAGTGCCGCCGAAGCGGACGCGGTCGGATGCGCACTAAGAGGGGTGCACGACTGGTTTCGGCCCTTGCTCGACCCCGAGCAGGAGGCACGCTGGTTTGCGATGGAGATCGAGTTCAAACTGAGCGACGGCGACCGCTCGCTCCTGATCAAGCAGGCGCGACCCCATTCTTTCGGTCGCCGTGAGTTCTTCGGGGACTGTCGGGAGTTCTGAGTACCTAGAGCACGCCTCAGGCCCCCCCTGGGGCCGCCGCTCGGGGGACTGAGCCTCACTCGTCCATGTTCTTGCGGTCGATCTCCCAGGCGCTGTCGGTACACAACTGGCACGAGTCGCCATAGAACCAGGACCGAAGTGCTTCGTCTTGCATCAGGTGCACACGCATCCACGCGGTGACTGCCGTTTCCACGTCACTGCGTTGATCACCGCCACGACTGAGCCAGTTGCCGTGAGTCGCCGTCAGATAGTTGGCATACATGGCCGGTAGCGTCGTGACCGCGTCGAGAGCGCGTTGGGCTCCGTCGCAGCTGACAACGTCGTCCATGCCGCCGCAGAAGAACATGGCTGGACCATTCAGATCTCTCTGCGGCCCAGCGCCCTCGATCGGCACCGAGGCCACGATACGCTGATCGCCCGAAGCCTGCGTCGTCGCGACAGCTCCTTGAGAATGCCCCGTCGCACCGATGTGCGCCGTGTCGATCCGATGGTACAGAACGCTGGACGGGTCCTCGTTCTGCTCCAGCACCCAGTCGATGCCTACGTTCATGGGCTTGGGATCACCCCGCGAGACGTTGGTACTGTTCGAGCCGATCACCACGAAGCCGTGGGACGCAAAGTGTCGCAAGAACGCCCCATAGAGATTGGGGGTGGAGCCGGTACCATTGCCCCAGGTGATCACCGGGTGACACAACTCGCTCTGTTCGATGTCCGCAGGACGGAACATGGTGAAGCGCGGTATCGTGCCGTCCTCTTCGGGATCTCCTGCCTCCGGTCCGACTTCGTCGTCCGTCGCCACTTCGAACGGCCCGGTCATCGAGGGATCGGCCGTCTCCCAAAGACTACTGCTGCAACCCTCCGTCGTCGGGGCTTGCGCTGAGGGTTCTTCAGCCCCCGCGCCTGCCCCGCCCGCTCCGACACTTTCGCCTGCTGCCCCCGCGGCGCCCTCTTCGCTCGTCGGCTCTGCCGCCGGGCTGGCTTCAGCGGGGCTCGCCTCGCCCGTGTCATCTGCCGCTGGTGTCGGCGATGAAGCCGCGGACGGTGTCGTGCCCTCCGGTGGCTCTGCCGCAGGTACGGATGCAGGTGTGCCCTGCCCCGAGTCACCCGACGCACCATTCGGAGCGCCCGACGCCCCGTCGGACGGCAGAGTGGGCGCGTTCGCCCCGGACGCGCTGCCGCTCACTGGCTCCGGCGAGGACGTCACGCCAGCTGGAGCCGGGACAGCCACCTCACTCGGACCGCCGTCCTTGGATTCACCACATCCCCAGGCGGCAACACCGACCGCAAAAAACGGAGGTAGCAGTCTGCAATGGCCTCTTTTGAGCATCACACGTCCTTTCGCATTCGACACAACACTGTCAGCATGCAGTCGCAGGAGCTCTGAAGAACGGTGCAGAGAAGTCCACTCACCCCCAAGCGGTGGCAAGTTCGCGCGACGGTGTTCCTGAAT
>JBNKZR010000115.1:0-18459 GCA_050301735.1 Polyangiaceae bacterium | reverse complement strand
CCGATCTACCGCACCTACGCCTCCAGCCACGGCGAGGCGCGCGACCCCGATCGTCGGACCATTCACGAGGCTTGCCGGGCGGCCCGAGATGCGAACCCCGAAATCGATTCGCGGCTGATCGGTTTCTTGGAGAACTTGCTGTCGCTCGAACTGACGGGACGGAGCGAACTGGAATTCGTGCTGCGTTTTCAGCAACTCACGGGGCCGGTCATGGCCAAGGGTGTGGAGGACACCGCCTTCTATCGCTACGGTCGCCTCGTCGCTTTGAACGAGGTCGGGGGCGACCCGTCGGAGTTTTCGACGGCCGCGGCCATCTTCCACGAGCGCATGCGCCACCGACAGGCTCACTTCCCCGAAGCGCTCAGCAGCACGTCCACCCACGACACGAAACGCAGCGAAGACGTCCGCGCACGTCTGCTCGTGCTCTCCGAGATCGGCGAGCGCTGGCAGGACGCCGTGCGCGAGTGGAGAAAACGGCTGCTCGCGTATCGAACCGATGGCGGCACGTTCGGCAACCGCCCCGCACCCGAGCCTGAGACGGAGTACTTCCTGTTGCAGGAACTGGTCGGTGCCTGGCCGATCTCACAAGAGCGCATGCAGACTCACATGACCAAGGCAGTGCGCGAAGCCAAAGTCAGTAGCTCCTGGCAAGCGCCGAACGAAGCCTATGAGGAGGCCATCCGACGCTATCTGACGCGCTTGTACGAGGACGAGGAGCTCCGCGCGAGTATCGCTCGGTTCGTCGACAGCCTCGAGCTCGGCGCGCGCGCCAACTCGCTCAACCAAGTCATGTTGAAACTGCTCTGCCCGGGCGTACCTGACATCTACCAAGGTACGGAGCTCTGGGAGTTCAGTCTCGTCGATCCGGACAACCGGCGCCCGGTGGACTTCGCGCTCCGCGCGCGGCTGCTCGCAGAGCTAGACAGCGTGCCAGTGGACACGCTCTGGGCAGAGCGCGAGAACGGTTGTGTCAAACTCTGGTGCCTGCGTCAGGGCTTGGCCTTGCGGGGCCGCCGGCCCGAGTGCTTCGGCCCAGAAGGGGACTACACGCCACTGTCCTCGGATGGCAGTCAGGCCGATCGAGTGCTCGCCTTTCGCCGAGGTAAGGACGTCATAGCGGTCATCACTCGGTGGTGGCTCAAATACGGCAGCGACTTCGGTGACACCTCGTTGAGACTCCCGGAAGGGACGTGGATGAACCCGCTCACTGGCCGCGGTCAGTTCACCGGCACCGTACAAGTCAGCGACTTGCTCCAACCGCTGCCGGTCGCTGTCCTCGAACGACAACCTCTGAGCGAGCCCCAAGCATGAGCACGAAGGCGTACCGAATTTGGGCACCCCGGGCGAAGCGCGTCGAACTCGTGCTGTTTCCCGACGAAGAGCGTGTGCCACTGCGACCGTCGGCAGGCGGTTGGCACGAGGTCGAGCACCCGCGGATTGGAAGCGGACAGCAGTACGCCGTGTCGTTGGACGGAGGTGACCCCCTGCCCGACCCACGCTCCCCACACCAGCCGACGGGAGTACACGGCCCCTCTCGTTGGGTCGATTTCGAGGAGTTTCAATGGTCGGACGCCGGATTTCAGCAATGTCCTCTGACGGCCGCCGTCATCTACGAGCTGCACGTCGGCACGTTCACCCCCGAGGGTACGTTCGAGGCCGTCATCGAACGACTGCCCCACCTCCGCGAACTCGGGATCACGCACCTGGAGCTGATGCCAGTGGCCCACTTCCCCACCTCGCGGGGCTGGGGCTACGATGGCGTTTGCTTGTTTGCACCGCACACGGCCTATGGCGGACCCGACGGACTTCAGCGACTGGTCGATGCCTGTCACGAGCAAGGCATCGCCGTCCTGCTCGACGTCGTCTACAACCATCTGGGTCCAAGCGGCAACTACCTGTCCAGGTTCGGCCCGTATTTCACGGACAAGTACCATACTCCGTGGGGAGAAGCGCTCAACTTCGACGAAGCCGACAGCCACGAAGTGCGGCGCTTCGTGTGCGACAACGCCGTTCACTGGCTGCGCCACTATCACATCGATGGTCTGCGTCTGGATGCGGTTCACGCCATTTTCGACCAGAGCGCGACCCACATACTCGAAGAGCTCAGCCAACGCGTGGACAGCCTGTCGAGCGAAACCGGCCGACACTTCGTCGTGATCGCCGAAAGCGAACTCAACGACCCGCGCTTCGTTCGCCCTCCGCCAGCCGGCTACGGCGTACACGCCCAGTGGAGCGATGACTTCCACCACGCACTGCATGCGCTGTTGACTCGGGAGCAAGACGGCTACTACGAGGACTTCGGCGCCATCAGCGATCTCGCCGAAGCGCTGCGTCACGGCTTCGTGTTTCGGGGCAAGTACTCTCGCCATCGCCGAAAGCGCTTCGGGGCGGACAGTGAGGGACTACGGGGGCGACATTTCGTGGTGTTCGCGCAGAATCACGATCAAGTGGGGAATCGCGCGATCGGCGACCGACTTGCTGCAACCCTCGACGCCGAGCAGCTGAAGATCGCGGCTGCGTTGACGTTGCTTTCTCCCTTCGTGCCGCAATTGTTCATGGGCGAGGAGTGGGGCAGCGAGACGCCGTTCTCGTACTTCACCGACCACGCGGAGCCCGAGCTCGCCGAAGCCATACGACGAGGACGCCACAGCGATTTCGCGGCGTTTGGCTGGAAACCGCACGAGGTTCCCGATCCCCAAGCGGAGAGCACCTTCGAACGCTCGCGGCTCGAGTGGGACGATTTGCGCCACGCCCGACACCGGGAACTGTTCGAGTGGCACGTGACGCTGCTACAGCTGCGACGCCACGAATCCAGCCTGTCGGACGACAGACTCGCTCGAACCCAGGTGCACTTCGACGAAGAACGACGCTGGCTGACGATGCGGCGCGGCGAGATCACACTCGCCTGCAACTTCGGCGAAACAGCGCAGGAGGTTCCATTGGCTCCAGCAGGCACACAGCTGCTGCTGTCGTCTCGTCCGGGCGTAGTGCTGCGAAACGCTCACGTCCTGTTGCCTGGACCGAGCTGCACCGTCGTACGCTTCGGGCGTCCGAGCTCAGAGGCCGAGCCAGCTGCGTAGCTCTCGAGGAGCTGCACCGTAGAGAGATTGGGGCGTTCGGCGTTCTCGTCAACCCCACCGGGATCATTCGCTCAGTTACCGCCGATTTGGATCGTTTATCCGCAACCTGCACAGCCGTTGAAGGCCCGCCCCGTGCCGGACTTCCCGCGGGCAGTATTGACAACGGCCGCGATTTTGGTGATGCTGCGGCAGCGTGGTAGCGACGTCACCCGCCTGAAAGGACGAGGTGTGCGACGCACCGGCGCCTAGTCGGAGGTGGCAGAACGGCGTAGGTCTTCGGCCTTCTGGCATCTGCGCAGGGCGCTCGAGATGAACGCGCGACAGCGCGTCTGGCATGGAGACTGAACGAATCATGACTCCGGAAACCTACTCGCAATCTGAGGCTGTCGAGTCTGGGCGCTCGCGGGTGCTGGTGTTCGATGTACGGCCCACCGTGGATGGCGGGCGCTATCCTGCGTGTCGCATCGTCGGAGACGAAGTCGAGGTCAGCTGCGACCTCGTGATCGACGGGCACGACTTCGTGTCCGGGGTCGTGCGCTACGCCGCTCCCAACGCAACAACCAGCCAGACAATTGCAGAAGTGCCACTCGAGCCAGCAGGAAACGATCGCTGGCGCGCACGCTTCTCGGTGTCAGAGCTCGGGTGCTACGAGTTCTCCATCGAAGCCTGGGTGGATGAGTACGAGACCTGGCGCTACGGCTGCGCGCGCAAGCACGAGGCGGGCCAAGACGTCGAGGTTGAGCTGGCCAGCGCCGTCCAACTGGTGCAGGCCGCCGCCACTCGCGCCATCGAGCCTGATGCCGGACGCTTGCGGCTGATGGCGTCCGCCTTGAGCACAGGTTCGCAAGACGAGCGTATGAACATCGCAACGGGAATGGATCTGCGCGACTTGATGAAGCGCTACCCCAATCGAGCCTTCACGACGAAGACGCCAATCTACGAGCTGCGGGTCGAACCACCGCGGGCACGCTTCTCGTCGTGGTACGAGTTGTTTCCTCGTTCGTTCGGACCGAACGGTAGACACGGGACGTTCAGGGACGTCGGCGAGAAGATGCTGCCCTACGTGGCAAAGCTCGGCTTCGACGTGCTGTACCTGCCGCCCATCCACCCGATCGGGACGACGTTTCGCAAGGGGCCGAACAATACGCTGACAGCGGGCCCCGACGATCCGGGTAGCCCGTGGGCGATCGGGAGCGAAGCGGGGGGCCACAAGGCGATCCACCCCGAGCTCGGCAGCGTGGGAGACTTCGAACAGCTCGTGGAAAAGGCACGTGAGCACGGTATCGAGGTCGCCCTCGACATCGCATTCCAGGCCTCACCCGATCATCCCTACGTCGAGCGTCACCCCGAGTGGTTCGTCCAGCGCGCAGACGGAACGATTCAGTACGCGGAGAATCCACCCAAGAAGTACCAAGACGTCTACCCCTTCGACCTCGGCGGTCCTGCCTACGAGTCGCTTTGGCAAGAACTGATCTCGGTGTTCGAAACCTGGATCGAGCGAGGGGTGCGCATCTTTCGAGTAGATAACCCCCACACCAAGCCCATCCGTTTTTGGGAGCACTGCATCCGCACAATCAAGTCGAATCACCCCGACGTGATCTTCCTGGCCGAAGCCTTCACTCGGCCCAAGTTGATGTACGCGTTGGCCAAGGTCGGGTTCTCCCAATCGTACACCTACTTCACGTGGCGCACGACCGCCCACGAACTGCGAGGCTATCTCGAAGAGTTGACGCGAACCGAAGTGCGGGAGTTCTTTCGCCCCAATTTTTGGCCGAACACTCCGGATATCTTGCCCGAGCATCTGCAGTACGGTGGTCGACCCATGTTCGTCTGCCGCCTCACACTGGCTGCGACGCTGTCGTCAAACTGGGGCATCTACGGCCCCGCCTTCGAACTGATGGAGCACGTTGCGCGGCCCGGCGCCGAAGAGTACGTCGACAACGAGAAGTACCAGCTGCGTCAGTGGGACCTCCACGGCAAGCAGAGCCTCGCGCCGATGATCGAGCGTATGAATCGAATCCGGCGTGAGAATCCAGCGTTGCAGGGTAACGATACGCTCGCCTTTCACGAGTGTGACAACGACAAGATCCTCGTTTACAGCAAGCGCGACGAAGCATCCGCGAACGTGCTGCTGATGGTCGTCAACATGGAACCATATCACCGTCACTCAGGGTGGCTTTCCCTCGACCTGCAGGCTCTCGGCGTCGGCGACCGGGAAACGTTCCAGGTGCACGACCTGGTATCGGATGCGCGCTATCAGTGGCAGAGTGGTAGAGAGTTCGTCGAGCTCGACCCGGCGATGCCCGCTCACGTCTTCCTAGTCCGGCGCCGCGTGCGCACGGAGCAACAATTCGAGTACTTCGCCTAGATCCAAGTCCTCTCGCTCGCGACCCAACCGACCCACCACGATGCCCCGCACCAACACCTCGAGAACTCCCTCGCGACCGCTCGATCGAGATCCACTCTGGTTCAAGAACGCCATCATCTACGAAATCCCGATCCGCGCCTACGCCGACGCCAATGGAGACGGGATCGGAGATATCGCTGGTGTCATCAGCAAGCTCGACTATCTGCAAGACTTGGGGGTGACGGCCATCTGGCTGTTGCCGTTCTATCCCTCACCGCTACGCGACGGCGGCTACGACATCTCGGACTACACGTCAGTGCACCCGATGTACGGGTCCCTGCACGATTTCAAGCGCCTGCTCAAAGAAGCCCACGAGCGAGGCATCCGCGTGATCACGGAGCTCGTCATCAACCACACGTCCAAAGACCATCCTTGGTTCGAACGGGCGCGCAAGAGCCCGCCGAACAGCAAGTGGCGCAAGTTCTACGTGTGGAGTGACACAGACTCGCGCTACAGCGACGCGCGTATCATCTTTCGCGACTTCGAAGCTTCGAACTGGACGTGGGATCCCGAGGCGGGCGCGTTCTACTGGCACCGCTTCTACTCCCATCAACCCGACCTGAACTTCGACAACCCCGAAGTGCACAAGGCCGTGTTCAAAGCCTTGGACTTCTGGTTCGAGCTCGGGGTGGACGGGTTGCGCCTCGACGCGATCCCCTATTTGTACGAACGTGAAGGGACGAACTGCGAGAACCTTCCCGAAACGCATCGCTTTCTCAAGAAGCTGCGCAAGCACGTCGACGATCGCTACGAGGACCGGATGCTACTGGCAGAAGCAAACCAGTGGCCCGAAGACGCTGCGGCGTATTTCGGCGACGGCGACGAGTGCCACATGAACTTCCACTTTCCGCTGATGCCGCGCATGTTCATGGCGGTTCAGTTGGAAGACCGTTTTCCGATCGTCGACATCTTGCGGCAGACACCAGAGATCCCCGAGAGCTGTCAGTGGGCCACGTTCCTTCGCAACCACGACGAGCTGACGCTCGAAATGGTGACCGACGAAGACCGGGACTACATGTACAAAGTATATGCCCAAGATCCAGTTGCGCGGATCAACCTGGGGATCCGTCGGCGGCTTGCTCCACTGCTACAGATGCGTCAGAAGGTGGAGCTGATGAATGGGCTGCTGTTCTCGCTCCCAGGAACGCCTGTCCTCTACTACGGCGACGAAATCGGCATGGGCGACAACATCTACTTGGGCGATCGCGATGGGGTGCGAACTCCCATGCAGTGGTCCGCCGACCGCAACGCGGGCTTCTCTCAGGCCAATCCGCAGAAGTTGTACCTACCCGTCGTCACGGACCCCGACTACCGCTACGAGGCGGTCAACGTCCAGGCCCAGCAATACAACAGCGCGTCTCTTCTTTGGTGGATGAAGCGAACCATCGCGTTGCGCAAGCAGCATCCGGCGCTGGGTAGCGGCGCACTCGAGATCCTGTCACCGGACAACGCGAAGATCCTCACCTTCCTGCGGCTACTCGATGAAGAGCGGGTGTTGGTCGTGGCGAATCTGTCGCGCTTTCATCAATGGGTGGAGCTCGACCTCGAGCGCTTTGAGGGCCACACGCCGGTGGAGATGTCGGGCGGTGTCCGGTTCCCAACGGTTGGACGCGAACCGTACCGGCTTTCGCTCTCGCCGTTCGGCTTTCTGTGGTTCTTGCTGGAGGAATCAGAGACGCCGCGAGTCGACGAAGAATCGATGCCACACCTACCTGTCGCGCAGTCGGCAACGGAGGTTTTCGCCTCCTCCAACCGACGGCGGCTAGAGAAAGCGCTGACGACCTGGGCACGACAGCGTCGCTGGTTTCGAGCCAAGGATCGGCGCAAGCGTTCCAGCACGATCAGCGACATGCTGTTCGTCAAGGGAGTACCCAATCATGCCATAGCGCTGTTGACGTTCGAGTACGTGGAAGGCGAACCGCAGACCTACGTGGTGCCTCTCATCGTGGTCACGGGCGAAGAAGTGGCGGAGATCGGGCAGCGCCATCCTCACGCAGTCGTTGCCTATGCCGAAGGCGGCTCGGAGCCGGCGTTGGTGGCCGACTCCGTCGCCTGTGGCAAGGGCGCGGACATCCTGCTCGCCATGATCCGACAACGGACCACTGCCAAGGGTAGCGGAAAGACGGCAGGCACGGCGCAGCCGACCCTCAAGAAGCTAGCCGCCGAGTGCATCCCGACCGCAAGAGCAACCGAGTTCGAGCAGACGAACTCGAGCCTCCTGTTCGGCGACCAGATGATGCTCAAGCTGTATCGGCAGGTCGAATATGGTCCGAACTCCGAACTCGAGATCGGGGAGTTCCTGACGAACAAGGTCAAGGACGCGCCGGTACCGCCGGTACTGGGGGCATTGCGCTACCAGCATCACGACGACGAAGCGGTCATCGCCGTCGTTCAACGGTACGTGCCCAATCAAGGCACGGCATGGGACATGACCATCGATCGCGTGCGGTCGTTCTTCGACCGTGTGCTCTCGGCCACCGAGGAAGACGCCCCCGCCGAAGGGAGTCTGCCGAGAAGCTCACACCCGCCACAAGCCGACCCGGATCTTGCGTTGCTCGACCTGATCGGGCCGTATCTTGCTGAAGCACACCGCCTGGGGCAACGCACCGCCGAGGTCCACCTGGCGCTGGCAAGCCGTCGTGAACCCGCGTCGTTCGCCCCTGAAGGGTTCACGACCATGCACCAACAGTCGATCTACCAGTGGACTCGAGCATTGCTCGTGCGCACTTTCGAAGCGCTGCGCAAGAAGCAGCCTCGACTGCCAGCCGAGGTGCGGCAGGACGTAGCTTCCGTGCTCAAGCACGAGGCCGACATCGATGCGGCGCTGCGACGGGTCAAGACGACCAAGATCGATGCTCGCCGCATTCGCTGCCACGGCGACTTGCACCTGGGTCAGGTGCTACACACCGGTGACGACTTCGTCATCATCGACTTCGAAGGTGAGCCCGCTCGGCCACTCAACGAACGAACATACAAGCGGTGCCCTCTGCGTGACGTGATGGGGATGGTGCGCTCATTCAACTACGCCACCGAGTCGGTGCTCCGAGGCGGGCAGTATCGCGATGCCGACGTCTCGAAACTGCGCCCCTGGGCCCGCGCCTGGGAGGCGCACGTGCGCAAAGCATTCGTGAGCGCCTACTTGGAAACCGCCGCCGGCGCTCCATTCATTCCAAAGAAGCACGAGCACGTCGACATCTTGCTCGCATTCTACGGCATCGAAAAAGCGATCTACGAGATCGGCTACGAGATGAACAACCGCCCCGACTGGCTCCCCATCCCGATCGCTGGACTGACCACGATGATTGAAATGGAGATCGATGATGGCTGAATCTGGACTTGGAGACTTGGATCTCCACCTCTTCAACGAAGGTAAGCACAGCAGAGTCTACGAGAAGTTGGGAGCGCACATTCTCGCTGGCAATGGCGCCTCGAGAACGCGGTTTGCCACCTGGGCACCAAACGCCAAGCGAGTAGGCGTCATCGGAGACTTCAACGGCTGGTCCGAGCCGCACTGGCTGGCGCCCCAGGCCCGCAGCGGGATCTGGGCGGGCGTCGTCGAAGGAGCAGGCCATGGGACGTTGTACAAGTACCGCATCGAGGCACGTTCCGGTGAGCAGGTGCCCGACAAGGCCGATCCGTACGCGAGCTACGCGGAGCTTCCTCCGAAGACGGCCTCGATTGTGTGGAACCTCGACTACGATTGGAACGACCAGGAATGGATGTCCAATCGCGGCAAGCTGCAAGGCCTGGGCGTCCCCATGTCGATCTACGAGCTGCACTTGGGGAGCTTTCGCCGGCACGACGATGGTGAGTTCCTGAGCTACCGCGAACTCGCCCCGGCTCTGGTCCAGCACATCCAAGCCACGGGCTTCACGCACGTCGAGTTGATGCCCATGATGGAGCACCCGTTCTACGGCTCGTGGGGCTATCAGGTGACCGGCCACTTCGCACCGACATCTCGCTACGGCACCCCCCAAGACTTCATGTACCTGGTGGACTACCTTCACCAACATGGCATCGGCGTGATCGTCGACTGGGTGCCGGCACACTTCCCGACGGACGCGCACTCTCTAGCCAAGTTCGACGGCACGCACTTGTACGAACACGCCGATCCTCGGCAGGGCCTGCACGCCGAATGGGGAAGCGCGGTGTACAACTTCGGCCGACACGAAGTGCGCAGTTTCTTGATGTCGAGTGCGAACTTCTGGTTGGACGTCTACCACGTTGACGGCCTGCGCGTGGATGCGGTCGCTTCGATGCTGTATCTGGATTACGGCCGACGCGACGGCAATTGGATCCCAAACGAGCATGGCGGCAACGAAAACCTGGAAGCCGTCGAATTCATCAAGGCTTGCAACATGGAGCTGTATTCGCAGCATCCGGACATCGTGACCATCGCCGAAGAGTCGACGGCCTGGGCAGGTGTCTCGCGTCCGGTGTACACCGGTGGCCTCGGTTTTGGCCTGAAGTGGGATATGGGTTGGATGCACGACACACTGAGCTACTTCGCTCACGAACCGATCCACCGCAGCTACCACCACGGCCAGCTCACGTTTCGTGGCATGTACGCGTTCTCCGAGAACTTCGTGCTCGCGCTGTCCCATGACGAGGTTGTGCACGGCAAAGGTTCGTTGCTCGGTAAGATGCCGGGAGACTCGTGGCAGAAGTTCGCCAACTTGCGCCTGCTCTTCGCCGAGATGTGGAGCCAACCAGGCAAGAAGCTGCTGTTCATGGGCAGCGAGTTCGGGCAACCGAGCGAGTGGAATCACGACGGGCAGCTGGAATGGCAGCTGGTCGAGCGAGAGGGCCCGCACAGCCAGCTGCAGCTCTTGGTCGGCGAGCTCAATCGACTCTACAAGGAAGTCCCCGCGCTGCACCTCGGGGACGCCCACCCGGACAGCTTCGAGTGGATCGACGCCAACGACTCGACCAACAGCGTGTTCTGCTATCTGCGCAAGGGACTCGACGATCGACCGGTGCTGGTCGTGCTCAATGCCACACCAGTCGTGCGCAAGAACTATCGCATCGGCGTCGAGCATACGGGGCACTGGGAGGAGATCCTCAACACGGACGCCGCCGCCTTCGGGGGCAGCGGGCAAGGCAACAGCGGTGCGGTGGAGGTCACCCCCGTACCCGCCCACGGTCGCTCGCACTCTCTGACTCTGACGCTACCTCCCCTGGGCGCGCTCTTCTTGCGACCTCGCTGAGCGACAGCTACCAAGTGCCAGCGGATTTGCGGAGACTTCAGCCGGCAACCGCAGACGACCTGTCGAAGTGTCGGGCAGCCACGGCGGGGCGACCGCGACCGGTAGCCAAGGTTTCGGCTGCCTCGAGCAAAGTTTCGGCACGGTGTGCCTGGCGGCTCCAGCGCAATCCGCGGCCGGCGCCTTGGACGGACTGCCCGACTCCCAACGACTCGGTGTCGCCACGAGGGCCCGGCGTGCACTATCAGGGCTGGAAGGCAACCCTTTGGACGAGCGACGACAACGACAGTGGGTCGATGCGGCCCTCGAGACCCTCGGCATCGACCGCTTGGTGCTCATCGTGTTCGACGCGATGTTACCCCGCGAGCGGCAGTATGACGTCGGCACAGGCTCGCCCTACAGCGCATCGGCACGGCAGTTCTTCGAATTCATCAAGGGGCTCGGCTTCAACGGGCTCCAGTTCGGGCCCCAAGGTGCGGTGTCGAGGGGCTTCCCTTCACCCTACGACAGTACGGCGTTCTCCCGAAACCCACTCGCGATAGCCATCGAACAGTTGCCGCAACTGGAGGGCTGGGCGCCGCCTCCTTCACAGTTCGAAGAAGGCCTAGTGCCCGAAGCTTCACTCGAACGCGCGATCGCGGAGCGCCCCGCAACGGCCCAGCAGCGAGTCGCCCACACATACGCATTCGACCAACAACACAAGGTCCTCGACGAGCTCGCCCAACGACTCATCCGCCACGAACGAGGGCAGCCCGAAAGCCCACTCGCCCGCCGCTTCCGCTCCTTTTGCAGCGACCACGAGCATTGGCTCTTGGCTGACGGTCTCTACGACGTCGTCCGCCAGCTCCACGGGGCTGGCGACTTCGAGGAGTTTACGACGAGCGCGTCGGGGGATGCGCGATTGTGGACCGCCAATTGGCGCTCGCTCGCTCGAACGAACGAAGCGTCGCTGTTGGGGCACGCGCTCGAGCCCGGGTGTACCGAACGCATCACCCAACTTTCACGCCACCATGCGGAGGCTCTGGAGCGCTACCGCTGGGTTCAATTCCTGGTCCACGAACAGCACCAGGACTTGCACCGTTGGGCAGCGAAGCGGCAGCTCGAGCTGTACGGCGACTTGCACGTGGGCTACTCACGACGTGACCTGTGGCACTATCAGTCGGTCTTCCTCGCCGACTACCGCCTGGGAGCGCCTCCAAGCCGCACCAACCCCGAGGGTCAACCGTGGGGTTGTCCGGTGCTCGACCCCGAGCTGTACTTCGAGCCCGACGGCAGTCTGGGTCCAGCGCTCCGGCTGCTGTCCCTGCGTGCGACGAAACTGTTCGCCGAGTACGATCGCATGCGTATCGACCACCCGCATGGTCTGATCTGTCCCTGGGTCTACCGGCACAGTACGGGTGACGACATCGCTGCTGTACAAGCGGGCGCGCGCTTGTTCACCTCTCCTGCCCTAGCCGATCACCCGCAGCTGGCGCGCTTCGCGCTTGCGCGGACACAAGACCTCGACACGACTCAGGCGCGGCATGCCGACGGTTGGCTGCGGCACGTAACTCCCGCGCAACTCCGCAAGTTCGCACGCTGCTTCGACGTCTTGGCGAAAGAAGCACAGCGCTTGGGCAGCGTCGATCGCCTGGCATGTGAAGTCCTGAGCACCCAACCCACCGAGCTCGGCGCGGTGCTGTCGAGCTACGGGTTGGGGCGCTTCCGGGTCACCCAGAAGGCCAACGTCGAAGATCCGACGGACGTCTACCTGAGCGACAACGCGAAACCCGAGGATTGGATGCTGCTCGGCAATCACGATACCCCTCCCATCTGGCACGTGGTGGAACGCTGGCGTCAGCAGGGCACCTTGCCCAAACAGATCGACTATCTCGCCAAGCGTTTGAGCAGCGACGAGGCCACGCGGCAGCGACTCACCGGCGAATTTCAAGCCAGCAAGACAGCGCTCATTCACGGCAAATTCGCGGATCTATTCATCAGCGACGCGCGCAACGTGATCGTATCCTTCAGCGACTTGTTCGGCTTCGACAAACCCTACAACGTGCCCGGCACGGTCACCGACGACAATTGGTCTCAGCGGCTGCCTCTCGAATTCGCCGACTCGTACGAAGTTCAGCGACGCGCAGGAACCGCCCTCGACCTGAGCGTGGCTCTGCGTATGGCCCTCCAAAAACGGGCCCCCGGCTCGGAGCTACTGCAGAGCAGCTGAACACGTCCCCCCTGGGCTGCTGCCCAGGCACGAACTCGCCCGAGGCACCAGGATAGGTGCGCTCAGCGTCCGTCAGCGGACAACTGCTCGGCGGGTGTCCGCTGACGGACACCCCCGGGGCGCGCCACGCGTTGGGTCCCGAGGTCGAATCGCTGAATAGGACCCAGATCGCTGGGGCTCGAGCGAGCAACGTGCGTTGGCACGTCGTCTGCAGATGGGCTGCGCAACAAGGAGTGACACATGACTCATCTCAGCAAATTCATTTCGTCCTGCGCCTGTCTACTCGCCGTTGGCAGCGCCACGAGTACGGCACTGTTTGCCAGCGACGCAGCTGCCGATCCGCAACATGACGCCCCCAAGACGTTGCTCGGCAACGACGTCTCCGTCACCGGCTACGGCGGCGTGTCCACCGCCTACACCCGCATGTTCGGCAGGAATGGGGCACTGGTCGGCCTCGAAGGCGCGGTACTGCTCAACCGACAGATCGCGCTGGGTGTTGCGGCTTACGGATTTACGAACCCCGCCGTGGCGCCCATGATCGACGACATCGACCGCGAACTCGAGGCCGGCTACGGCGGTGGAGTGTTGCGCTACTCGATCCCCACCGGCTTGCCCGTTTACGTCACCGTCGGCAGCTTGTTCGGCGGAGGGTCCATCGTCGCAGCGCCCGTGACGGACGAGTGGGACGAGCCCGGACTCGACGACGAGAAAGTGATCGAGCGGCGGCACGTCGATGTGTTCGCCGTCGTTCAACCGGAACTGACGGTGCACGCAAACCTCACCCGCTGGATGCGCGTCGGCGCAAGCGCGAGCTATCGAGCCGCGTGGGCCGTCGATCGCTTCGAGTTGGAGAACGACGACATCAGCGGCTTCGCGTTCGGCGGGAACCTGCAGTTCGGCTCGTTCTGACGCCCACTTGATGGCGGGATGGCCCCGCCAGGGGCCTGCTGCGAGCGCGAGAGTGACGTCACCCGCTACAGGCTTTGCACCCAAGCCTCGATGGTCGCGATGTCCTCCTCGCTCAAGGGGTCCGCCATGCGCGGCATGAAGCCCATCGCATTCGGCATGCGAGTGATACGATCGAGCAGTTCCATTGCGAGTTCCGTGCTGACCGCTTCGGCAGTCGCCGGATCCATCGAGGCGAGTTCGGGATGGTTGTTCGTGGCGCCATCCCCATGGCACGCCATCCCGCCGCAAGCAGCGAGCAAGATGGGATGGACGTCGCCAAACGTGACACCCGCTGGCTCCTCTGGAGAACCGCCTGCCCCAGCAGCACCCATGCTCTCTCCACCGGCGCCGCCCGCGGCAGGCGTCTCGCCGGGCATGCCGCCCATACCCACTGCCCCCCCCACCCCGGCAGCCATGCCACCCATACCGCCCATCGCGAGGTCGTCCATCGTGTCGACGGGATCATCGATCGCTTCCGGCTGCGGAGGAGTTGCCTGCGGCACCATGGGCTGCTCCGCTGGTGGCTGTGATGCGGCCGGCATCATTGCCGACGGCGTGCCACCCGGCGCTGGAGTGACGGCAGCAGGCGTACTCGTCATCGCGGTGGGCTGGGGCGCTGCCATCGGAACGGAGCCAACGGGTCCTGCACCGCTCGCGCTGGGCTGAGCGCCAGGGGGCACGCCCGCGCCGGGGGCCACGGAGTTGGACGGCATCGCGCCGACACCCTGGACGGCGGAACCGTCGTCACTCTCGCCGGAACACCCGGCACAAAATGTGAACAGTCCAACGGCCGAAACTGCAAGAAACCCGATTCGCATCATGTGACCAGAAATAGCAAAGGCAGTGGCCTCGTGTGAACGCCAAGTGGTGACCCATTTCTCGGTGAGTATCCCCGCCGAAGATTCTTCCACCGAAACCATGGCGCGCTCGGGGTCGGGCAGAAAAACCTTCCACTCTGCCGGCACTCGGAGCAGCTGCGCGTAGTGAGATACTCGGGTTTCTCGCCACGGCGAACGCGCACCGCCGGCCCCTTGCACCACGCAGCCAGCGATCCCGCCGGCGCATTGCTTGCGAGCGCCACGGTGGCGCGCTACCTGTCGCGAGTGGCTCGGTCCCAGTTCTTCTACGTCCGGGTCACGGTGCTGTCGGCCATTTTGCTAGGTGTGCTGGCGTACGCCTGGCTCGACTACGAACGAAGGCATTCGCGCACCCTGTGGCAAGAACCGTTGACCGTCGGAATGGTCGTACTCGACTTCGGCAAAGGCGGTGTGGACGACGCGGTGCTAGCGTCGCTAGCGGCTCGTGCCTCCGCCTTGGGTGAACGCCTCTCGAGGGAATTTGCCCGCTATCGCGACGCTGACCAGCCGATGATTCGCGTCCTGCCCTACGGCCCCGTGCACGTCAAGCGGCGGCCACCCGAGCCGCAGGGCGACGGACTGTGGGCGGCTTTGCGCTACAGCTACGAGTTGTGGCGCTACACGTCCCAGGTCGACGAAGCTGCCAACGTTCCGAGCCGCGGGCTGGACTCACGCATCTACGTCGTGGCCGAGCCGGTCGACGACGCTGAACGCAAACAGGTCGAGGGCTACAGCCAAGACGGCGGGCGCATCGGCATTGCACGCGTGCAGCTCGACGACTCCACAATCGATCTCGGATTGTTCGTGGTCGCCCACGAGCTGATGCACACGCTGGGCGCGTCCGATCGCTACGACGAGTTCGGCCGCACACTGATCCCCGAGGGACTTGGTAACCCGGAGCAACGCCCCCTCTACCCGCAGCTGACGGCAGACGTGATGGCACGCAATCGAGTGCTCGAGCCAGGAACGGAGATCCCCCCAGAAACCCTGGAGGAACTCTCTGTTGCGCCACAGACGGCAGCGGAAATCGGCTGGCTCCCGTAGCCGCTGCGCGCCCCCGTCGGCTGCGTTCACGACCTCGAGAGCAGCGCGCCCCCGAGGTCGTTACTCTCCCTCGCAATCAGGCCGGCAAGAAGCCTTCGGTCGAGAGGTAACGCTCGCCGGTATCGTAGTTGAAGCCTAGCACGCGGGCATCGGCGCCCAACTCGGGCAGCTTCTTGTCGATGGCGGCCAAGGTCGCACCGGACGAGATGCCGACCAAGATGCCTTCTTCACGCGCGCAGCGCCGCGCCATCTCCTTGGCGTCCTCCGCGTCGACCTGAATCACACCATCGAGCAGCGGTACCTCGAGGTTCTTCGGGATGAAGCCGGCGCCAATGCCTTGGATCGGGTGTGGGCCGGGATTACCCCCTGAGATGACCGGGGATGCCGCGGGCTCGACGGCAAAGACGCGAAGCTTGGGCCAGGTCTCCTTGAGGACCCGCGCGGTGCCCGTGATGTGACCGCCGGTGCCGACGCCGGTGATCAGCACGTCGAGGCCTTCGGGAAAGTCCGCTGCGATCTCTTGGGCCGTCGTTGCTACGTGAACGTCGATGTTCGCGGGGTTTTCGAACTGCTGTGGCATCCACGCTCCAGGCGTCGCGGCCACCAGCTCCGTCGCCTTGTCCAACGCGCCCTTCATGCCCTTCTCTTTCGGCGTGAGCTCGAACGTTGCACCGTATGCCAGCATCAGGCGTCGGCGCTCGAGGCTCATGCTCTCGGGCATCACCAGGATCAGCTTGTAGCCCTTGACGGCAGCCACCATCGCCAAACCGATGCCGGTATTGCCGGAAGTGGGTTCGATGATCGTCCCGCCAGGTTTCAGGCTGCCATCCTTTTCGGCGGCCTCGACCATTGCCAGGGCGATCCTGTCCTTGATGGAACCTCCTGGGTTACTTCGTTCTGACTCCACCCACACTTCTGCTCGCCCAGCGAACAGTCGGTTGAGGCGGATGTGCGGGGTGTTGCCAATGGTTTCGAGAATCGTCGTCGCTTTCATTTCGGGCCTCCAGAGTCGTTTCTGTCGCTTGGGACACTACGGTGAAGCTACATGCCGCAGCCATGCGGCACCGTCTTAACCCAACTCCATGGTGAGCTGCACGCCCTTCCGCATGTGCCCCAGCCTCTCCGTCCCGCGCTCTCGCGCCGCATCCGCCAAGCCAAGCCAAGAGGGCACGGACTTAAAGAAGCTCCGAGCCAAGTCCGAAGCGGGGAACCCCACAAACAACGCCAGGCACCCCTCGGGGTGCCTGGCGTTTCCCAATCTATGCTTCCGTGACTACTCGGCAGGGGGCAGCATGACGGCATCCAACAGGTGAATGACGCCGTTGCGCGCGACGATGTCGGTGGTGCTGATGGGAGCCCCGGCGATGCTCACGCTCTGGCCCTCGGCCGCGACATCCGCGGGCTGGCCAGAGAGCATCATGAACTCGTCTTGGGCCACGACACTCGCCGCGGGCTGCCGACTACCGACGACGTGGTAGAGCAGCACGTTGCTCAGAGCGTCCGTGTCCTGCAGCAGGCTATCGAGCGTTCCTTCCGGCAGTGCGTCGAAAGCGGCGTTAGTCGGCGCGAAAACCGTGAACGGACCTTCACCGTTGAGAGTGTCGACCAAGCCAGCGGCCTCGAGCGCCGTCACCAGCGTGGAGAGCTCTGGAGTCACGGTGGCGATGGTCGCGATGTTGTCCGGTGGCAAGAGCACGCGATCGATGACGTGAATCACTCCGTTGCTCGCCGCAATGTCAGCACTGACGACCCGCGTCTCACCGATGGCGACCCCATCACCGTCAACCGCAAACTCCAACCAGGGACCCAACGCGGTGTCCAATCGAGCGCCGTCCTCGATGCCGTTCGCCAGGACCTCACCGGCGACGACGTGATGGGTGAGAACCGCGGTGAGCTCGTCCGTGTCGGCGAGAAGCGCCTCGACGGTGCCATCGGGCAGAGCGGCGAAAGCCTCGTCGGTGGGAGCGAACAAGGTCAACGGTCCTTCACCCGAAAGTGTTTCCACGAGTCCGGCAGCCTCTGCAGCCGCCAACAGCGTCTCGAAGGTTCCCGCCGCTGCGGCCACCTCGACGATGTTGCCCGGCGCATCCACCGCGTCCGTGTCCAGTTCGGGCTCCAGCGTGTCGTCAGGCACGGCTTCGACGTCGGGCTCGGTGATGGGCTCCGCGGGTGGCAGCATGACCGCGTCCAGGAGGTGAACAACACCGTTGCGAGCCTGTATGTCGGTGACACTGATCTGGGCGCCGGCAATCTGAACGCCACCCTCGAGCACCTCGACTTCAGCAGCTCCCCCTTGGAGCGTCATCAGCTCCGCACTGGAAACGACAGCCTCCGCTTTCTGACGACCCGACACGACGTGATAGAGCAGTACATCGCTGAGCGCGTCGACATCCTCCAACAGCGCTTCGACCGTGCCCTCAGGCAGGGCTTCGAAAGCGGCGTTGGTCGGCGCGAAAACCGTGAACGGACCTTCACCGTTGAGAGTATCGACCAAGCCCGCTGCGTCGAGCGCCGTCACGAGCGTCGACAGCTGTTCCTCTCCTGCCGCTAGCTCGCCGATCGGCGGTGGCGGCAGGAGAACGGAATCGATCACGTGGATGACGCCATTGCTTGCCTCGATATCGGTGATGACGACCTGCGCGCCGCCGACCGTGACGCTACTCCCACTGATGCTCACGTCGAGCCAAGGGCCCAGCAGGGTGTCGACGTC
>JBNKZR010000114.1:0-18616 GCA_050301735.1 Polyangiaceae bacterium | reverse complement strand
GCATGACTGCCGACGACGCCAGCGCGTTATCGCGCCGCGACTTTCCGCGGCTCGAGGAACTTCAGCGCGAATGCGTGAGCGCTCAGCGAGCCCACGAACCGGCGCGCCGAGCTTTGCTGTGAACCGAGTCGCCGATAGGCTATAAGGCCGGCTCATGCCTTCTCTCGACCGGTCCTACTGGCTGGCCGTCGCCCTCGTGACCTACGTGGGCATGGCTGGTCTGCAGTCCGCCTCTCCCTCGGCGAGTTCGCTGGGGATGATGTTGCTGGGGCCGCTCGCATTGGCTTGGGTCTGGCGCCGTACCGAGCCGCAGCTCGTCGCGCCCACGGTGGAGTCGGCGGCACTGGTGGCCGCGCGCGTCGTTGCGACCTCCACGGTGGCTTGGGTCTACGCGCGCCAGGGCACCCCAGGCGACCCAGCCCTCGATCTCGCGGCCACCATCGCCGCGGGCTCCTGCGGCATTGCCGCGACGTACACGCTGGCCCGAATCGCACCCGTCAAAGGCATCCTCAAGCCAGCCAAAGCCGCACGCTCCGTCGATGCCTCGGCTTTCACGGGACTGCTGTGGGGAGCGGCCTTGGTCGTCGCGGGCGCACGCTTCGTCGCGCCGGAACAGACGCCAGTTCTCGACCCGCTGACCCTCGACTACGCGACCACTGCTGCGAGCATCGGCAGCCTCTTGGTTCTGATCGCTGCATCCTGGCGCACGCGGGTGCTGCGGGAACTCGAGCTCGGTGTCGGTGACCGGGCGGAAGCCGCCGTGGTGCTCAGCGTCACCGCACTGTCGGTGGCCATTCCCGTGGCAGCCATCGACGTCGGCCCGCCTGATCGGGTGATCCCCGCGGCACTGATCTTGGCTTCAATCGGTTGCTGTTGGACGGTGCTCGCCCGCGATCCGGCCAGCGTCTCGAGTGTCATGCGGGGCGCGCTGGCCGTGACTCTGCTCGGTGTCCCCGCCGCGCTCATGGCGGCCGTGTTCACTCAGAAGGCGCCCAATCAAGCGGGCCTCATGGCGCTCATCGGCTGTGCGGCGTGTGTCTTCGTCGGGTTGATCGCCCGCAACGTGGCACGTCCGTTGGGCCCGGAGCAATCACGCTGGCTACTTGCCATTGCGGAGGCCAACCAGAGCGCGCTCGATCCGGAGCCCAACACCGCCATCGGCGCCACCCTGCGCTCTCTGCAGAAGGCTTGCGCCGATCCCAATGCGCAACCTCAACTTTGGCGCATGGATCCTCCATCCGTCGTGAGCGTCGACGTTGCGGGCTACTTGCACGAGCACGACGCCGACATCCCAGAAGGGTTGGTCGAGCTGGGGCTGGCAGAACCCGAGCGCACACTGAGGGCGGAAACCCTGGACGCGCTGCGCGTCCGGCGCCCCCACGTTCGCCCCTTGCTGGCGTGGTTCGAGATCCGCGGGGGCTTCTCCGCCACCGTCGTATTGGACGAAGAAGGCCCCACTGGCTTCTTGCTGTTGCCACGCGGCGAACGCCGAGCGCGCATGACGCTGGAAGAGGCGCGCGCCACCCGAATGCTTGCCGACCGTCTCAGTTCTCTCTTGTCGGTCACTTCGGCCCTGGCCCGCTCGCGGAAGCGGCAACTGGAGGCACAGCAACAAGCGGAGCACTGGAAGGGACAGTACGACCGCGCTCGAACGGTGCTCGACGGACAAGGCGCGCGGCATGCCGAATTCGCCCGCACCCTGGCCCGCCCACTGCTTACGACGGCCTACAGTCCCGCCGTGCGCCTGACGATTACGGAAGTGGAGCAGAAAGCCACCCAGCGCACCCCGATGACTCTCGTCGCGCCATCGGGCACGGACGTCCAAGCATGGGCCGCCGTCGCACACTTGCACGGCAAAGACAGAGCCGGACCGTTGATGTGCATCGACGGAGGCGCTGAGGCACGAGAGAAACCCGAGCGCTGGTCCAATAAGGACGCCTCCCCCATCGCGTTATCGCGCAACGGCACCCTGTTCATCAAAGACCTACATCTGCTTCCATTGGACATGCAGGTTTCACTGGTCGATCAGATCACCGAACGCGCCGAGAACGATGACATGGTCCCTCCAGCGCTGATCGTCAGCTTGCCAATCCCGGTCAAGCAGGCCGCAAAGAAGCAACAGGTACTCCCCGCTCTCGTGTCGCTGCTCGCAGGGTCGGAGGTTCAGCTCCCGAGCCTATCGGAACGCGCCGAAGACCTGCGCGCATTGATCCTCGATGCCATCAGCCGAGCCGGAGGAAGTCACACTGCCACAGGCATCGAACGAGCAGCGTTGCAGCAGTTGATGGATTTTCTGTGGCCAGGAAACGAGCGGCAGCTGCGCGACGTCGTCGAGCGCGCAAGCCAATTCGCCGACGGACCATTGCTAGGTCTGGAGGCACTTCGAGCGGCCGGCTTCCCACTCGAAGCAAGTGGCTCCTCGCCGCCAACGACGCTGGAAGAGGACAAGCCGTGGTCGCGTCCTCCGCCTCCGAAAAGACCCTCGCATTCACGACGCAACGCGCGTCGACGGGGCTGAGCGCTCCGCCGCGCGCCGCGGCCGCATTTATCGATACAGCGCCTTTGACTTGCACGCGGGCATCGGCACAGGCCAAGCTTGGTAGCGGATGGAGGCGCCCGAACGCGATCTGAGCAGGTACGTCATCGAGCGTGAGGTGGGTCGCGGTACGAGCGGCGTCGTATACTACGCCCACAAGCGCGACGATGGGGAGGAGGTCGCCTTGAAGTTGCTGCACCCCAACTCCGCGCCGTCGCAACAGCTGAGCGAGGCTGAGCTCTTGATGGCCCTGCACCACCCGAGCATCGTTCGCATCTGCGACTACGGCGTCTCTTTGGACGCACAACCCTTCATCGCGATGGAATGGCTGAAGGGAGAAGACCTGAGTCACCGTCAGGGCCGAGAACCCTTGGCACTCGTGCCTGCATTGAGACTGATCGTGGAGGTGGCCCACGCGCTCTCCAGCGCGCATGCACAGGGCATCGTCCACCGCGACATCAAACCTGCGAACATCTTCTTGCTCGAGAGTCCCGGCAACGGGCACCCCAGTCCCAAGCTGCTCGACTTCGGGGCCGCGATGCACGTCGAATCTGCAGCGACCGCAGAACGCGAGATCGTCGGAACGCCCGCGTACATGTCTCCGGAACAAGTACGCGGTGACTTGAGCGTCACCGAGCGCTCAGACGTTTACTCGCTAGGCGCAACGCTGTACGAGCTCATCGCCGGGCATCCACCACACCAAGGCCCGAGCTACTTGGCGACGCTGGCACGTCTGGCAACCACCCGCGCGCGACGTCTGCTCGAGCTCAAGTCGGATACGCCCCAGGCTCTGGACGCGTTGGTTCACCGCATGCTGTCCACCGAAGCCAACGAGCGGCCAACCATGACGGAGGTCGCGCAGGAGCTCGAAGGCATCATCGACGGCGTCACCCGCGGCTCCATCCCCGACGTCGAACCGACGTCGATGCACCTCGGCTCCAGCGCATCGCGTCTCTTGACCACACTGGTTGCCTCGCGCTTCGCCAATCAACGCAACCGAGACGAAGCGCTGGCCCACGTGCTCGAACTCGGCACGGAAGGCGTTCCCCTCGGGCAAGACTCTTTGGTCGCGCATTTCGGTGCTCGGCGTGCCCACGGAAATGAGGCGGAATCCGCTCTGCGCATCGGACGCCGCTTGGCGAGGTCGGGGGCCAGCGTTGGGGTCGCCACGGGCCGCGCTTTCGTGCCGATGGTGGAGCTGCACAGGCCCGTCCAAGCCATCGGCGAGGTCGTCGACCGAGCAACCGCCCTCGCCCGCACGGCAGAGTGCACGCAGGTTCTAGCGGACGTAACGACTCGGGAACTAGGCCGTGAACTCTACGAGTTCACGCCCAAGAGCCGCGAATACGCGGAAGTCGGACAACCCAAGAGCCGCTCTCGCTGGCCGACGGAAGCACTGACACCATTCGTCGGGCGTGAACTCGAGATCGGGCGCGTCCTGACCGCGTTCGAGCGGTCCATGAAGGAGCCGCGTGCAGTGGTCGTTTCCGTCTCGGGGCCGCCTGGCATCGGCAAGACGCGCCTCGTGCGAGAGGCGAACTCTCGCTTGGCGGCCAGCGTGGACGTGCGCCATCGAATCGCCCAACGCAGCGAGCCGTATGGCATGAAGCGTCCTCTGGGTGTTGCCCTGGACGTGCTGCGTTCGCTGCTGGGCTTGCACAAGGGCTCTCGCGAGGCGGAAGCAGGGACTGCAATCGAAAACGTCGTCGGTGCGGCCCTCGACGAGCGATTGCATGCGCGCATTCCCGTGTTTGCCAAAGTGCTCGCCCAGCGTCAGCTCTCCGGAGACGAGGATGCGCGCGGTCTACGCGACATGTTGTGGCTGTTCATGACGCGGGCGATGGAACACGCACTGGCCTCGGGTCCCATCATTTTGGTCACGGAAGATCTGCAGTGGGCCGATCCGGAGAGTATCCAATGGCTGGACCATCTGTTGTCACGAGCAGCGAAGCTCCCACTGTTTCTGGTGGTCACTTCCCGGCGAGAGTTCTGGGCTGAGAGTTCTGAGTGGTTCGCTGGTCGTGACCACGTGCATGTCGACTTGCACCCGATCTCGAGCGACGGTACGCGTAAGATCGCGTTGAGCGCCGGCGCGGGGCAGCTTTCTCGAGAGGCCGTCGACAGTATCGTCAGTCAGGCGGGTGGCTCTCCGTTGTTCGCAGAAGAACTCGCGCGCCTCGCCATCGTCGGCGCCAAGGTCACGGAAGCACCGACCATCGAGGCCGCCATTCAGGTCACCCTCGATGCCCTCTCACCCGAGCAACGCGAGACTCTGGGCCGTCTGAGTGTGCTGGGTCAGTCGGGCTGGCTGGAGGCACTCCAAGCCCTGGGGATGGATGACGCAGAAGCTGCCCTGATCGAGCTGCAGCAGGTCGGCTTGCTGGTTCCTCTCGAGACCTCGCGCTTCGCGGGCATGACGGAGTGGCAGTTCAAGCACGGACTCGTACGCGACGTCGTCTACCAAAGCCTGGTCGAAGAAAATCGCCAACACCTCCACGCGCTCGTCGGCAGCTGGCTCAATGAAGCCGGCGAAGATCCCACGGTCGTCGCGCGCCACTTCGACCTCGCGAAGGATCCGAAACGTGCCGCCAAGTTCTGGGAAATCGCAGCGCAGCGCGCGCTGGAAACGAGCGCGCTCGAAGACGCGCTGCACATGGCGGAACATGCCTTGGCCTGCGCCGACGACCAAGTCGAAGCGTTCACTCGCGCCAAACTACTCGACGAAGCGTGGAATGGCCTGGATGCGCGTGCCAGTGATCGCGAAACCGCCGTGGGGGCGATGGAAGACAACGTGCACGACGAAGCGAGCGAAACCTACGCGTTGGGTGCACGCGCTCGCTACGACGCAGCTCGCGGTCAGGGCATGGACGTCGACGTGCGACTCGCTAGAGCACGCGACGAGGCACAGCGACTGGAGTTGACCGACGAGGAAGCTCGCTGCAGTGCCGAACTCGCGGCGCGTCTGGCTTTCGCCGGCCGTTTCGACGACGCCGAGCAGGAAGCGGCGCGCCTGCTGAAACTGGCGAACGACAAAGACCTCCCCGCTGGCGCCGTTCAGGCCTGGCAGACCCTGGCCATCGTTCACCAGAGCCGCGGTGAACTGAGCGCAGCACTGACTTCCCGGCGCAACGCGGCCTGGGCAGCACGAGAGGCGGAGCTTCGCGAACGTGAGTCGGTATTGACGACCAACCTCGGGTTCGCGCTGACGACCCTGGGTGCTCGGGACGAGGCACGCGCCTCGCTCTTCGAGGGCTTGAATCTTGCCGAAGCCATCGGCAGCGCGGGGGCCAAACGCCACGCGCACATGTTGCTGTTGTGCTGGTCAGGAACCTTCGGCAGCGATCAAGAGCTCGACGGCATCCTGACGGACGTTCGAGATGAAGCTGATGCTGCAGCCGCCGGCACCTGGACGGCGCCAGCGCGCGAAAACCTCGGGGTCTTGTTCTATCGCGGGCTGGAGCTGCTCAACAATCATCCCCAGAAGTACGCGGAGCGAGCGCGAACGTTGTTCAAGCTCACGACAGAGGCGTACCGGCGTACCGAGAACCGAGATCTGCTGCCCGTTGCTCTCGGGTGGTGGGCTCGCGCCGAACTGCAGTGCGGCGATCCGGAGGCGGGCTATGCGCGGGCGCAGACTGCCGCGGAGCTTCTGGAGTCCGGTGCTCCCAGTCTGCTCAACGAGTCACCCGTGTACCTGGCCCTGCACGACTCGAATCTCAGACTGAACCGCCAAGACAAGGCGAAAGAGGCCATCAAACAGGCGATGCCGCCGTTGCTCCGACGCATCCGCGGACTGTCCGTGACCAAGTACAAGCGTCCGTTCTTGACCGCGTTGACCGACAATTCCACCCTCGTCTCGATGGCCGCCAGCTACGGCGTCTTGCCGACTGAAGTCCAGCTCGCGTTGACCGAGCCGAGCGCGGATTGAGCGCCACCGAAACACCACCCATGATTGCTTTCGAGATCCGAGCCGCGCTTCCCGGAGACGATGCCGCCCTGACCGCGCTTGCCCGACACCTGAACAGTGTGAACCTGCCGGCGGACGCGAGTGCCATCTCGAAAATCCTCCAAACCTCGCAAGACAGCTTCGCCCGCGTGCTACCGAAGGACAAGCGCGCCCACGTCTTCGTCTTGGAGGACCTCGGGGCCAGCAAGATCGTCGGCACCTCGACGCTGATCGGTCAATTGGGCCGCCCTGACGCCCCCTACATCTTCTTCGACGTCGACGAGGAAGAACGCTACTCGCTAGATTTGAACATTCACTTCCGACATGCGGTCTTGCGGCTCGGCTTCTCGTACGATGGACCGACCGAGCTCGGAGGTCTGGTGGTCGATCCAAGTTACCGTCGGAGCCCCGGTCGCCTGGGCCTTTGTGTCTCCTATGTGAGACTGTTGTTCATCGCTGCCCACCGCGGCGAGTTTCGGGATCAACTCTTGGCCGAGCTGCTCCCTCCCTTGGAGCCGGACGGGACGAGCCACCTGTGGAACGCCCTGGGCAGGCGCTTCACGCACATGACTTACAGGCAGGCCGATCGTCTATCCCACGAGAACAAAGACTTCATCCGCGACCTGTTCCCACGGGGCCCGGTGTACGCGAGCTTGCTGAGCGAAGCCGCCCAAGGGGTCATCGGCAAAGTCGGACACCAGACGAAGGGGGTGGAGAAGATGCTGCAACGTATTGGCTTCCGCTACGCCGACCGCGTGGATCCCTTCGATGGCGGGCCCCACTTTACGGCCAAGACCGACCAGGTGAGCGTGATCCGCGCCTACCGCGCATTGAAGGCTCGTCCCATCGAAACGACCCATACGGGAAGGCCTGCCCCCCGCGACGAAAGCCGAGCCGGCGGCATTACCGACAGCGAGCTGGCGTCGCGGCAGTACCTGGTCGCTCACATCACGCCGGACGCGCCGTTCCTTCGGGCGGTGAGCACCCACGGCCAGATCGACGGCGAGCACGTCGCACTGAACGCCGAAGCGCTGGCCCATCTCGGTATTAAGGCGGGGGACGTCGTGCATCTCGTACCCGTGCCCTGAGACGGCCCTGCCCGACGGTTCGGTTTGCTCTCGGGTCGTGTCGTTGGGTACCAAGGTAGACATGGACTCAGTGCAGCGCCTACGGCAGCGGATTTGGTTGGCCATGGGGCTCGGCGCGGTGAGCTTCGGTTGCGGCAGTACGCCGAGCGACGAGGTAGATACCACGAGGGAAGCGCCCCCCAATCGCCCGGGCGCGACCCCGGAGCCGTCGACGTCTCCCTCTGCCCCAACGGCATCGCCGTCGACTCCAGCAACCTCGACCAGCAGCCCCGGGCCGCAACTCGGTACGGGTGGAGCGGGCAGTGAGGTGCCGGAAGGAATGGGGGGGGCGCCTGCCACGCGCGACCTGTCGATTCGACGGCCGTTTCTGGTCGGGTCATCGCTACGCACGGCCGAACGCGTGCAGCGCAGCTTCTGGTGTCAACACCTGCTGTCCAACTCGACACGAGATGGCCAACAGGTTGCCAGTGCCGTCGATACGGAGACGGCCTCGATGTTGGCAGAGGCGTGGCTGCGCGACGCGATGGAAGAGCACGCGTCGGTGGCTGCGTTCGCACGCTTCAGTTTGGGCTTGCTCGCTCACGGCGCTCCCCCCGAACTGGTTTCTGCATCGCAGCGGGCATCATTGGACGAGATCAAACACGCACGCGATTGCCTGATGTTGGCGGCGCGGTATGGCGCCCCACCGCACGGACCGGGGGAGTTCGACCTCACTGGAGCGCTCGAAGTGCCGAGCTTGGAAGAGCTGTTCCTGCTGTGCATCGAGGAAGGCGCAGTGGGGGAGACGCTGGGCGCACTGCTAGCTGCGGAGCAGCACCAAGGCGCAGAAGACCCCACCGCCAGGAGAGTCTGTCGACGCATCGCCAAGGACGAAGCTCGTCACGCTGAACTCGCGTGGCGCTTCTTGAGTTGGGCATTACCTCGCGGTGGGGACCGGCTGCGCGTTGCGGCGCGACGGGCGTTCGAGGCCGCATGCACCAGCGCCGAGAACGGCAAGCTCGTGGACTACGGAGTGGACCGCAGGGCATGGCGAGCGCACGGCCGCTTGACTTGTGAAGAGGCACGTGACGTAGCGCGTCGTGGCATCGACGAGTTGATCCGTCCGGGAGCGGACGCACTCCTCGGAGCGCCCTCGGTCCCGTCTTGACGGCCACTGCTCAGCATGAACCGTTGGGCGCGCATCAAGCGGCCCAGCGCGCGAACGCTTCGCCGATCGCACGCTTCAGCTGCTCGCGGCTGAAGGGCTTGCGCAGAATCGCGGCTCGGTGCTCCGAACCCACCACCTCCGATTCGGGAATGAATCCAGACATGAGCACGACAGGCAAGTTGGGTCGTCGCTCAGCCAAGACGGTAGCGAGCTCGAGTCCGCTCTGCCCGGGCATCAAGACGTCGCTGACGACCGCCGCGCAGTCGGGAGTTGACTCGAGACGCCGCAAGAGTTCTTCCGCCGAGCGACAACTGACCACCTCGAAACCGATCCGCTCGATGAGCGCAGTCACTGCTTTGCGTGACAAGGGATCGTCGTCCGCCACCAATACGACGCCTGTTTTCGGCACGAAGTCCGGCTTCGCCACGACCGACGCACGCCCCTGGCTCGGCGCCGAAGTCGATGGCAGAAAGATGTGAAATGCCGTTCCATTGCCGGGTTCAGTCTTGACCTCGATCATGCCCCGATGGCTGACGACGGTACCGTGCACCGCTGCCAGCCCCAAACCGCTTCCAACCCCCTCTGGCTTGGTGGTGAAGAATGGCTCGAACAACTGGTGCCGAACCTCCTCCGGGATCCCTGGTCCGTCATCTTGTACCGTGATCTGGACGGCATCGCCGGGTGCAAAGTCGAAACTCGAAGCCTCACACCATTCGGACTCGACCTGAGTGCGTCGAACCTGAACCACGACGCGGCCGTGGCCGCCCAGTGCGTCGCGCGCATTCAACACCAAATTCAAGAGGGCCTGCTCCAGAGCAACCCGATCGCCAGTGACCCACAACTCCCCCTCGGGAACGTCCACCACCAGCGCGATACCCGGACCGAGAGTGCTGCGGCTGAGAGCGCAGACACTCTGTGCGACTCCCACGATGTCCACTTGCCGGGACTCGAAACGGCCACGGCGCCCGAAAGCGAGCAACTGTTGGGTGAGCTTGGTCGCGCGCTCGGAGGCTTCATCGAGCAACTTCAGATGCTCGCGGGCCGCCTCGTCATCGCCATCGTCGATTGAGGCTGCGACCAGATCCGTAGCTCCGCGCACGGCGCTCAGCATGTTGTTGAAGTCGTGGGCGATGCCCGCCGAAAGGCGTCCCAGTGCCTCCAGACGTTTCGCTTGCGCCAGCTGGCGTTCCGTCTCGCGCAGCGCCCGGGCCGCCGTGCTTTCCTGCTCTCGTGCGCGTCGCAGCTCCGCCAGGCGCTGTTGCGACTCGACGAGAGCCTGGTTGAGCATTCGTGTGGGAGCTATCAGCACGGGGAGCATCAGCACCAAGACGAGTGATCCGAAGACGTAGCTTTGGAGCAGCGTCGACATCGGGAATTCGGGCATCTCGCCAAGCTCGTGCGCGACGAGCCAGCCACCCGCGACGATAAGCGTCCAACCCAGCACCGCCCAACCCCAACGCGGACCATAGAGCGGAACGATCAAGGCCAACAGCACCGTGTTCCCGACGTAGGCCAGCGTCCTCACGCCACCCATGACGACCGCCGACGTCGTTACCACCAAAAGGCCAGCGCACAACCAAGCGGCGGCACGCAACCAGCGCTTCTGTCGCGCGAACCCGGCAGCCACGACGATCGTCAGCAGCCAAATGCCGCTCGGAACGAACAAGTGCCACTGCGCCCGACTTACTGCCAACGTGCCAAGAGCAAACAGCGCGCCACCCAACATGGGCGCGAGGGTCCAGCGCACGCAACGCTCTGCGACGGACGTCCGCACCCCCAGCGACGCGGCACGGCCAGAAATCTCGTCCGGCGTTGGCATCGTGTTCCTTATAGCAAGCCAGTCGCCTCCCAACCACACAGAGTGCCCAACGCTGCCCCAGCCGACGCCGCCAGACCACGGGCCTACGGCTCGAGTTCCCCCCAGATGTCGCACCTTTGCGCCGGAGCCGTCACACGGGCACGCTCGCGTGAGCAACGCACCCTGGCTCGCCCGATGCTCGGCGTCGCCACCGACGGAGCGCAGCCAAAACCAACGAGGGCCTCGCGTAACTCGCGAGGCCCTCGTCTCGTCAATCAGCCAAGCGACAGCACGCCGCTTGCCGATGCATCAGGGTAAGTCGAACTCGCACACGAACGCGCGCGAGGTGCCGCACGCACCATCCCGCCACTCGCCGATGTCCGCGCCCGAGCCGTCGATATTGCCGCAATCGGCAGCGCCCCCGCTGGGTTCAGACGCAGCCCAGTTGGCGTAGTCGTCACCGGGAGCTTCGTAGCTGAGGGGTCGGGTACCGTCGAGCCACGTCCAAGCGCCCTCGGTGATGGTATCGCTGAGACCGAGCCAAAGCTCCGCCTCCCCTGCGCTGGTCACGTAGGAGACCAGGTCGGCATTGTCCTGCGCTCCATCGCTGGCGTCGACCCGGATCGTCGCCAGGCGAGCACCGATGCCGTAGTCCTCACAGTGTGCTTCCGCGGCACTCCATGATCGAGTGAAGGACGTGTACGTGTTGCCCGTGGCGTCATCCAACCCGTCGTCGGCCTCCGCAACGAAGACACACGCCGTGTCGTCCTTCCACGGACCGCCTCGGTCGGCTGTCGTCGGACACTGGAGCGTACAGCTGTTCGAACAGAAGAAGCTCTCGTCGAAGTAGCCATCGTCGCGCTGTGCGTTCGTCAGCCCGCTGGGACCTTCCGTGTACAGATCGGGATCCATACCCGGGTAGTCGTTGCCGTTGTCACACGCTTCCAAGTCGTTGGGGTTGAAGTTGTTGGTTTCCGTCAGATACCTCACGCCATCGCCACAGGTATTCCATCGGCAAGCGGCCGTGCAGCTGTCGGTGTTGACCAGGTTCTGATCGTCGCACTCCTCGTTGTCTGCCGCTCCTGCCCCCGCACCCTGCGGCTGAACGAAGCCGTCGCCACAGGCCGCGAACCGACACAGAGTGGTGCAGGAGTCGGTGTTGTCGTCGTCACCATCGTCACAGACCTCAGCCGAGCAAGTGCAAGTCTCGCCAACTTCACAATTGCCGTCGTTGTCACCACCGGCCGCACTGTTTTGCTCATTGGCGGCACCGGGACAACCCGAGCAAGTACACACCTCGCCACTTTCGCATACCCCGTCGTCGTCACCGCCGGGGCCCGCAACGAGCTCGATCAAGCCGCCACACGCAGGAGCGGGATCCACGTCACCGTCACCGCAAGTCGCCAGCGTGCAGTCGTTCGTGCAGGTGTCCGAGTCGATGGCGTTGCCATCGTCGCAAGCCTCCGTCGGGCTCTTGATACCATCCCCACACACTGCCAGCAAACAACTGCTCAGGCACGAGTCGAGATCGTTGCTGTTGCCATCGTCGCACTGCTCGCCGGGTTGGATGATGCCATCGCCGCACACGGCGAGGTCACATGCGTTGGTGCAGCCGTCGTTGTTGTTGTCGTTGCCGTCGTCGCACTCTTCGGCATTGCTCGCCGGCGTACTCTGCCCGGTCGAGTTGGTTTGATGGGTATAGACGAAGCCATCGCCGCAGCGCGCCGCTCGGCATCCGACACATTGGTCGTTGTCGTTCGAGTTGCCGTCATCGCACTCCTCGCCAGGACCGACGATCCCGTCGCCACAAGTGCCGTATGTGCAGTTCGTCTTGCACACACCGTTGTCCGCGTTGCCCGAGCCGTCGTCGCACTCCTCGGTGGGACAAATGCACGTCTCACCTTCCTCGCATTGGGAGTCGTCGTCACCGCCTCCGGCTGCGTTGTCCTCCACCGCCAGACCGGGGCAGCCCGCGCACGTGCAGACCTCGCCGGCTTCGCAGGTGCCGTCGTCGTCACCTCCAGCAGCGACGACAACCTCGAGCAGCGCGCCGCAGGGTGGCGTGTCGATGTTTCCGTCACCGCATTCCGAGCCCGAAAGGACACAAGCATTGGAGCAACCGTCACCATCGACGGCGTTGCCGTCGTCGCAGTCCTCCAGACTACCTGGCCCCGACGACTGGGCGATGCCGTCTCCACACGTCGCTAGCACACAAGAAATGCACGCATCGCTGTCGTCATCGTTGCCGTCGTCACACTCTTCGGCGCCCGCGCCCGTCGTGCGACGCCAACCATCACCGCAGGAAGCATCCTCACACGTCGTCAGGCATGCATCGTTGTTGCTGGTGTTGCCGTCATCACACTCTTCCTCGGGGCCCGCGCCCGTCGTTTTCGTGAAGCCGTCACCACAGGTAGCCACGCGGCATTCCAATTCGCTGTTGCCGACCTCGTTGTATTTGACGCACGCATCCGCGTTGGAAGTGTTGTTGTCGTCGCACTCCTCGAGACGCCCCTGAGCGATGTTTTGAAGTGCGATGCTGCCGTCTGGCGGGTTCGTGTCGTAGATCGCATCGAGGTAGGCCTGCATTTGCGGCCCAGGAGACGCTGTCATCGGACCATCCCCATCCGGATCGGCGTAAGGAATGGTTGCTGTCAGGAACAAGACCCCATCACCGCACGTGTTGTAGTCGCAATCGTCGAGGCAGCTGTCCGTTTGCACGTCGTTGCCATCGTCGCACTCTTCGAGGGCAGCGGTGTTGGCGTTGTTGGTCCGCACGCGATACCACGCCCCATCACCGCATACGTTCCAACTGCAATCGTCGAGGCAGCTGTCGGTGTTGTCTTTGCCCGTACGTCGACAGGCCGCATTCGCTCCTGCGCCGCTCGGGCAACCGTCGTCGCACTGCTCCCCGCTATCGACGACACCATTGCCACAGCTGCGGGGCGTGCAGTCCGTATCGCAGCTGCTGCCTGGCCCGTTGGTGGCGCCTTCGTCGCACTGTTCCACGCCGGCTCGCACGAAACCGTCACCGCAGCGCGCACTCGTACAGTCGTTCAGGCAGCCGTCAGTCTGGTCAGTGTTCTGGTCGTCGCATTCGTCGGTACCGTTGATGATGCCGTCGCCGCAGACCGGGGTCGTGCACTCGTTGGTGCACTCGTCCGTATTGATGGCGTTGCCATCGTCACATTGCTCGCCCGGATCCAGCGCACCGTCACCACAAGTCGCAAGCGTGCAGTCACCGTTGCAGCCGTCTCCGTCTGTGACGTTTCCGTCATCGCAGGCCTCACCCGGCTGCAGGAAGCCGTCTCCACACGCGGCTTCCTGACACTGATCGGTGCAGTTGTCGGTGTTGATGTCATTGCCGTCGTCGCACACCTCGCCGGCATGCAAGATGCCGTCGCCGCAGGCCGCGTCCTTGCAGGCGCTCGTGCAGGCGTCGGTGTCGACGTCGTTGCCGTCGTCGCACTCTTCGCCCGCGTTGACGATACCATCGCCACAGCTCGGTAGGGCGCAGTCGTTCGTGCACTCGTCGTCATCGATATCGTTGCCGTCATCGCACGCCTCGTTGTTTCCGACCTGCCAATAGCCGTCGCCACAACGCGGCCGCTCGCAGCCGACGGTGCAACTGTCGACGTTCTCGTCGTTACCGTCGTCGCACGCTTCTCCCTCTTGCACGACGCCATCGCCGCAAGTTGGCGCCGTGCAAGCGTTGGTGCATTCGTCGTCGTCGGTGTTGTTGCCGTCGTCGCACTCCTCGCCTTCTTGCAAGTGTCCGTCGCCACATTCCGGCGTTCTGCAGTTGTTCGTGCAGTCGTCGTCGTTGTCCTCGTTGCCATCGTCGCAGGCTTCGCCGGGTGCTACGAAACCGTCACCGCAGGTGGCCGCGTTGCATTCCGTGGTGCAGCTGTCCGTGTCATCGTCATTGCCGTCGTCGCACTCCTCGTCTTGGGAACGTACTCCGTCCCCACACTTGGGACGCAGACACGAATTGCTGCAACCATCGGTGTTGTCGTCATCACCGTCATCGCACTCCTCACCGTCGTTGACCACGCCGTCCCCGCACCGCGGGAGCCTGCAGTCGCTCGTGCAGTCGTCGTCATCATCGTCATTGCCATCGTCGCAGGCTTCGTTCGGGGCGAGGTAGCCATCACCACAGCGCGCGATCCGACAATTGCCGACGCACCTGTCGTCGTTATCGTCGTTGCCATCGTCGCACTCTTCGCCGCGGTCGGCAGTGTGCCCGTCTCCGCACGCCTGCTCCATGCAGTCGCTCGTGCAATCCGCCGTGTCGTCGTTGTCCTCACCGTCGTCGCACTCCTCGTCGCCGTTGACGATGCCGTCACCGCAGGCGGGCAGCTGACATTCGTTGCTGCAGCCATCTTCATCGACACTGTTGCCGTCGTCGCACTCTTCGCCTGGGTCGACGTGTTCGTCTCCACAAAAGGGCGCGCCCGAATCTTCGTCGTCAGTATCGGTGCTGCTCGAGGACGACGAACCGCCTCCACAAGCATTCAGACCAAAGGCCAGCACGACACCGCCTAGGGCCCGTACTGCCATCATCCATTTGGGTTCCATGTTCATCATTTACCTCCGCACCCCCGCACCCGCTGGCGGGTCCACAACGGGAGGTGCGCCGCAAGTACAGAGCGTCTCGTTGCGTTAATCAAGCGGAGCAATCAGTGAAACACCCGTAACCGGGTCACCCGACAGTTACCGCAGGGGAGCAAACGTCACAGAACACGCCTTGGTGCAACAGACCATCCAGCAGCAATGACGAAGGAACACCTTTTCGTCGAAAAGACGCGCAACGGTTGCGGCCATGCACCAAGTGGCGTGCTTCCAGTCCCCAACGCTTGCGCTTCGCGCGGAGGCAAGGACCTGTGTCCCGGGAAGCGCTTATCAGTATCCTGCACTGCGACGTGCAAGTCCGAGGGAGTTGCATCGTGCTGCACGGGCCGGCGTCCGCCACCTGACCAGCGCGCGAAGACCGTTGACTTCTTCCGGCATCCGCGGGGTGCGCCAGCGGTCGCCTGACGGAGACGCGAGGCCAAGATCCCCGCCGCCCCACAGTCCAGAAAGGCAGATGCTCCCCAGAATCCCTCCGGGGTTCCGTGCCGCAACCCAAGCACCAAGTGCGACGTTTCCGGGCGACGAGGCGCATGCTGAAATGGTCCGAGCCATGGATCGCGGGGTCTGCACGATATTGTGCAGCCATCATTGTGATGATGGCACGACCGTCGAGTGGTCTGCCTGGAGGGTCGCCGGCAGACTCGTGGCGCAGGGTTGGTTCTGCACCACCGCAGGCCACTGGTCGAGAGGCCCCTCGTTCGTGGTCGAAGCGCGGGAGGTCGCCGCCCTCGGCAGAATGATCGAACCGTTGCTGGCTGACTGACGGGCACCCCCGTGTGCGCGCACGCGCGCCCCGCCCAAAGGTCAGCATTCGGAGCCCGCACCGAGCCAGCGGGGCGATGAGTCCACATCCTGGTGATCAGCGAAGCCAGCGATGTAGGAGCTCGACACACAAGCCGACCACCATCCCACGCGACAGCCTCATTCTCTTTTTCCGAGCTTTGGAAAAGCTGAGACAAATCCGTGGCCGCCGTGCATCAACCTCCCAGTAGTTCTCTGCCTTTTACCTGCTCCGACCGCGCTTCAGCGCCAAGCTTCTGTCTGCTTCCCGCAATGCCAGCAATCAACGCCAATCGCCGCGCGGTCAGCGCACTCGTGCTGAGCGTGTGCATCGCTTGCTCCGCCGCGGATCCGGCCTCGCCAGCTGACTCCTCCCAAGCCGGAACTGCGGAGGGTAACAACGCTTCGTCTGGGGGGGTTGGATCGAACGGGGGTGGTAGCTCCGGCTCGGGAGCGCCGGGCACCGTGGGTGCCGATGGCTTCGTGCTCGAACCTGGCGAGGGGACGGTGGTGAACGGCGCACCCACCAATCCAGGCTGTGGCGACGGACAGCTTGCCGATACCGAAGCCTGCGACGATGGAAACAGCGTCCCGGGTGACGGCTGCTACTCCGACTGCACCCTGGTGGAACCGGGCTTCGAATGCATGAAACCCAACGAGCCCTGCGAGCGAACAGACTTGTGCGGCGACTCGATCGTCAGCGGTATCGAAACCTGTGACGACGGAAACGACGTCGCAGGCGACGGCTGCTCGGCGGCGTGTTTTGTGGAGCGCGACTTCGTGTGCAGCGAGCCGGGCAAGCCCTGTCAGTCCACCGTGGTGTGCGGTGATGGCCGAGTCTCGGGTTCGGAAACCTGCGACGATGGTGACACGGGCTCCGGTGATGGCTGCTCGGCGGATTGCCAGCTGGAAGAGGGCTTCGTCTGCTCCGCCCCGGGCTACGCGTGCCAGACGGCGTGTGGCGACGGCATGCTCCGAGGCCGAGAGACTTGCGACGACGGCAACGTCGAGGGCGGTGATGGTTGCAGCGCTGCTTGCACTGCAGAGCCCGGCTACGCCTGCCCGGAAGGGGAGTCCTGCCACCCCACCGTCTGCGGCGACGGAGTCGCGGAAGGCGACGAACCGTGCGACGACGGCAACAACGGAGACATGGGCGACGGCTGCTCGCCGGGCTGTCGACTCGAGCCCGATTGCAGCGGCGGCGAGTGTCGCTCACGCTGTGGGGACGGTCTGATCCTCGCTGGCGACGCCGAAGAATGTGACGACGGTAACGACCGCCCAGGTGATGGGTGCAGCGCCGACTGCAAGATCGAAACGGGCTTCTCCTGCGCCGTACTGAGCGACACCGACGAAGGTGAACTCGAACTCCCGGTGGTATTCCGCGACTTCGTCGATCGTGGACGAGGCGAGTTCACACTGACCGACGGACGCACCTTCACTGGGCACCCAGACTTCGGAGCCGCGGTGATGGAGCTCAAGAACATGGTGGAGATGGAGCTCGCGCCCCCTGGCGACACGGTCAACGTGCCCTACAAGCCGGTGTACAACGCCGACGTCCTGGCAACGGCAACCGACTTGGTTGCTAGTCGCGACAGCTTCAACCAATGGTACACGGACGATCCGAGCGTCAACATGACGTTCATCGATACCATGCTGCTGCTCCCCGCCGCAGGTCAGGACGGAACGTTCGAATTCGATGATCAGACCTTCTTCCCCCTCGATGGCCGTGGCTTCAGTGACCCCGACCTAGCCGAGGACGGCGTTTCGACGGAGTACCTCAGCGGATTGTGCGACGATCCGGAGGACCTACACGCCTTTTCGTTCACGAGCGAGGTCCGCTATTGGTTCGAGTACAAGGGCGGCGAGCAGCTCGTCTTCCGTGGGGACGACGACGTCTGGGTGTTCATCAAGAACCGTCTCGTCGTCGACTTGGGCGGCGTCCATGGCGCTCTCGGCGCAGACGTGTGTGGCAACAGCTTTCACCCGGACTTCCCCGCGGATTGCCCCGGGCTAGGGCCCGACACGGTGGATCTCAGCGGTGAGCCTCTGAACCTGATCGAAGGCCAGGTCTACGAGATTGCCGTGTTTCAGGCGGAACGGCGCCTGTGTCAGTCGAGCTATCACCTCACCCTCTCCGGCTTCACCCGTTTGCGCACAGCCTGTGAGAGTGACTGTGGCGACGGCATCATCGCAGAGGACGAACGCTGCGATGACGGAGAGAACAACGGCGCAGGGTACGGCTTCTGCGCGGCCGACTGCCAACCGGGGCCTCGCTGCGGCGATGGCGTGCTCAACGGCCCGGAACTCTGCGACAACGGCTTCAACGTCGACGGCTACGCCTTGGCGGATGATTCCTGTGCGCCTGGTTGCGTACTGCCTCCCTACTGCGGTGACGGCCAGATCGACGCGGCGTACGGCGAAGACTGCGACCCAGGACCAGACGCGGCCCAAGCCGATGACGAGGCCTACAACGGTTGCTCCGCAGACTGCAAGTTCGGTCCCCGTTGCGGCGATGGCGTGGTCAACGGCGGCGAAGAGTGCGACGACGGCAACCGCAACAACAACGACGGGTGCAACGTCAACTGCCGCAACGAGCGCGTGATTCGGGTGCGGTAGAGTCCCCCAACACGCGGCTCCGTCCGCGAGAGACGAGCTCGTCAATCCAGCACGCCGGACAGCTGCTGGTGCAGCA
>JBNKZR010000113.1:0-18757 GCA_050301735.1 Polyangiaceae bacterium | reverse complement strand
GTGCGGTGGACGTAGACCGCGTCGTAGCCGCGCTCGACGAGCTCCTCGACCTTCGCCTTCGCGATCTCGACGGTCTCGTCGGTCGAGTCGTCGAGCACCTGGATCTCCAGGCGATCCCGAGGATAGTCGAAGCGCGCGACAGCCTCGATCAAGCGCTCGACCACGGTTGCCTCGTTGTAGGTGGGCAACTGGACGGTAACTGTTGGCAGTTGGGCGGGCAGGACGTGCTCGGACGCAGCGCGCTCCACGTGGCGATGGTTGCGCCACCACAGCCACACCAAGTGAGCTCGGTGCACTCCGAAGGTGCACAGCAGCAGCAGAACCGTGAAGTAGCTGACGAGAATCGCAGTCATGCCGCCGAACTAACACGGGCACCGGCGGGGCTTGTCATGTCGGTCTCATTTCTCCGACCTGAACAGAGGCGCCGTATGACAATCGCCGACAGGGTTTTACAATCGCGTGACATTTGGCCGGGGGTCTGGAAGCGGCGGGTAGCGGGCCGAGAAGACGGCCGTCGACTGGGGCCGGGCAGACCAGCGCCGTCCGTCGTCCGCGACAACACGCCAAATGCCGCCCTCTTGAGTATGGTGCGCCTCTCGTGACCTTCGTTTTTCAGTTCTTTGGTTGGCGCCCCGCCCTGTTGGGCTCGTGTCTGGGAGCGGCGAGTTGCTGCGTTTCGGCGCCGCCCGCGGCGCCGAGCCCGTCGTCGTCCACACCGGCCGCTTCCGCGCCGGCAGCGGCTCCCGTTCCCGACGCACCAGACGTCGAGCGGCCTCAGCTTCTCGTTGCCGTCGTCATCGACCAGCTGGGCAGCGATACCCTGCTGCGGTCACTTCCGGCTCTGGACGAACACGGGCTGATACGAACGGCGATCAGCAAGGGAGCGTTCTTCGAGCGCGGTGTATTCCCCTACATCAACACGTTCACCGCTCCGGGGCACGCCGCGATCTTCACCGGGGCACCGCCGCGCACTTCGGGGATCGGCGGCAACGAGGATTGGGACGAACGGGTTGGGGCCATGGTGCCATTGGTTCACAGCCCTGGTCATGTGGTTTTCGGTCACGAATCAATGACGGCGGGGCCGACTCGTCTCAGGCAGAGAACGGTTGCCCAAATGCTCGAGGCACAAAGCCCAGCGAGCAAGGTCGTCGCGGTCTCGCTCAAAGACCGCGCGGCAGTCTTCTCTGTCGGAGCGGGGCCGGATCTCGCGGCGTGGTACGAACCTGCCCTCGGACGCTTCACGACGTCGTCCTTCTGCGTCGAACGCGTGCCCGAGTGGTTGTCGCGTTTTCAGGCCGAGAGTCCACCTTCCGCCGCGATTCGACCGTGGGTGCCCCGGACGCCAGCCCTCTACGAATCGCTCTTGGGGCCAGACGCCGGTGTCGGCGAAGACGGCCCTTGGGGTGCAACTTTTCCTCACGACCCAAACACCACCGATGCTCCAGCGCGCATGGCGCGGCTCCTGCCCTCGCTGTCGGAGTATCTCGTCGCCCTCGCCGAGCGCGCGAGCGTCGAATACGCTCTGGGACGAGACGAGGCACCGGATCTATTGGTCATCAGCATTTCCGGTACGGACTACGTGGGTCACCTCTTCGGTCCTCATTCTTGGGAGTACCTCGATCACCTGCGACGCGCAGATGCTGCGTTGGGGCGACTGATCGCCAGGCTATCGAGTTCGATACGCACCAGTGTCATGATCACGGCGGATCACGGCGTGGCCCCACTGCCTGAGCACTCGCAATCCGCTGGCCACGCTGCCGGGCGTATCTTCGGCCAGCAGATCCGGGCAGAGCTGGAGAAGCTCCTCGACGAAACGGTGGCGCCAGCGGATTGGGTATCCGCCATCGTTTCGCATTTCCTGTACTTCACGGCGTCGGCAAAGCAGCACCCGAGGTATGCGGAGGCCGTGGCGGCTGCCCAGGCGTATCTCTCGACGGTCGAGGGGGTGCAGCGGGTACATACTGCCGGTGAAGCGGCCGCCTGGGCTCGGAGCGACGAGACGGAGCAGCGCATGGTCGCCAACAGTTTCCCTGCGGGCAGTCGCGCCGACTTGCTGATCGACACGCGACCGTTCTGGATCTTCGGCTACGGACCGCCGCCGGGTGCGGGTACCGATCACGGTTCGCGCCAAGACTACGATCGACAAGTGCCGCTTCTGTTCTTCGGCCCTGGGATCGCGCCATACCGACAGTCACAACCGGTGAGTCAACTCAGTATTGCCCCAACGCTTTGCGCGTTGCTCGGCGTTGAGCCACCTCCAGGGGCGACCGAGCCCGCCCTCGACTTGCCGAAGCCGTGACGCAAGCGGCTGGGGTGGGCGTGAGGCCGTATCGCAGCGAGTGAACGTCGCGATAGCTCGGGGTTGTGCTCACGTGCGGACCAGGGTGTGCGCCGGATCAAGGCCCGCGGGGACGTCTTCTTCCGTCGTCTCGGGCGCCGTCGAATGATTCGTCTGGGGTCGAGGTGTCACTTCGCCGTCCTGTCGTTGCCGAGCTCTGGCGCGGTCCACCAACGCCGCCAGTTCGTCCCAGGTGACTCCCAATCGCGCCGCCGTTTGCCGAGCGAGCGATGTCTTGGCGACGCCCTCTTCGAATTGGAACGTCGGCAGCTCGTGAGCGTCGAGTTTGACCTGGAGGAACCGAAGCTGGCGTAGCTCCGAACCCGACTGCAGACGCTGGGCGAACGTCAGAAAGTGCGTCGTCAGCCATACCTGAGGCTGCAAGTCCCCCAACAGCTGGATCACCAGGCGGAATATCTCCTCACCCTCGCTCGGATTGGTGCCCGAGCACAGCTCGTCGATCACCACCATGTCCCCGACGTTGATTTGCTCGAACAGTCGCCGAATGCGTAGCAGCTCCATGCCCAGCCGCCCCTCGTGTTGGTCCGCGCTGACGTCATCCAGCAACGAGACGAACATGCCTTCCGTCCACACTACGCGAGCCTCCGCGGCAGGGACCATCAGCCCGCACTGAGCCAGGAGCTGCGATAGGGCCACGGACTGCAGCAAGCGTGTCTTACCTCCGGAGTTCGGCCCCGTGACGACGACGATGGCGTCGGCTTCAGCCTGCACGTCGCAAGGCCGCACGTCGACTCCATCCGCGAGCAAGAATGGATTGTAGAGCCCTCGCAGTGAAAGGTCGCCCTCGCCCCGCTTGATGAGGGTTGGAAAGGCGGGTGTCAATCCTGCGCGTCGGGCCATGGCCGTGAAGCCCAAGCCGGCCAGGTAGAACTCCATGTCGCCCAGCAACTGGAACAAAGGCAGAACATCCTGTTTGACACCTTCCAACGTCTGGTCGAGTAGCCGCGTCAGCATCTCGTGCTGACTCAGCCGGTAGCCTCGGAGCAGCATCATGAAGCGATTCCAAGCTTGCTTCAGCCAGGAAGTGTGAAAGCTGCTCTCCACGTTTTCGTGGTACGCCAGCACGGTGAAGGTGCGCACACCGCCCTCCAGGCCGAGCTTGACTCGCAAGTCGACGGTGGCGAGGTGTCCCTCGTACTCCAAGAGCTCTGCCAGGCGCTCATAACCCTCGCTCGTGGTGATCGCTTTGCCCGCCTCGCGGATTCGACCCAGGCCGGAGTCCGCCCCCTCGAAGCTCTTGGCCATCGTGGTGAAGATCTTCGCCAGGGAGCGCAAGATGTCCAACCGGCGCATGTTTTGGTCCATCCGCGTCGAGTAATCTCCAGAGCTGAGCAATGATCTCAGCTCTTGAAGCTCGACGTAGAGCGCTTCGAAGGCTTGGCGATATTCGCGTCGCTCCTCCAGTTCGTTCAGCACCTGCTGGCGGTACTTGGTGTCGACGGGATCGGCAGGTGGTTGCGTCAAGGTGCGGCGTAGGTACGGTTTGCACGGGGCGTATTTCGTCGCCTGAACTCGGATCGGAAAGCAGCGTTCGATGAGTTGGTCGATGAAGAGGTCGCCGGCGAAGCAGTCGGGAGCGAAGGTCGATTGGCCACAGGCCGCATTCTCCAAAACGCGCTCGAAGGCGCCCGCGGTATCACCTGCGGAGAAGGCGAACACCAGCGCTCGCTGAATCAAAGGCAGCGAGACCCGGGTGGCGGGCGAGGTATACAGGAGGTCGATCGGGGCAGACGCCATCATGAGCTGTCGGGTGATTGACGCGCCACGCCAGCGGGCCTTGGCTCACCGACGTCTATTGTGCGGCCAATTGCCGGAATGTCACCAGTGTTTTGCCCGCCGGGCCCATGCCTGGGGCGTCTGCCGCCTCTGAGTCCGGGCTGCTGCCGGCTGTGCTCGACCGAACCCTCAGGCGCTGGGCGCGATGAAGCCCAACGCGTCGTACACCTGAGCCATCCTGCTCCGGGCGCGCGAGCGGGCCTTTTCTGCGCCGATCTTCAGCAGCCGGTCCAGCTCGCCACGGTCGGCGAGCAAGCGCTCCGCTCCGTCCCTCACCGGCCCGATGGCGTTCGTCACGACCTCTGCAGTGTCCACCTTCAGGTGCCCATACATCTTTCCAACGTACCTCTCGACGATGACCTCCGGGGCTTCACGCAGAAGGGCACTTTGGATGTCGATGAGATTCTTCACCCCGGGTTTCCCGGCGTCGTAGGTGATCTCCGATCCGGAATCGGTAACCGCACTCTTGATCTTCTTGGCGATCTGTTTGTCGCTGTCGGTCAAGAAGATCGTGGCTTTTGGGTCTGGGTCGCTCTTGCTCATCTTCTTCGTCGGCTCTTGCAACGACATGATGCGAGCGCCGATCTTCGGGATGAACGGCTCCGGAACGACGAACAATTCTCGGTCGAAGGCATGGTTCATTCGTTGCGCGAGGTCTCGGGTGAGTTCGACGTGTTGTTTCTGGTCTTCCCCGACGGGTATCTTGTGCGCGCCATAGAGCAAGATGTCTGCGGCCATCAACGTGGGGTAGACGAAGATCCCGGCGGGGATGTTGGCTCCCTGCTTCTGAGACTTCTCTTTGTATTGGGTCATTCGGGACAGCTCGCCCATGTAGGCGTTGCAGGTCAGCACCCAGGCCAGCTGTGAGTGTTCCGGCACGTGGCTCTGCACGAAGAGGGTGCAATGGTCCGGATCGAGCCCCCCCGCGATGAACGTTGCCATCAGCCGATAGGTGTTCTCACGCAGCGCTTCGGGGTCCTGACGCAGGGTGATGGCGTGTTGGTCGACCGCAAAAAAGATACTGTCGTAGTCCTGCTGGTAGTGCGTCCATTGACTCATGGCGCCGACGAAGTTCCCCAGTGTCATCGGGTTCGTCGGCTGCACTGCCGATAGCATCGTCTGCTTGTCGTCGCTCATTGACGCCGGACTATAGCGGCACTCGCTGCCTTCAGCGCAACCAATCCCGCGTTTCCGCGGGGGGCAAAACTGGGGCTCTGGCGCGAAGCGCCCAGCCGGGATCTCACGCCCGCTGTTCGAGGTTCGACTCGACGTGCCCGCCGTGTTTCGAGCTTGCGCGACGGAGACCGGAATTCAGGGCCGGCGGCGGGACAGCACCAGAAGATGCAGGACGCCGAACAACATGATCTGGCCAAAGTCTCCCCACCAAGGTCCTTTGCCGCGCAGCAAGCGAATGAACATCAGTCCCTGGACGAAGTGAATGCCCAACAGCAGCGGTGCCGACAGCACGACGATGGCGTCGAAAGTGCCGCTGGTGGAGCCCACACTGGCGGCGAGGACCCACGCCCAGTACACGGCCACGACGCTCTTGAGCGCGAATATCAGCCAGCGTGTCGTCTTGGACAAGGTGCCTTCCTTCAAGAATCGAGGGCAAACTCGGCTCGGCACTTCCAACACACTTGGAAGTTGCCCGGGCTGGTTTCGCCACACTGGGAGCAGCGGCGGTCTGGCCCAGGGTCCTGCCGATTGGCCTGCTCGAAGTCCCAGGCCGCTTCCCTCGCGCGAGCGTAGTCTGCGTCCCTGACGACGCAAATCACAGGGTGAAGTGAGAGGGGGAGCTCGCCCAGAGCGCCCTGAAGATGCTCGTTCTTCACGTAGCTCTCGATGCCGAGCTCGTGCAGACGGTCGACGAGCAACTGCGCCTCGTGGAGGCTGCTCGCTTGGTAGACAGCTCGCATCGGAGGCGAGAACTTTCCCCGCCCGAGATGCAAATGCAAGTCCGACGTCGTCTCGCTTCTGCGCTTCCGAGTCGGCAGGGTCCCCGCCATCCCAGGAGTGCGCCCTCAGGGGGTCGCGCCGACCGCCGTCAGTTCGGGTTCTCCGGGCCAGGCGGCAGGTTGTGGCGGGAACGTCGGACGCCCCAGGAGATAGCCCTGCCCGTAGTCGGCCCCAAGCCGTTGAGTCGTCTCCAGTTCCTCGCGGGTCTCGATTCCTTCGGCCACGACGGCGGCACCCAGGGAGTGGCACGTTTCGACGATCTCTCGGACTTGCTCTTGCCGCACGATGTCGTCCTGCACGTCGCGCACCAAGGACATGTCCAGTTTCACCATGTCCGGCCGCAGCTCGAGCACACGGTTGAGGTCGGCATGACCGGCACCGAAGTCGTCCACCACGATGCGCGCGTCGCAGCGGGCTCTGAGCTCGGACAGCACGCTCATGCACACGTCGAAGTATTGGAAGGCGGCCGCCTCCGTGACCTCGATGAACACCTCGCTGTCGTGGAGGAAGAGTGGATCCGTCGGCTGCACGAGCCAGCGTTGACTCACCTCTTGTGGGTGAACGTTGATGAAGATGCGGCGCTGTGCACAGTGTTCGAACAGGACGTTGCGGACGACGCGCCCGAGGCGGCCGCATGCCTCCTCCCGTTCGGCTTGCTCGAACATGGTCAGGGGAGACTTGAACTGAGGTAACTTGCAGCGCGCAAGTGCCTCGTGCGCAAACGTGCTGTGGTCCTTCAGATCCACGATGGGCTGAAACGCGATGTCGACGTCGTGCTCTCGAACGACGCGGACGCTATTGGACTCATGGGCTCGGAGGCCCGTGGTCGTCCAACGCATTGGGCGGCGCGCTTGGCTCATGGCTCTCAGTATTGCCCGATTCGGGGGCAACGGCAGCACGAATGCGCGTCAGATGGCCACGAGCTTCCGCCACGACCGACTTTCCGTCATTGGTTGACGACTTGTTTCACGCCGGGACTGAGGGAGAAATCACGAAGGATCGGCGTAGCCGTTGGGCGCCCACATCTTGTCTAGGCGTTCTTGGGAGATACCCGGAGCGCGGGTGCTTTGGGAGTTACTTCAAACCAGCGAGCGAGACTGTAGATTCAGCAGATCGCCGAGCAAGTAGACCAGGAGCGGAGTGTCTCATCATGCTCTCGCCAACGCGTGGTTCGAGTAGCGAGCATTGCGTTAGTGAGCTGTTGCCATTGCAAGGTTGAAACGAGGGCGGGTAATCACGCTTTCGTCAAACCGATCTCGACCTGATAGGATCCCAATTTGGTTGTGCAACAGTGGGCGCTGTTGGTGGGTGCGGTGAACACCAGGTCGTCTGCCAGCGTCTGCTCGCGGATGTAGGAGGAAAACTCCTCCAGCGCCGTTTTTGCGTCGCCCTCGACCTGCAGTATGAGGTGTATGTGGTCAGCTATGTGCAGATCTGCGTCCTTACGAGCCTGTTGCACCGAGCGCACGAGGTCCCTCGCCAATCCTTCGCGCTCCAGTTCTGGGGTAACGTCGGTGTCTAGAACAACGACGGCGTCGTTGCTTGGTAGGCCCTGGCTGGCCACCCCTTCCTTGCTCAGCAAGCGCATGGAGAACTCGCCTGCCTCCAGCGTCGCTGGACCCACTCGTGCGGCCCCTCGATCGAGCAGCTCCCAATCGCCCGATTTGGAGGCGGCCATCACCGTCTTCATGTCTTTGCCGAGCTTCTTTCCGACGGCGCGCGCGTTTACCTGAAGCTGGAAGGTGCCGAACTGCTCGGCGTCAGCGGTCAGCACCACTTGCTTCACGTTCACCTCATCACGGATCAAGTCCACATAGGGCTCGAGCGACTCGACGCCCTTGCCGGCAACGGTCAGCTCGGCGAGGGGCAAACGGGTGCGAAGCTTGTGAGCGTCTCGCAGTGACAGCGTTACCGAGCACACGTCGCGGGCGCGGTCCATCGCCGCGACCAAGTCGTCGTCCATCGGGAAGATGCTCGCATCAGGCCAGTCTGTCAGATGAACGCTGCGTTCCTTCGTGAGGCCTTGGAAGACCGCTTCGGTCAACAGCGGCATCAGCGGGGCTGCGACCTTGCTGACCGTCAGCAGCACGGTGTACAGCGTGTCGTATGCATCTTGCTTGTCTTGGTCGTGCTCTTTGCGCCAGAAGCGTGAGCGACTACGACGGATGTACCAGTTGTTCATCGCGTCGAGGAACGACGAGACGTGAGCGCACGCCCCCGCGATGTCGTAGCCGTCCATCGAAGCGGTCATCCTCTCCACCAGTTGCCGTGTTTTGGCGAGTAGGTAGCGGTCGAGAAGTTGCTTGCTGTCCGTGCGAAATCTGGCCTCGATACCGTCCGAGTTCGCGTACAGGGTGAAGAAGTAGTAGGCGTTGTACACCGGGTTGAGCACCAGGCGCATGACGTCCTTGATGCCCGCTCCCTCGCGATCGATCTGCAGATCGCCACCGCGCAAGATCGCCGACGACATGAGGAACCAGCGCAGCGCGTCCGCACCATAGGTTTCGCACATCTCCATCGGATCTGGGTAGTTGCGGAGCTTCTTGCTCAACTTCTGCGCGTTTTCGTCCAGCACGACCCCGTGACAGATGCAGTTCTCGAAGGGTGGCTTGTCGAACAACGCCGTGGCCAGCACCATCAAGGTGTAGAACCAACCTCGAGTCTGTCCGACGTACTCGACGATGAAGTCCGCGGGGAAATGCTCCTCGAACCACTCTTTGTTCTCGAACGGGTAGTGGACTTGGGCAAATGGCATCGAGCCCGACTCGAACCAGCAGTCCAGCACCTCCGGGACTCGGCGCATGGTGCTCTTGCCGCTGGGGTCGTCCGGGTTGGGACGAGTCAGTTCGTCCACGAAGGGGCGATGCAGATTGTCCGGACGCACGCCGAAGTCGCGTTCGAGCTCGTCGAGGCTGCCGTAGACGTCGACGCGAGGGAAATTGGGGTCGTCGCTCTTCCACACCGGGAGGGGAGCGCCCCAGAAGCGATTGCGTGAAATGGACCAATCGCGAGCGTTCTCCAGCCACTTGCCGAACTGCCCGTCGCGGATCCGTTCCGGGATCCAGCTGATCTGCTGGTTGAGCGCCACCATGCGATCGCGAAAACTCGTGACCCGCACGTACCAGCTGCTGAGGGCCTTGTAGATCAGCGGCTGATCGGTGCGCCAGCAGTGAGGGTAGTTGTGGTCGTAGGTCGCGTGCTTGAACAACACGCCGCGCTCCTTGAGGAGCGCGATGATGGGCTTATTGGCGTCGAAGACGAGCTGTCCCTCGTAGTCGGGAACTTCAGCGGTGAAACGGCCCTTGTCGTCGACTGGAACGACGAGGGGGATTTCGTTCTCCTCGCAAACACGCTGGTCGTCCTCACCGAAGCCCGGTGCGAGATGCACCGTGCCGGTGCCTTCCTCGGTGTCGACGAAGGCTGCGGACAGAACCCGAAAACTGTTCGGGTTGTCGGCAAAGTACGGAAACATCGGCTCATAGCCGCGACCGACCAATTCGGAACCTTTGAGGCTTCCGACCTTTTTCGCTTTCGAGAGCTCCTTCTTGTAGCTCCTGCCGACCGTGGCCTCGCCGATGACGAGCAATTCGTCGTCGAGTTCGTAGATGGCGTAGTCGATGTCGTGCCCCACCGCGAGTGCCAGGTTGCTGGGCAGTGTCCACGGCGTCGTCGTCCATACCAAGATCGAGAGCGGTCCTGGGTCACCGTCCTTGGGCGCCAACTTGAAGCGCACGGTTACCGCCGGGTCTTGCCGTTGGCGGTAGGAGTTGTCCATCCGGATCTCGAAGTTGGAAAGCGGTGTCTCCGCCGCCCACGAGTAGGGCATCACGCGATGTCCTTCGTAGATCAACCCCTTCCTCCACAACTCGGAGAAGGCCCACATCACGCTCTCCATGTAGGAGAGATCCATCGTCTTGTAGTCGTTTTCGAAGTCGACCCAACGCGCCTGGCGTGTGACGTAGTTCTCCCATTCGCCGGTGTACCGCAGGACACTGGCCTTGCAGTAGTCGTTGAACTTGTCGATCCCGTAGGCTTCGATCGCCGCGCGTCCGGATATCTTCAGCTGTTTCTCGGCTTCCATCTCGGCCGGTAATCCGTGGCAGTCCCAGCCGAAACGCCGTTCGACCTTCTTGCCGCGCATCGTCTGGTAGCGGGGCACGACGTCCTTGACGTAGCCGGTCAACAGGTGGCCGTAGTGAGGCAGGCCGTTGGCGAAAGGAGGTCCGTCGTAGAAGACGTACTCGTTCTGTCCTTCCGCCCCCGGGGGACGTTCGTCGACCGATGCGGAAAAGGTGTCGTCCTGTTCCCAGAACTTCAGAATGCCGCGCTCGATTGCTGGAAAATCGGGGACGGCGCTGACTTCTGGGTAGTGCTTGGACATCGAGTTACGCTCCTTCTCGAGCTGCCGGGCAACGTTTCGGAATGCCGGGCGGGCGAAATTGGGGGCGCAAAGGTAGTACGCGCCACGTCGATTGCCGACCCGATTGGCAGAGTGCCGGCCGAGTGGTCGAGCTGGGCTTCAGGAGCCGACCAGGGCTGCCTCGACTTCTCGCAGGGCCTGCTGATCCAAGTCTTTTCCTGCGCGGAGCACTCGCTCTAGTTCGGCAGCGATCCCGAAATACTCCCGCTGGCAGGCGATGTGAATGAACCCGATCGGGTCGAACCGCCCCTCCTGAAATATCTCCAGCGCCAAGCGCCAGCCCTCTTTGGGGATCGCTTCTCGGCAATGGCGGCAGCGCGCGCGTCCGGAGGGTGAGCGCTCCAGACGAGCAATTCGGGCCAGCCGCGGGTGCTCTGCGCCGGGCCTGGCGATCGTCATCAGGCGCTCCTGATCAGGGACGACCTCCGACAGGGCGCTCAGAGTTTCCAACAAGGGTTCGGGTCGCCGGTAGGCCGCGCAGTCCAGATGAAACCAGTAGGTTGCTTCGCCTTCGCCGAATGGGTTCGGCAGCTTCTCCCCGAAGCGCAGTGCGCCCCTTTCGATCTTGCCGCCGCAGGCTCGGCATTTGGCGCGGCCACTGCTTGCCGGTTCCACCACGCCGCCGACGCTGGCCTTCTGATTCGAGACCTCCGCTTCCTCCACGCTACGGGTTTCGTCACTGCTGGCAGCACCCTGGCTCGAGACCTCCGCTTCCTCTTCGCCGTTCATGGCCGCATCTTGCCCCAAAATCTCGTGCCTTGCGAACGCCTCGCGTAGCCCCCCGCGGCAAGTTGCGTCGAACGCCCGATGAGCGAGCGTGAAGGTGTGGTCGCTCACGGCCCCGGTGAGCAGGCGCGTCGACTGAAAGCTAGATGTGCCAGATGAAGTGCAGCTGGGGGCGGAGCTGAAACCCGACGGCGCTGCCGTCGAGCTCTCGCAAGTTGCTGACGCTGACGCCGCCCGTGGCCGCTTGCGCGCCGGCTTCCAGTTGTCGCGTCGCGGCAAGGAGCAGCAAGTCCGCGTCCACACCGACGCCCAGACTGAAACCCTGTGCCAATCGGAACTCCAGCCCGCCAGAGCCGGAGACGACGAAGCCGTCGGTGCTCAGCCCGTCAGGCAGTCCATCCTGGAACGCGAAACCGGGGCCGAGGCGCCCGTAGAGCGCGACGGTATCGCCCAAGCGCAGCCCCAGATCACCTCCGATGGTGTGCATGCCGAAGCCCTCCGTCATGGTGTAGGAATACCGTGCACCTAGGACAAATACCCAGAGCTTCAGCTGCAAAGCCCCGCCCACCGAAAGGCCGTGTCCCTCGACGCGTTCCTGTCCGGCGGCGAATGCTTCGTCTGCCACGGTGTTGGGGTCCGCGTTGAGGTTGCTCGGATCGGTTGCGCTGGCCCGGACGGCATCCTCGAACTTATCGTCGGAAAAGCCCGTTACGTTCACCCAGGAGTAGCCGACCATCGGTTGCAGCTCCAAGTAGCGGGTGCGTTTCTCGCGGGCGCTCGCGTCGGGGCAGATACTCCAGACGACGAGGCTCAGCGCGAGGGGCCATAGCGAGAAAAGACGGAAGCGGAGCATCGCTGGAAGCCTAGCTCATCGGCGTTGCTCGGGCGCTCCGGAGCAGGCCCACGTGAGTCCTTCGTCTGGTTCCTTAAGTGTGGTGCAACTTGTCGAATCTAAAGAGCAATATTCGCTGGCTGAGCGTCCGAAAGGTGCGCCGACTTGGGCTCGACTTCGGTGCCGCTAGAAACAGGGCGCCAGTTCGGCGCGCGAGCGGCTCGGCCCACGCCCGGTTGCTCCGAGCCTTGCATCGGCGCAGCCGGGCAAATACAAGCTCCAGCGTGTACGCGTTCTTCAAGGCATTGCTCTTCCTGCTGCCGGCAGAGGCGGCGCACAACTTCGCCTTCGCGGGGTTGCGTTTGCTGATGGCGATGCCGCTGCTGGGTTCTTGGTTTTCGTCAGTGCTGGTGCCGCGCGACCCGGCGCTGCGAGTTCGCGCGCTCGGGCACGAGTTCCCGAGTCCGATCGGCTTGGCTGCTGGTTTCGACAAGAACGCCGTCGGCTACAACGCCCTGTCGCGCTTGGGATTCGGCTTCGTGGAAGTGGGTACGGTGACCGCTCAGGCGCAGCCAGGTAATCCGAAGCCACGACTGTTTCGGCTCCCGCTGGATCGCGCGATCGTCAATCGCATGGGTTTCAACAATCTAGGAGCTCATGCCATGAGTGTCCAGTTGTTGGGGCCGCGTAACACCGTCGTGGGCGTCAACATCGGCAAGACGAAGAAGGTGCCCGAAGAGAGCGCGGTGGCCGACTACCAGCATAGCGCCCGTTTGTTGGCGCCCCTTTCCGACTACATGGTGATCAACGTCAGCTCGCCGAATACCCCAGGGTTACGGAACCTGCAGGCGGTGGAGCTGCTCCGGCCCTTGCTGCTGAGTGTGCGCAAGGAGATGGATGAGGCTTGTGGGGACCGTCACGTGGCGTTGCTGGTCAAAATTGCACCGGATCTCGACGACGAAGAGGTCGACGCGATCGCGGACTTGGCGCTGGAGGTCGGACTCGACGGTATCATCGCGACGAACACGACGCTTTCCCGCTCCGGTTTGGAGACGAGCGCCAAACGCGTCGAGGGCATCGGTGCTGGGGGATTGTCGGGACCGCCGCTCAAGACACGGTCCCTCGATGTCCTGCGACGCTTGCGGGCACGCGTCGGCAATCGACTAACGCTCGTGTCCGTGGGCGGAATCGAAAGCGTGGACGACGTGTGGAAACGGCTCTCCGCTGGCGCCAACTTGGTGCAGATATACACGAGCTTCATCTACGGTGGTCCAACGCTGGTCCATCGGCTCAACAGGGAATTGTGCCGGCGTCTGCGTCAGCACCGTATGAAGTCGTTGGGTGAACTTCACGCATCGCTGCCTGAACATCCCGATCGCTAGGTAATCGCCAACGGGTCGCGGTCTTGGGTTGCCAGCGTGACGGACAGCTCGGGCAGCCTGTCGAGCAGGGCGCGTTGGAGTGCTGGGAGGTAACCTCGCTCGGAATTCGTGTGCTCGGTCAGGATCACGTGCGTGCCCGTCTCAGCAGCAGCAAGCACGTCGTGGTGCCGCATCTCGCCGGTGAGGTACAAGTCCGCTTTCACCTTCGTCACCACGCTGGCGCCGGCTCCGGGGCATAGGGCGACGCTGCGAATGGTCGGGTTGCCTCGCGCCGCAGCCACGCGCAGGTGCGAGAGGCCCAAGTGGCCCTTGAGCATTCCGACCACCGTCCCCAAATCCAGCTCGTTCGCCAGCTCTAATCGTCGCCCCTGCCCGATGCGACGATTCTCCGCCTTTCCGAGGCGCTCACCGTTGGGCTCGATGGCGGTGGCGCTGGAGATGGCAAACACGGAGCTCAGCCAGTCGTTGACACCGCCCTCCACGGCATCCAATGCGGTGTGCGGGCTGTAGACGGCGATACCGTTTTCGATCAGGGTCAACACCGCGTCACCCGTACGATCCTCGCGGGTGATGCGCTTGAGCCCACTGAAGATCGGAGGATGGTAGGCGACGATCATCTGAGCACCCAGCGCGACGGCCTCTTCCAAGACGGAGCGGGTCAGATCGATGGTCAACAGTAGCGATTCAATCTCCGTCGCCTTTGCAGGTTCGAGGAGCAGCCCTGTATTGTCCCACTCTTCAGCCAACGACAGCGGAGCGATCTCGTGCAGAACTCGAAGCAGTGCGGGCAGTTGCATGGGTGCGTACGTTTCTTCGCGGAAAGCGGATGTGGGTTGGACGACGACAGCGCCGCTGTGATTGTAACGTCGACGCTGCGGAGCTGTGTGGTTTTGTTGTCACCGTCTCGACACTCTTTGATACAGAGACACCCGCACCTCGTCGGCGATGTCGACAAGTGAGCCAGGCCGCTGTCAGCGCCATCGAGTCTCACGCGGGGTGATGCGCTGGAGAGACCGTGCGACGAGTTGTTATTACTGGTGTTGGTGCTGTTAGCCCAACCGGATTAACTGCAGAAGATACCTGGCGGAACCTGCTCGCGGGGCGAAGCGGGATCTCGACGATCGAGGGGTTTGATGCGAGTGCCTATGCTTCGAAGATCGCCGGACAATGCCGGGGCTTCGACCCGTTGCAGTACGTCGAGAAGCGCAAGCTGAAGGAAGGCGACCGCTTCATTCACCTGGCCGTGGCGGCCAGCTCTGCGGCTGTCGCGTCGGCTCACTTCGAACCCTCGGAGCAGGAGAGGCTGCGGGTCGGCACGATGATTGGCGTCGGGTTGTTCGGCGTGAGCCTCGTCGAGTCGTCGCTCCGAACCCTGGGCGAGCGCGGACCGAGCAAGGTTTCGCCCTACTTCATGCCGGGCATGCTCGCGAATCTGGCGCCTGGTCAGGTCTCGATGAAGTTCGGTTTCAAAGGCCCGAGCTACACGCACACGAGCGCTTGCGCTTCCGGAGCTCACGCCATTGCCGACGCCACCCGTCTGATCCAACTCGGTGAGATTGACGCCGCGGTGGCTGGCGGTAGCGAAGCGGCGGTGACGCCCCTCGGGGTGTCCGGCTTCACGGCGATGCGCGCGCTCTCCACGCGCAACGACGAGCCAGAGAAAGCGAGTCGACCATTCGACACCGATCGTGATGGATTTGTCATCGCCGAGGGCGCGGGCATCGTCTTGCTGGAGGAGCGTCAGGCGGCGCTTCGCCGTGGGGCACCCATCATCGCGGAGGTGCTCGGCTCCGGTGCCACGTCGGACGCGTATCACCTGTCCAAACCAGCGCCGGAGGGTGAGGGGGCGCAGCGTGCGATGAAGCAGGCACTTGCCAACGCCAAGGTCAACGCGGACCAGGTGGATTACGTCAATGCCCACGGGACTTCGACCGGCTTCGGTGATCTGCAGGAGTGCCGCGCGATTCGAGCCGCCGTCGGTACCCCATGGACTTCGAGCACCAAGAGCATGACTGGCCACCTGCTGGGCGCCGCCGGGGGATTGGAAGCCGTCATCTGTGCGCTGGCGTTGCGCGATGGCGCCGTACCTCCGACCATCAACCTCGACAATCCCGACCCGGAGATCGCGGCGTTGGGATTGGACTTGGTGCCCCACGAGGCTCGCGAACGCGAGCTATCGGTGGTGCTGACGAACTCTTTCGGCTTCGGCGGCACGAACTGCGCTTTGGTACTCGGCAAGCCCTGAGCAACGGGCGCGCTGCTCGCCGCCGAGTGGGCTGCGCGGGTCAATCCGCGCCTTTCACAGGCCCATCTGCTCCAGGAACACCTTCGCCGGGCGGTAGTCGCTGTCTGCCGTCAAGGCGCGCTTGGCCAGCAGTGCTGCTTTTCGGTTGTCGCTCCGCGCGAGCACGATTTGGGCTTGGCGAAGGTAGGCTTCGGCGCGGCTCATCGGAGATTCGTCTTTGAGCAGCGTCACCAACTGCAGCGCTTTGAGCGCCGTATCGTAGTCCTCGCGTTCCATCGCGAACAAGGCGAGCTCGCTGGCCACGACGCCGTTCTTGCGGTCGCTCTGTAGCGCAGCGTCGAGCCAGGCGAAGCGCCCTTCGTCATCACCCGCCACGTGGGCTACCAGAGCCATCCCGTACTGCAGCTCGGCCAGCTCGGGTGAGCGACGCTTGCCGTGTGCCTTGATGGCGTCACCCAGCACGACACAAGCACGCTCGATGTCGCCGTGCAGTGTCGTTGCCTGCGCCAGACCCAGGATTGCCCGATGATCTTCCGGGCGAAGCTTCAGGGCTTCTTCCAGTGCGGCGACGGCCTCCGCGTGGGGTTCACCCGTGCCGACGAACAACTCTCCTGCATCCACCAGTAGGCGGTAGCGCAGGTCCTTGTCGTTCGTCTCCGCGGCGCGACTCAAGAGCATGTTTGCCAATTCCAGATGGGCACCGGCAGACTCGTAGGCCTCGCGCAGCCGACTACCCACCCGATCATCGTTGGGCGCCTCGGCGTAGAGCTTCTCCAACACGGGACGCGCGTCCAAGGGCGAGCCACGTTCAGTCTGGGCTTCGGCGTAGCGCAAGCCGGCCTCGACACGTTCATCGCCTTTACTCGCTTCGAACAGCTTCAGGTTGGCGTCGCTCGCCGCCTCCCAGTCTCCTGCTCGGGACGCCAATTCGGCGAGCCGCCGTGCGGCTTCGGTGTCCGAGGGGTGATCGCTGACCCACGTCATCAAGGTATCGACGGCTTCTTGCGTGCGGTCGATGCTCGGGAACAGGGTCGTCAGCCGGAGTACGGCCGCGCGTTGAGTCTCGTCGTCGCCCGTGGCCGAGCTCAGTTGGCGCTGTCGCTCCAAGAGTTCGACGAGCAGTTCGTCACACTCGCCGCGGCCTTCCGCAATCGCGTGATCCAAGTCGACGATGGCCTCTTTGGTCAGTGCCAGGCTGCTTTGGTCGACTCGCGAACGGGCTACGGCGCGCAGGTAGTACAGCGTGGGCTTGTGTTGCGGGTCGAGTTCGGCGGATTCGAGTGCGGTGGTGAGCGACAGTGCCGCCTCGGTGGCGCGCCCCGACGTCGTCAGGTACTTCGTGAGCGGCTCCAGCACTTCGAGCGAGATCGGATCGAGCGCCAGCGCCTTGAGCAACACGTCGCCGGCCGCAAATGCGTCGGACAACTGTTGATCGTGGATGTTTGCGGCCTCGAGGTAGCGGGCAATGGCTTGCTCCGGGTTCTCTCGCTGTTGGGCATCCTCGACGATGAGATCCACCAACGGCCCGAAGTGGTCGCGTTCGCGGTACCAGGCCTCGAGACGGTCTCGCAACGTGTCGTTGGACGGGTCAGCTTTGAACCCGAGCTCCATCGCCCGCTCCTGACCTGCCTCGTCGCCGAGCTGGGCGCGCAGCTCCGCCAGTTGCACGGCGAGAGTACCCACGCGATCCTTGGGCTCCGCTGGAATCAAGCTCTCCAGCAGGTTGGCGCGCTCGTCCTGGTCGTCATCTGGCAGCAATCGCAGAACGGCATTGATCAACTCACGATTATTCCGCACCGCCGCCTGTGCCTGTCGGTAGACGGCCAGGGCCTCTTGCGGCTCGTCCGCAGCCTCATGCAGATCGCCGAGTTTCGTCGCATAGCGGACGATGTTCTCGTCGTCGGCGGCGTCGATGGCGGTGGAAAGTGAATCGGCGACCAGCGCTCGAAGTTCGCTCGGCCGGTCTTGCTTTTGCAGCAGTTCGATCAAGACGTCTGCGGCGGAGAGGTCTTCCGGGTTCTGCTCCAGGGTCTCTCGCAAGGCCTGCTCGGCGTCGTCGAGCCGATCCTCGTCGACCATCAATCGAATGCGCTCGAGCCGCAACGCGCGTCGTTCGTCCTCGCCAGCGTGCTCTTCGGCGCGAGACAAGCAAGCTTCCAATTCGGCGCTCCGCCCCGTGCGCCGATAGATGCTGACCAGCGGCTTCCACACGCGGGGATCGCCAGGTTCGGTTTCGGCCAACTCTTCGTAGATTTTCGCGGCCTCGGCGTGGGCCCCCATCTTCGCGTCGAGCAACGTGGCGAGCTTGAGCTGCAGTTCGAGCGCCTCGCTGTCGTCGGCAATGTCGACGGCTTCGCGCAGGAGCGCGCGAGCGTCCTCCCACAGTTGCTGCTCTTGCTTCTGCTCGGAAAGTTCGACGAGCGCCCAAACCACGCGCGGCAATTCGTCCAACTCACGCGCCACCTCGACCGTGCGTCGCAGTAACAGGCCGTGCTTTTCACGGTCGCTTCCCGCTCGCGCCAGCTCGACGGCTTCCTCCAATAACTCGAGGGTGGGGGCTTGTCCCATGGCCGAGTGGAAGAGCGCCAAGGCCAGGGCGTCCTTGTCGTCGGTCTTCCGGGCCAGATCTTGGAGCAGTTCGAGCATGCCTTCCGTAGGGGCGACCACGTCCACGGCCGTGACCAGGATCGTCACGCCGCGCTCGAAGTCGCCATCGCGTTCGAGCGCCGTCGAGAGGCGTGCCACGCCCTTGTCGCGCCCCGCAGCGCTGCACAATTCGATTTCTGATAGGCGGTACATGGCACTCTTGACGAGCTCGTCGTCCGCCACCTCGTCGGAGTGTTCGATGAAGCGCTCCAACGCGAGGGTCAAGCCATGCATGTCGCCTGTCTGTTCGTGGATACGCTTGAGTGCCTTGAACGTCGTCTCCGGAGCGTGGTGGGTGATCTGTGCGCGCTCGAAGTAGTTCGCCGCGGCGTTCAGATCCCCGCGCATCTCGGCGTCTTGGCCCAGGCGCAGCCACAGTTGGCAGCTGAGTTTGGGCTGTTCGGCGCTCAGGCTT
>JBNKZR010000112.1:0-18823 GCA_050301735.1 Polyangiaceae bacterium | reverse complement strand
TGCCCTCGCATCGGTAACGCGTCTCCGGAGTGTTGCCGCACGCTGGTGAGTCGCAATACCCGGCAGGAACGGGCCCGTCTTCGAGCACGCAGAGCTCTTTGGTCGCGCAGGTGTCGGTGGTGCTCCAGGTCAACTTCTCGGTGCAGGTTTGCAGCACGCTGAGGTTGCACTGGACATCGCCCTCGGCGCAGGGGATGCAGTCCTGGGCTGCGATGTTGCAGAGATCTGGACTGGCGCACTGCTTGAGCGTCTCCCACGCTGTGCCCGTGTCGTTGCAGAGCTGCAGCTCGCCTTGCTCGGTACAACGCGAGTCACCCAGTGAGCAGACGCCCTGCTCGCAGGCGCCGGCTTCCGCGTTGCAAGCGGCCGCTGTTGCACAGGCTTCTTCGAAGACCCATCGGTCTCGGCTCGGTGGGCAGCTGTAGAGGGCGCTCTCGTCCTCGATGCCGCAGCGGAACGTCCCCTCGTCGCAGACGGGAGGAACACACTCCGGGATCCTGCTCGGATCGGCGCTCTGCTGATCGATGGAGGCTTCACACAGCGCCTGAGTCGCGCATTGCTCCAGCAGCTCCCAGCGCAGGGCGTCGTTGCAAATGGAGAACGCGCCCTGACTGCACTGGTACTCGCCGGGCACGCAGGGACGGCAGTCCATCGACGCGACGTTGCACAAGTCGGCGGACTCACACTCTCGGGACGTGAACCCGTCGCGGTTGACGTTGCAGGAGAACAGAGTTGCATTGCTGCAGTAGCCCTCACCGGGCAGGCAGACGGGGCATTGTCCGCCGCGCGAGTCGCAGTACTCTGGCGAATCGCACTGCTCCTCCAAGAGCCACTCGGTACCGTCGCGGTTGCAGCTCTTCAGACGCCACGCATCACACCAGTACTGCCCGGGGGTACACGCCAAGCACTCGCCCGATGCTGCGTCGCATAGGTCGGCCGAGTCGCAGACGGCAACCGTTCGCCAGCCGCTGGCGGATAGCGGGTCGCACACCTCCAGCACGGTGCCGTCGCCGGACTCGCAACGATACTCGCCGGGAGTGCAGTCAGCGCTGCCCTGAGCATCGGTTCCGTCCCCAGCCGTCTCGGGTTTCAACGAACCTGTGTTCGTCGTATCGGAGCCTGTGGTTTCTCCTCCGTCTGCAGTGTTGGTGTCAACGCGTGGGTCATTTCCGGACTTGCATCCGGGGAGCGCGGTCACGAGCAACCCCAACGCAAGAGCGAGCCAGGCGTGACCACCCGTCGCGGAAAACGTGCTGGCGATCTCCCGGAATGCATCGCGGTGAGACCTCTGCAAACGTTCAGGCTTCGAGCGCTGGTGCCCACGAACCCGGAGTGATGTGCCCGGCTTTCGGCTCGAGGCGCTTCTGATGCTTTGCGGCATTGTGCTCTCCTGACGGCTACTCATGGATGGGCTCGTAGTACCAATGTCGTACGCGGGCGGTCTGATCACACGTTGGCGTACAGAATCCGATGTTTCACCCTTTGTGGTTACGTGTGTTCCATCGGCGGTAGTGGTCTGCTGCAATGGCTCAGCGGTGGTCGAACGTTGAAACTCCCAGACCCGCGGATTTTCACAGCGTGTTGGGAGGTTTCCCGAATCCTTCAGAGCGTCCGGGCGACGTGCGTAGCCGGGAGCGTTGGGGCACGCAGGTCTACCCAGCGACGGTCGCGTGGTGTAGGTTGCTGTGATGGGCGCGCCGTCAGTCGCATACAGTCTGCGCTTCCGCATCATCGGGTTCGCGGTCGTTGCTCTGTGTCACACTGCGAGCCCTTCGACTCGCGCAGAGAACACTTCGGGCGCGGACGTGCTGTTCGAAGCGGCGCGCGCTGCGATGACCGAGGGCAACTACGACATCGCGTGCCAGAAGTTCGAGGAAAGCAACCGACTCGAACGCGCACCGGGCACGCTGCTCAACCTCGGCAATTGTGAGGAGAAGCGTGGACGCGTCGCTTCGTCGTGGGCGCGATACACGGAGGCGATGGACATGTTGGCTCCCAACGATCCGCGCTACGCGTTCGCCAAGAAGAAGGCGGAGGCGCTCGAAAATCGTGTTCCTAGGTTGACTGTTAATCTGTCGAAGGCGGCACCTGGGGGCACGACCCTGACGCGCAACGGCGAAGGGTGGACGGAACCCCTCGGGGTGCCCCTGCGTCTCGACCCATTGTCCTACGTCATCGTCGTGAGCGCTCCCGACCACGAGGGCGCGACTTACGAGTTGGTGCTGCTGGAGGGGGACATGAAGACGTTGACGGTCGCGCCCGGCAAGGCGCTGCCCAACGAAGTGCCGCCGGCCCCACCGAAAGTCCCGGTGGTAGCCGACGAAACAGCCAGTCGTCGGCAGCTGGGGTTGATCATCGGAGGTGTGGGCGCGGCCGCCGCCCTTGCCGGCATCACCTTCGGCGCGTTGGCGTACAACGACTACAAGACGGTGGAGGAGCACTGCGACGTGGATGCTCTCGTCTGCTACGACCAAAAGGGCGACGACGCCGCGTCGCGCGGGGCCACGTTCGAACTCGTCGCATACGGATTGGGTGCTCTGGGTGTGGGCGGATTGGCGGTAGGAGGTTACTTCCTGCTGTCGGAAGAGGACGAGCGCACCACCGTGTTGGAAGTCGGACAGGCGGGGGGCACGAGCACGGTCCGAGTGCGCGGCACGTTCTAGTCGGATCCTCGCCCGTCGCTAGTCGCGGATTGGGCGTTTCGACTGCGCGAAGGTGACTCGTTCTCGAGCGCGACTTCAGAATACGCGGCGCCTGCCTTGGCCGACTGCCTCACCGAACGAGCGCACCGAGACCCACGCGAATTGCCCCGACTGCCGCGGGGACACGATTGCAATGGTGCCCGCGGCTACCGAACAACTCCACGGGCTTCAATCGCACGATGCCCTGCGGCAGTCCCGTGCTGGCCGGTCCCGCCGAGCGCGATGGTCTCACCCAGTTCCGCCTCTCGCTCGCCTCAGAACCCAGATTTCCCGGGTGGCCACCCCCTTCTCCACAAAGATGTTCGTTCTCGAGATAAGGGGCGCGTCCCCGGGAATTGAAAGCGTGGTAGGCCGTGGTTTTTCGCAAGTCTGCGGCTGTGACTGGACCCAACGCCCGAAATGGGGAAAAGGCAAGACAGTGAAACACTCTCTTTTCGATTCGAACGCTCGCTTCCGCAACCTGATGCCCCGCGCCCGGTTGAGGCTCGGTGCGGCACTCCTGGTCACGCTTAGCCTCGCCGCGTGTAGCAGCGAGACGAGCTCGGACGACAACCAGGATCCCAACGACGCGTTGATGGCCGGCCAGGGGGTCCCCACTACACCGGGTCCGACGATGCCGGCACAGACGACGCCGCCCGCCTCATCGCCGCAGGCTCCGCAACCGATGACCCCAACGGCTGCGCCGATGCCCACGATGAGCACTCCACCAACCCCGGCCCCTGACGGTGCTGCAGAATCAGCAGGCGGCGCTGGCGGCGGTGCTGCCCCGACGGCGGATCCTACGCCAACGCCGACGATGGCTTCGGGCGGAGCCGGCGGGCAGGGTGGCGCGGCTGCTGAACCCGGCGACGGCGGAAGCGCGGGTGATGCCGGCGGAGCCGAAGGCACGGAGGTCGGCGCAGGTGGGGCCGGGGGCACACCGGGTTCGGCGGGGGCGGGGGGCGCGGCTGACGTTGTCGAAGAGCCGGGATATCAGCCCTGTCCCGAGTCAGGGCCGTGCAAGGTCATGCCCTTCGGCGACTCGATCACCGAGGGGTGCTGCATTTTTACCGGCGGATATCGTGTGGACCTGTTCCGTCAGGCGCGGGCGGACGGGCACGAAATCACGTTCGTCGGCTCGGTCAGCAACGGCCCGGCGATGGTGGACGGCGTACCCTTCCCGCAGGATCACGAGGGGCACGGCGGGTACACGATTCAAGGCGGCAATGGCATCGCGCAGTTCGTGATGCCCAGCCTCAACGCATACGAGCCGGACATCATCACGTTGATGATCGGTACGAACGACATCAACGGCAACATGGACCTTCCGAACGCGCCCAGACGTTTGGGGGAGCTGCTGGATAGCATCTTCGATATCGATCCCGACGTTCTGGTCGTTCTCGCGCAAATCGTGCCCACGCAGAGCGACGGCACCAATCAGCGAGTTCAAGAGTACAACTCGGCCATGCCTGCCCTGGTGGAGGAGCGAGTTGCCATGGGTCGTCACCTCATCTTGCTCGACATGTACGAGGCATTCACACGTGACGCGTCCTACAAGAACACGCTGTTGGGGGACAACCTTCACCCCAACGACGCCGGGTACGTGCGGATGGCAGAGACCTGGTACGAGGTGATAGCGCCCTACCTGCGTTGATGCTGCGTCGATTGCCTCACTGGCTGCGGCGCAAGGGCTCGCGCCGACCGCGTGTTGCGCCGGGGAGGCACCGGAGAACGCCAAATCGACGATCGGTGTGTACTTCGACGTCATCTGGCCGCGCTGAGCGGAAAACGCCTTCTCCGCTTCTCTTACGCCCTGGCAAGTGCGCCGACAGATGCGGTACAGCTGGGCATCATGTCACGGCCAGTGCGCGTGTCTCCACGACACCACCTCGCTCTCAGCGACGACTACCAGCACATGATCGACAAGCCGCCGCGAGACGACTTCGTCGTGCGTACGCTGGCTCGTCGCGATGTCGGGGGCATGACGTTGATGATGGGGGAGCTCGTCATCGCTGGAGCAGGAACGCGCGCCCTGTTCGAGCGAGCCTGCGAGTACCCACTGCACTTTCGCAAGACCTACTACCCGGGCAAGATGCACGGCGATCCGCGCATCGAGTTCGAGCGGCACGAGCTCGCGAGCCAACTCATCGGTTTGCCTCAACCGATCGGCTGGACGCCGAATACCTTCCGCAGTTGCATGCTTCCGGGAACTTCGCTCAGCCGCCTCTCGTCGCTGGGCGTCGAACCCCAAGAGAGCAACATACGCGTGGCACGCGAGTTGACCCTGTCGGATGCCGCTGGCCTGTGGCACTTGACGGAGGAGGCGTTTCGACTGCTGGCGACGCTTCACTCGGGCGGACTGAGCCATGGTGATACCCACCTGCACAACTTCATCGTCTGCCCGTCGCCGCTCGAAGTCTTGCCGATCGACTTCGAAATCGCCGCGCTGCAGGGCGAGTTGCCGGGTGAGCTCTGGGCACAGCGTGTCGAGAAAGACCGCGAGCACCTGCTGAGGTTTGCGATCTATCTGCAATGCGCGCTGGGCCAGCAACGCGGTCCACTGGCGACGGCCAGCATGGAGCGGCTGGGGGTTCTAGTGCAGGCTCCAGAAGCCTTCCAGCAAGCCATCGCCGAGCGGACGTTCGACGCTGGCGCTACCTGACGAATAGCATTTCCTGGTAGGTCGGCAGAGGCCAGTACTCGTCCCCCACGTGGGCTTCGAGGTCGTCGGCGTGTTTGCGCACGTCCGCCATCAACGAGCGAATCGCATGGGCCGAGTGCTCGAGGTGCGCCTCGGTCGAATCGAAGTCTTCACGCCCGAGGGCCGACCGCAGCTTCGCGATACTGGCGAGCAACTCGTTCGAGGCCCCCGCCAGTTTCTCGATCGTGCTCTTGTCAGCGGACACACCCATGCCTTGCAGTTGGCTCGCCGTGCCGCTGAGCAAGGTCAGGTACTGCATTGCCGCGGGGTAGATTTGCGTCTGCGCGATGTCGATCGTCAGGCGCGCCTCCACGGCCACGGCATTGATGTACTGCTCCGAGTAGACGTCGAAACGACTCGCCAGTTCGGCGGGCGTCAATACCCCGAGTCCGCTGAACAGCGCTTCGACCTCTTTCTGCTTCAAAACGGGCAAGGCCTCTGCCGCGGTGGGTAGGTTTGCCAAACCCCGGCGCTTGGCTTCCTGGTGCCACTCGGAAGAGTAGCCGTCGCCCCCGAATATCACAGCGCCATGTTCGAGCATGACGGCCTTGAGCGTGCTGGCGATCGCCGTGTTCAGGGGCGTGCCTGCGGCAGTGGCGGCCTCCAACTTCTCAGCCATCCAGTTCAGTGAGTCTGCCAGAATCGTATTCATGGCGATGAGTGGACCCGCCACGGATGCACTCGAACCCACCGCACGAAACTCGAAGCGGTTGCCGGTGAATGCAAACGGGGAGGTGCGGTTTCGATCACCGGCATCCTTCGGGATGTTTGGCAACGAGTCGACGCCGAGGTTCATCGTGCTGCGAGCCTTGGAATCCGTCGGCGTGCCGAGCTTGAGTTGATTGAATACCTGTTCTAGCTGGTCCCCGAGGTAGACGGACATGATCGCGGGCGGGGCTTCGTTCGCTCCTAGGCGATGGTCGTTTCCTGCGCTGGCGATGGCCGCCCGCAACAGGGGGCCGAACTTGTGCACCCCGCGGATCACGGCGCCACAGAACACCAGAAACTGTGCGTTGTCGTGCGGCGTTTCACCCGGATCGAGCAAGTTGCCCTGCGTGCTGTTGCCCACGGACCAGTTGACGTGTTTGCCGGAGCCGTTGACTCCCGCGTACGGCTTTTCGTGGAGCAGGCACAGAAACCCGTGCCGCTTCGCCGTGTTGCGCAGGGTGGTCATCAGCAGGTGCTGGTGATCGGCAGCCACGTTGGCACTCTCGAAGTACGGCGCGATTTCGAACTGGCCCGGCGCCACCTCGTTGTGGCGAGTCTTGGCAGGGATCCCCAGACGGTAGAGCGCGTACTCGACATCCTGCATGAACATCTGCACTCGCTCCGGGATCGCGCCGAAGTAGTGATCGTCGAACTGCTGTCCTTTGGCCGGGGGACGACCGAAGAGCGTACGACCGCTGAGCAGCAGATCGGGACGCAGGCTCGCCAGCGCGGCATCCACCAAGAAGTACTCCTGCTCGGCGCCGCAGCTGGAGCTGATCTGGGAAATGTTGGTGTGACCCAGCACGCGCAATACGCGTTGCCCGGCCTTGTTCAAGGCGGCGTTGGAACGCAGTAGGGGCGACTTTTTGTCCAGAGCCTCGCCCGTCCAGGACACGAACACCGTGGGGATGCACAGCGTCGCACCGTTGTTGGTCCGCGTGATGTACGCCGGACTGGTGACGTCCCACGCCGTGTAGCCCCGAGCCGCGTTGGTCGTGCGGATCCCGCCGCTCGGGAACGACGAGCCGTCGGGTTCGCCCTGCACGAGCAACTTGCCCGGAAACTCCGTGATCGCGGTGCCCTCGGAGCTGGGGGCGATGAACCCATCGTGCTTCTCGGCAGTGGCGTTCGTCATCGGATAGAAGACGTGCGCGTAGTAGAGCGCTCCTTTGCTCACCGCCCATTCTTTCATTGCTGCCGCAACCACATCGGCGATCGCCACGTCCAGCTTGCCGCCTTCTTCGATGGTGAGCTTGAGCGACTTGTAGACGGCCTTTGGCAACATCGCCTTCATCTTGGCGAGGGTGAAGACATCTTCGGCCCAAACGTCTTCGAGCTTCGGGGGCGTAGTGACTGGGGGAAGCTCTCGGGCGTTGATTTGTTGCAGCGCAAGGGCGCGAGAATTCGGCATTGGGACTTTCCTCGGTGAGGGGGTTGGCGCGCCGAGGCTACGGTTGCGAGTGCAAAAGCGTCCAGAACTTTGTGCGCCCCGAGGGGCGTTGCTCGACGGCCTAGGGTGCTGCTGAACGACCGAGCTGCGGCGTCGGCCGTCCGAACCGGCCTTCACTAGTCGGGAAGGGTCGAACGACATGTCACCGACATGTCCAGCAGGGGCCCTCTACGTGGCGAGGGTGAGCACGCGGCGCAGCCACCATGGGTTGGTCGGACAGGAGCCGGTGACCCGCTCGGCGCGCGCCATCCGCAGCGCTGGCGAGGGCTCGCCGCTGCCGGATTTCGTCGGCGAGCCCAAGGACCTTTTGACGGACAGTTGGGGTGGGGCCAACGACCGACCCAGCGCGTGCCGCCGCCGCCATTGGAAGTCCGACCCCGCTTGCCTGTATCCCACAGCCGGCAGTTTCGCTAGATTCTTTGCCGCCGGGACGCGGGTGGTGGTGTCGGCTCGAGGATACTGCATGACCGCTGGGCAGACGACGCAGGCAGGGCCCGACCGCAGAGCGAGCGGGGCGGGGGGAACCGTGGGCTCGGATGGTGGCAGGCTCATGCCTGGCGACTCCGACGAGCCGCTGCCGTCGGGCTTCAGTCTGTTGACCAACCTCGTACTCTTGGCAACCCTGGCAGCCGTGGCGGGGTTCAACTTTCTGCTCTTCCACACGGTTGCCGAGTTCTACGCGATCTTCATCGCTTTGATGATGTTCGTCACGGCCTGGCATTCCTACCCGTTCTCCAAGAACAACTTCCTCATGTTGCTCGCCTGCGGCTACCTCGGGGTGGCGTTTCTGGATGGCGCCCACGCGCTGAGCTACAAGGGCATGCAGGTATTCGCGACGCCAGGTGCCAACATGGCCACCCAATTCTGGCTGGGCTCCCGCTATTTGGAGACCGCTGTGCTGCTGGTCGCACCGATGTTTTCGATGCGCGTCGTGCGCCGAAAAGTCGCGCTCGCTGCGGTGGGCGTCGTCGTCCTGTTGGTGACCTGGTCGATCTTCGAAGGCGTCTTCCCCACCTGCTACGTCGACGGCACTGGTCTGACGCCCTTCAAAATCGTCAGTGAGTACGTCATCAGCGTCGGTTTGGGGCTAGCATTGGTCCACCTCTATGGTCGGCGTCAGTCCATCACCGTCGAGACCTTTCGCCTGCTGCGTGCGGCGATCTTGGTCACGATGCTCGCCGAGCTCACGTTCACGCTCTACGAGACGGTGTACAGCCCGGTCAACGCGGCCGGTCACATTCTGAAAGTCGTTTCCTTTGGGCTGATCTATCGCGCGATCGTGGCGGAGAAGGTCGTCGAGCCCCTGCGCCAAATTCGCCGAGAGGTGGCCCAACGACGACAAGCACAGATGTCGCGCGTGCATTCGGAGGAACGCTACCGGCAACTTTTCGAACTCGCGGATCAAGCGGTGGTCATCGTCGAGCCCGAAGGCCTCCGTATCCTCGAGTCGAATCAAAGCGCTACCCAGATCCTCGGATTCAGCAGTGAGGAGCTCGCCACGATGCAGTTGTCAGCCCTCGCCCACCCGAGCGCGGGTGACACGCTGCGTTCCGCGCTCGAGGCGCTCGCCGAGGGGGGGCGCACGGCCTGCGAGCTCGACCTTCTGAGCAAGGGTGGCGACGCTGTGCCGGTGGAGTTTCGGGCGGCTCCGATCACGGTCGAAGGTTCGCGGGTCTTCCAGATCGCTCTCAAGGACCTCACTCAACAGCGAGAGCTGGAGCGACATGCGCAACGTTCCACCAAAATGGAGACCGTTGGCGCGCTCGCCGGGGGGCTGGCGCACGACTTCAACAACTGCTTGACGGTCGTCATGAGCAACCTGGAGGTGCTCCGCTTCGACGATCTCGAGGAGGGGGAAGTCGAAAGCAGCCTGGACCGAGCCATGAGAGCGGTGCAGCGCGGGGCCAGATTGAGCCGCCGCTTGCTCGACTTCGCCCGCAGCAGGGATCCCGAAACCTACGTCGTCGATGTGAACAGGGTGGTCAAGGGTGTCGTCGAGTTGTTTGCAGGTAGCCTCGGTGCGAGGATCGAGGTCAAGACTCGCCTGGCTGGTGAGCTGTGGCCAGTGCGGGTGTGCCCCGACGCTCTGGAGGACGCGCTGCTCAATCTGGTCTTGAACGCTCGCGACGCGATGCCAGCCGGAGGGGAGCTCATCATCGCCACCGCGCGTAGTTCGTCTGAGGACGGAGAGGGCCTTGCGCTCGATCCGGGACAATGCGTCGTCGTGACCATCCAAGACAACGGCACTGGCATGTCAGAGGACGCGCTCGCGCGTGTGTTCGAGCCGTTTTACTCGACCAAACCGCAAGGCAAGGGCACCGGACTCGGGCTGAGCATGGTCAGGAGCTTCGTTCGCCAGAGCGCTGGCGAACTTCGAGCGCGCTCGAAGGAAGGGCAGGGCACTACCATCGAGATGTTCCTACCCCGCTACCTCGGAGGGAAGAGTGCTCCCGCGGTCGACGCCAACGAAGCGGCTCTGCCCAAAGGACGAGGCGAGCGGATCCTGATCGTCGACGACGAGGCCGAACTGGCCCAGGCGATGGCAACCCAACTCCGCAAGCTGGGCTATGTGCCCCAGGTGGCGACGACGAGCGCCCAGGCTTTGGTCTGCCTCGGTGGGCGCGAGCGAGTCGACGCGATGGTCACCGACGTCGTCATGCCCGAGATGAACGGCTTCGAGCTTGCCGATGCGGCGCGCACTCGAGTCAGCTCGCTCGGAGTCCTGCTCATGTCAGCCTTCGAACCGCGCGACTTCGACCGTGACAACGCCGCCCACGTCGCTTTGGCTGAGGCGACGCTACGCAAGCCGTATACTCTGGCGCAGCTCGCCCACGCGATCGACCGTACAGTGCGGTCGATGAAGACGTGAACGTCGGCCCCGCAAGGCGCTCACGATGCGCCGGGTGGGGGGCGAGGACACGCGGTTACAAGAAGATACGGTAACCCAACGCTGCGTTGAGAGTGCTCACGTTCGCTTGGTGCAGGAGATGACCCACGTACTCGATGGCGCCCAGACCTCCCCGCTCCTGTCGAAGATGGCCAGCGTCTTGCGCAACGCGTCCAGTACTTCGGGTTTGCGTTTCTCGCCTTCTTCTCCGGCGAGGCGTATGATCTCACCTGCGGGGCCCAGAGCCATCGCGAACTCCACCGCATCTTCCAGGCTCCTGCCGATGCAGATGTCGGCGTCCAGGCGCTCGAAGGTGACGCGATCGAAGCCAGCTGCCGTCAGCATGGAGCTGACCATGTCCGGACCGGCCATGGAAAACGGCCCAGGTCCGCAATGCACCTGGTCGGTTTCTTCATGGGAAACGACGGGCACCAGCTCCTTGACGGCCAGCTCTGCTTCGTGCAGCCAAGGATTGTCCTCGCGTTGTCGCCAGACAATCTGTGTGAAGGTACCGCCCGGTTCGAGATTGCGGTGGATGTTGCGCATGGCGGCACCGGGCATGTTGAAAAACATCGTGCCGAAGCGAGCGAACACGTGGTCGTAGGGGCCGCGCAAGTCCTCCACTTGCACGTCCGCGGCAAAGAACGAGACATTCTCGGCGCCGCAAGCGCTGGCGGATTGTTCCGCCGCGCCCACGAAGTTCTGGGCACAGTCCACGCCCACCACAGCACCAGTCGTCCCAACCTGTGCGGCGATGCGCAACGCGCTGTCACCAAAGCCGCAGCCGACATCCAGTACGCGGCTCCCCTCAGGATACTGATGACGCCCAAAAAACGTGTCGCTGTGGGCGGACAAGCCGTCGATCAACAGGTGTTTGAAACGCGAGAATTTGTCGAACAGAATCGTGTTCCACGCCTCGACGACGACGTCGTTGTCCTCAAGCATTCGGCCAAGATACTCCCGCTCCGCGAATACGGCAACGGGTCCGGCGCTTGTTCGCCGCCGGCAGTGTCGGCAAGGTCGCAGCGCTCGTGGTTCTCGCCGGCTTGCCTCGTGGCGATGACGAGTGATCCTGGGCTGCGGGGAAGCTGCACTCTCTGGCTAGCCATGGACGCCCGGGTGTTACTCTGTGTTGACAATGGCGGCGCATTGCCCTGCCGAGCACGGTCACCGGCATTGGTCGGCCGCCAGCGTCGGGCGGGGTATGCTTGGCGGACCCGGATCGGTTGGGTCGGGCTCGCTGGGAAAGGACTCGTCAGCGGCCCGTTCGCCCGTCACCGACGCGTCAGTGGTCGAGTCGTCGGTTGCCGAGTCGTCGGTCGCGGAGCAGCCTACGCTCCCGACCACGATGGCAAGCGGCGGCAGCACTCCACGGAAGAAGCCCATTCGACACATGGCCCCAGTGTGCCCCTGTTGTGGCGGCAAACAAGGCATTGCGGCGACCGGCGCTGCGAATGCCTGGCGAACTTCCCGAGCCATCGTCGAGCTTCATGTTGCGGTACAACGCGACTTCAACGAGTCGAGTGGGCTGTTCCCGTAGATCCCGCCGTGGCAGCGCAGACGGCGAGAGTCTGGCCGCCTGATCGCGCTGCTGTCGTCGTCCTCGTGGGGGTCAGCCTGCCCGCTCCGCTCCGGCGCGCAGCGCTCACTGTCCCGTCAGCGAGAGCGCGGATCCCACGAGATATCCGTCGTTTGGCGGACTCATGTTTCGCCCCGGAGTGCGGCTCTCGGTGAAATCTCGCGGGCCAGCCGGGATGGGGCACGAGGTCAGTGCCTGCTGGGTTGAGCGGTGATTTGAGACTGTTAATCTGGAAGCTGACGGTGTATGTAGCGCAGCGTGCAGTGGGCACCCAACATCGAGGGAAAAGATGAAACTTACATATAGAATTTCCTGCCTGGCTGGTTTGGCTCTTGGTCTGATTGCGTGTGGAGACGATGACAACTCGTCTGCAGCAACACAGGACGCCGGTACTGACGAAACCGAAGCGACCGACGAGGGGACCGATGACATGGCAGCGACCGAAGGCACGGACGTTGCCGACACCGAAGGCACCGAGTCGACGGATCTGGGGACGGACATTGCGACGGATGGGACCGATCCCGGTGAGACCGACAATCCGGAACCGACGGAGGCGGGGGTTGGTAGGGGTGATGCCGGCGATGGCGCCGCGCCCACGAGCGATGCTGGCGCCGAAAGCGACGCAGCCGCGCTCGTCTCGATTGAGATGGGGCAATTCGCGCTCGTAGGTGAGCCTGGAGATGCCGGCACTGCGGAAGCTTCGGGTGTGGCCCAGCTCCTGCGCACCGAGAGCGGGGACACCATCGTGCAGATCCAGGTCACTGGCTTGTCGCCAGAGACTCAGTACGGAGCACACCTGCACGCGCTCCCCTGTGACATCAACGTTGGGGGCGGTCACTACCTGATCGATCCGGAAGCCGACCCTGGCGCGGACAACGAGATTTGGCCAGCCTTCACCACGGATGCAGACGGCGTAGGACATGGCCGCGCAACAGCCGTCGGTCACGTCGCCCGTGGTGATGCGCAGTCTGTTGTCGTCCACTCGCCAGCAGGCGACAAGTTGTTGTGCGCGGATTTGGTGGCGGACGACGACGGTCCGGTAACCTACGAGGGTGAGATTTCCGCGTTCGCGGCGGCGGATGAGACGGAAGATGGCGTCGCCGGCGCGGTGATGATGGTCGTCGCTGACGATGGCACCCAGATCCAGGTGGAGCTTTCCGGGCTCGATCCCGAGGGCGAGTACAGCGCGCACGTGCACGCGATGTCCTGCGCTATTGCCGAGGCCGACGGACACTACAAGATCGACCCGAGCGAGACGGACACGGTGGCGGAGAATGAGCTCTGGCCCGACGTCAGTCCCGACGCGGACGGGGCGGTTTCGTCGGAGCTCGAGAGCGAACACGTTGCTCGGGGTGACGCGTTGTCTGTCGTCGTTCACCGCGCAGGGAACAAGGTTCTGTGTGCCGACCTCGTGAGGACGACGGCTTGGCCTGACGCCATCCGCGTTGGTTCTGCCGTCGCCTTCGACATCGCTGCTGATCGGGGCCTGGACGGTCTGGCCGCGGAGGCCACGATGGTTCGCGCGCTGAGCGGGGAGACCACGGCGGAAATCGTCGTCGATGGGCTCGCCGCTGACAGCGAGTATCCCATTCACGTGCACAACAGGCCGTGCGACGTCGCCAATGGCGGTGGGCACTACATGTTGGACGAATCAGTCGAGGGTGTCGTTGCAGAGAACGAGATCTGGCTGAGCTTGACTGCTGACGGCGATGGTGCTGGCGAACAGAGCGCCAGTGTGGTGCACACGGCTCGGCCGGAAGCGCAGTCCATCGTCATCCATGATGCGGATGGTGAGCGCCTGGCCTGCATCGATCTCGAATAGAGCAAGCCAAGCCGGTGAGTGATGTGGCGCGGCTCTTCGGGGCCCGCCGCATTGCGGCATCGGCCTTTTGCGCACCGCTGGGCACACTCACGCTGCAGTTGGCGCGGACGACCCCTGGGCTAGTCCTCGGTGGTTTCGTTCTTGCGCATGAAAGAGGGGAGCCATTTGGCGAAGCCCTTGGGTGGGTCGTCGGCTTCCACCAACAGCTCCACCATGCCCGAGCGCTCGTCATCGACTTCGTCGTCGAGATCCGGATCCTGCGTTCGTTCGCCGATGTCGAGTCCTTCGCGGGTAGCCACGACGGCACGCGCAATACCCGTGTAGAGATCTTCGGTGGTGCGACGCTGCTCGAGCACGTTGCCGAGCTGTCTCGCCATCTCACGTGTACTTGCAAAACGCTTCGCGGGGTCGACGGCGAGCGCCCTGTGCACCAGCGCCGCGAGTTCAGGCGGAACGTCCGGGCGGACCTCGGAGAGTGGTGGCAACTCGGCGTTCGCCACCAAGCGATACGTCTCGAAATCGGAATCAGCCTCGAACGCACGTTTTCCAGTCAGCGCCTCCCACAGCACGCTGCCCACCGTGAACTGGTCGCTCGCGGGTGACGGCCGCTGGCCTCGGGCGATCTCGGGGGCGAGATAGGCGAGTTTACCTTTCGCCATACCCGGGTCCGTGGCGGCGATATCCCGGTCTCGTGCGAAGGACAGACCGAAGTCGATCAGCTTGGCCATGCCCCGGTCGTTGAGCAGCACGTTGTTGGGAGACAGGTCGCGATGCACGATTGGATCGAGGGTGCCATCATCCGTCCTGCGCTCGTGGGCCGCGGCCAGTGCACGCAGGATGCCGATACCGATGGCCGCCATCAGGTCCCATTGGGTTTGGCGCTTGCACTGGTGCACTACCCAGCGGATGAGCGTCGCAAGGTCGACCCCGCTGACGTATTCCATCACTAGGTAGTACTGGTCGTCGTCCTCGACGAAGTCGAAGATCTGGGCGATGTTCGGGTCCTGCAGCAGGGAGCCGACGCGGGCTTCTTCGCAAAACAGGTCGCGATACGTCTTGGACTTTGCCAAGTGCAGGTGCATCTGTTTGACCGCGACGGTGCGCTCGAACTTGCCGGGACCGTGGTGCCGCGCCCGCCAAACGACGGCCATTCCACCCTTGCCAGCAACCTCCAGCAGCTCGTACTTCCCGGCGATGCGCCGAGTGGGGCGGGGAGGTGGGGGAATCGACGACAACAGAACCCTGGCCACTCCGTATTGTACCAGGCATTTCGCACCGCGTTACGGTTCCCCAGGCCGCGGTCGTGGCACGAACAGGCCAGCTCGGACTGGGGTGACACCACTGCTGGGAAAGTCGCTCCTCAACCACTGGCACCGAGCGAGGCTCGCCCGGATGCGACCGGGCGAGGCCGGTGTGTCTTGCCACGCGCAAGAGCGCGAAAGCGGCTGCCTCCTCGAGAAGATGGATTTGCACCGCCACCGGCACAGACGGTGACGGACTCCGTTCCGGCTCCCGAAGAAAGGTGGTTCATGCGAGTACACGCGACGATGCGGGCCCAATCCTTGTTGGCATTTTCAGCGCTGGTGTTGGCGCTGGGCTGCCGCGGCAGCAGCGCTGCCGGCGGCGCTGCCGAAGAGGACGGCCGAGACGAAGGTGAGTCTGACGGCGCGGACGACGCCGATTCGGGCGGGGCTGAGCCTTCAGATGAGCCTGGCAGCACCTCAGAGCCCTCCGAGGAGCCCGCGGGCGAAGACCCCGAACCGGATGACGCGGCAGGTCCGTCCGGAGAGACCACCGATCCGGCGGACCCGTCGGGCAGCCCGGGCGACGAGCCCGCCGTTTCGGTCCCGGCCGAACCTTCCCGTGGCACGTTCCCCATCTTGTTCGTGACCCAAGTCCCGGTAGAGGGCTTCGTCACCTCGAGTTCGGCCTTCGGCAACCATCGCGGCACGATCGGGTCGGCGCCACGCGGTGGTGACCTGATGGTCGTCTACCCCGACGGAACGCTGCGCAACCTCACGCGCGAGGCGGGCTTCGGCTCGGAGGGCGAAGAGCAAGACGAGCAAGCCATCGCCGTCCGGGAGCCCACGGTGCATTGGAGTGGTGAGAAGGCCGTCTTCTCGATGCTCATTGGCGCACCGCCCGTGCAGTACGAGCACGTCTACCCGACCTGGCAGCTGTACGAAGTGACGGGTCTCGAAGCGGGCGAGATGGCGACCATCACCAAGGTTGCCGGGCAGCCAGAGCAGTACAACAACGTCGCACCGCTGTACGCCACCAACGGGGACGACATCCTGTTCACGTCGGACCGTCCCCCGAGTGGCGCCGAGCATCACTACCCCCAGCTGGACGAGTACGAAAGCGCCGCCACCGTCACCGGCATCTATCGCCTCAGCCCCGACAGCGGCGACTTGGTGCTGCTCGAACACGCTCCGAGCGGGGCGTTCTCTCCCACGATAGACAGCTTCGGCCGCGTCATTTTCACCAAGTGGGACCACTTGCAGCGCGATCAGCAGGCGTTGCCCGAATACGAGCCGATCACCTACTCCGATGAGTCGGCTGATGCCACCTCGACCACCGAGATCGAGGGCTCAGAGGTATTTCCGGAGGCGCGTGAGACGGAGGGCAGCGTTTCTGGCCACACCTTCAATCACTTCTTTCCTTGGGAAATGAATGAGGACGGCAGTGCCGAAGAAACCATCAATCACGTTGGTAGGCACGAATTCGGTGGCTCCTACACCGAGGGCTCGTTCATGAACGACGACAATCTCAGTTACTACGCGCCTGAGGAGTACCGTGCCAACCGCTTCTCGTTCGGTGGTGACGGCGGCACCTTCCACATCAAAGAAGACCCGCTCGAACCCGGCAGCTACTATGCGACGCTGGCGCCCGAGTTCTACACCGCTGGCGGCGGTCGTTTGGTGCGCTTCGACGGGCACCCGTCACTGACGGCAGAGGAGATGGTTGCCGAAGCCGTGACCGCCGAGGACGAAGGGACCTTCAGAAGCCCCCTACCGCTGCACGATGGACGTCTCGTGGCCGTCTACACCCGCAGCACGGACTACGCGATGGTGAACTACGACGAAGACCCGCCCACCAACTACGACTACCGACTCTACGAACTCGAAGGCTCGGGCAGCAACATGCGCGCGTCGGCGCCGTTGACCGACGGCATCAGCAAACGAGTCACGTGGTGGGATCCCGACGCGCGCGTCACCTACGATGGGCCGCTTTGGGAGCTCGATCCGGTGGAAGTGGTCGCTCGCCCCGCGCCCGAGCCGCGGCGCTCGAGCTTGGAAGAGCCCGAGCAGAACGTGCTAGACGCCGTGGGCGTCGATGAAGCGGAGCTGCAAGCTTGGTTGCGCGACAACGAACTGGCTCTGATCGTGATGCGCAACGTCACCCTGCGCGATCGCGCCGATCTCAATCAACCCTTCAACTTGCGTGTGCCGGGCGGCGCGGAGGCCATCGCTACGGACGGCACGGTCTACGACATCAGCCATCTGCAGGTGTTTCGAGCCGAAGCGGTGCGCGGCTACGGCAACATCGAAGGTCGACGCTTGTTACCTCGGCCCCTTGGCGAGACCCCGATGGCCGAGAGCGGTGTCGCCCCAGGAAGCACGGCCATCGGCGAGGATGGATCGGTCGCAGCTTTCGTTCCCGCGCGGCGCGCTCTGTCCTGGCAGCTCGTCAGCCCCGAGGGTGAACCCGTGGTGCGTGAACGCAACTGGTTGTCGTTTCAAGCCGGCGAGATCCGTACCTGCCCGGTCTGCCATGGCCTCAACAACCTGTCGCAGTTGGGCACGCCCACACCGGAGAACGAACCGGAGGCGCTGCGCACGTTGTTGGAGCGGTGGGTGGCGGAGCGGTAGCGGGCAGGGGAGATACGCGAAGAGCCCACGCCGCTTCCTGCGGACCACCGTCTCAGCGCTTATCGCGGTCCATGAACGTCTTCAGTAGGTCGATGGGGACGGGGAATAGGGTCGTGGAGTTGTGTTCGGCTCCCACCTCTAGCAGCGTCTGCAGGTAACGAAGCTGGAGCATCACGGGGTGCTTGTCCATCATCTCCGCCGCTTCGACGAGGTGCTGGGCGGCCTCACTTTCGCCCCGGGCGTGAATGACTTTGGCGCGACGTCCACGCTCGGCCTCCGCTTGTGCGGCCATGGCCCGTTGCATCTCCTGTGGTAGGTCGATTTGTTTGACTTCGACCAGGGTGACTTTCACGCCCCATGGATCGGTGTGGCGATCGAGGATCGACTGCAGCGAGAGATTGATCTGCTCCCGTTCGGTGAGCAGCGTGTCCAGCTCCTTCTCGCCGCAGACGGAGCGCAGTGTGGTTTGGGCCAACTGGGACGTAGCGTAGTAGTACTGCTCGACTTCCAAGATTGCGTCGCGCGCGTTGACCACTTTGAGATAGACGACGGCATTCACCTTTACCGAGACGTTGTCGCGGGTGATCACGTCTTGAGGCGGCACGTCCATGGTCCTGACTCTCATGTCGACTTTGACCAGCCGATCGACGCCAAAGGGGATGATCAGCACCAACCCGGGGCCCTTCACCTGTTTGAGGGCGGAGCCCAGGCGAAAGACCACGCCGCGTTCGTACTCCCGCAGGATGCGCACCGCCGAACCCAACAGGAGCACCGTCAACACGACCAGAATGCCAAAATAGACCATCGTTCTCGCTCACTTTCGGACAGGGAGCCGCGCGGCCCCTCAGGTTGGTTCCTCGGGAGTGGTAGAGGGTAACGGACTGACTCGTAGCAGCAGACCCTCGATGGCGTCCACTCGGCAACGCGCGTGGGCTGGGATGGTGACCTCGCTGGTCGCCTCCCAGTAGGTCCCATCGAACAGAACTTTGCCCGTACCGCCAGCCGCAAATATGCGCGCCGGCGTGACGGAGGAAAAGGCGGCTGGATCACACGGGCCGAGGCGTTCATCGCCCCGCGCTACCACCTGACAGAGGCGCAACATCGCGAAAGGACAGCACAATGG
>JBNKZR010000111.1:0-18967 GCA_050301735.1 Polyangiaceae bacterium | reverse complement strand
GCCGTCCGGTCGTCGTCGTGGGTGTCCAGCCACAGATGGATCCAGTCCGAGGAGCTGGACTCGTCACGGCGCGTGAGCATGCCGCGGATCAGCTCGGCGCGAGAGTCGAGCGCCTCGACCAGCACAACGCCCGGGTCGCCCAGTTCAGAAGCACTCGCCAGAGCTTGCGCGCCAACCCCCCCACCCGGGGCGCTGCTCCCGACGACGCCGCCACGCTTTCGTATCTGTTGGCCGTGCAACGCTCGGTCGGCTGTATGCTCGTCGGCACGAGCCCGGCCGAAGTCGACGCCAGTCACGGGCTCGACGAGGTACTGGAGAAGCTACCAGCGATTTGCCAGAGAGCCAGCTTCGAGCACCAACGTGACGTGGACCTCGGCTTTCACCTGCGGCGCGCGTACGACACACTCTACGCCGTCCCGCATAGCGGGGCTGCGGTGCACGCCACGGACAACCCACGCTACGCCGTAGGACGAGTGATCAAGGGCTTCAAACTCTTGCGCGATGTGTGGCTGCGAGTGATCGCCGACTACCAGCGCACTCACGAAGATCACCCGCTCTCTCGCCGAGCCTTGAGAGAGTGCCGCAAGGGCCGCCGCGACAAGCTCCTCGCCCCCGAGTTGGACGCAACGCTCGGCCGCGCCGTTCTGCAGAGGTACGCATTGTTGGAAGCCTATCTCAGCGCGGAGTGGCTCACACCGGATGAGCTCGGCAGCTTCCAGAATGGGGACCCCACGCAATTGACGAGTTCACACTTCAGCGAGTTGGCGAGGAAAGCGTCATCCTGGCTGAAAGCACGGCTGAACGAGCCTACGGCGCCTCACTCCAACTCCCTCGCTGCTGTGCATTGGTTGAACAGCATCCTGGCAGTCGGTGTGACCCCCGAGCAGAAACAGCATCTGGAGCAGTTCGCCGACATCGACATTGCGATCTACCCTGCCGAGCTGTCGGCGGGACTCTACGAGCTCGACGAGGTCGAGATCGTCCGCATCTCTCCAGGAGATGCCAAGCTGCCACCCAACATCGATGCTGCGGACAAGATCACCGGCGACCTGCTGGGACACTTCTCAGCCTTCTTGCGCCGCGACTGGCGCACCAACGACATCGCTTGGGGTCACTCCGACGGGCTGTGCCAGATCATACAGACACTGCTTTCGCCTGCCGCGTGGGCAATCATCGCCGAGCGCCTGGCAGACGCTCAGGTGGCGGACGCACTGGCCACGCAGTTCGAGACCGAAGCGCTCCTCAAACACCTCAAAGAGGGACTGCCCGGCGACGTGACCGGACTGCGCGAAGCCTGCGGAAGGGTCTCCTCCGCATTCGCAGCGTTGAGGAATGCGCCTCATGACGTGGCCAACCAAGACGAGTTTCGCAGAGCATTGATAGGCGCAGGACAGATCGCTGCCATGGGCGAATACGTCGACATGCTGGCGCACGACTCGAAGGTGCAGAATGCCGACTGGCGTTGGAAGGAGGGCCCTGAACGTTTGCCGGAGCCCGGACGCGACCCGCTGAAGCAAGTCAAAGGCCTGAAGCTCGGCGGCAAGCCCATCACCGAGGAGGTTCCGAGCAGTCTTCTGGTGGAGTACGTTGCTCGGGCGGGCTTGTTGCTGTGGGGCATGCTCGACCATACCTTCAAGTCGAGCCGCGTCGTCGGTGGCTTGTCCGACCGCGTTGGGTCCGTGCTCAAGCCTGTCTTGTGGCTGGTATTCGTCCTCAGCAGGATGATGCGCACCGAGCGTGCCCTGGGTGCGGCGCTGCTAGTCAGCTTGGTGACGTTCCTGCTCGGCATCGGCGTTGCCGGGTTGAGATCCGACTCCGACGGCCAAGCTTTTTTTGGTTTCGGCGGAGTCGTGCTCCTGGCGGTATTGGTGCGACTGCTGACCGGCCGCTGGCGTCACGCCTTCATCGGTCTGCTATTGCTGGTTGCTGCCGTCATCTTCACCACTCCCATCGTGAGCAATACCCGAGAGACGCTGAGCGGTTGGCTCTCCAGCGCCGCTACTTGGGTCGCAGGCGACGGCCGGGGTGAAGCCGCTGACGGCGAATGATCACGTAGACCGCCGGAGCTCACTCCGGGTCCCAGAAGCCGGGCACGGCTGGCGGAGCCGGCGATGGCCGGCTCGCTCACGTCGTGGTCCGACTGACACGCGAGAGGTGCCTGAAGTACACGCACGAACATCAAGCAACGCACCATCGTCACGATCACACGACGGTTGACCAGTCTCGTTCGCCGCTCACTGGTGATGACGCAAGCGACTGTTGTCGACACGTTCGGCGGAAAAGACATCGGCGCGATCGTACTGCACACGGTAGCGCTCACCATCGACCGCGACGACCTTGCCCGAGTGCCAACTCTCGTTGCGCCAGATGTCGACCTGCTCCCCCGTCTGGTACGTCTCTTCGAGTCGCCCAGGGCCGAGCTGCCCGCCTGGTCCGCCAGCGGTCGTTTGATTGATGGCAAACAGTGCCCCACCACCGAGCAAGGACAATGCCCCGGCGGCAAGTAGCAGCCACATCACTTTGAAGCTCGACGTCGACTCTTCCTCAGGCACGGCGTGCCGTGTAGCGCTCCACGGACGAACTCGCAAGGCCCGCCCCGCCAGGCGGCCGTCGCCAGCGGTCACCCTGGCGCGGGCGAACCCATCGCGCGCCGCAAACAGCTCAATAGCTCGTGCACGGAATACGGTTTGGGCAGAAACCCAGCCAAACCGGAATCCGAAAGACGGCCCGTCATATCTTGCTCGGAGAAACCGCTGGATAAGACGACGGGCACGGTGGCCCTGATGCGACGCAACTCCGAGAAGGTCTGGTGACCGTCCATGCCGGGCATCGTCACGTCGAGGAGCACCGCGCTGACGCGGTCGGATTCAGCCGAGAATCGAGCAACGGCATCTTCACCGCTGCTTGCCGTCATGACTTCGAACCCCGCGCGAGTGAGCGCACGGCGTACGAATTGAAGCACGCCGCTTTCATCGTCGACGACGAGAATGACGCCAGCGTCAGGAACCTCACGCGGCACCTTCGACTTCGCTGGTCGTTGCGCGTCGTTGACGAGAGGCAGCAGCACTTTGACCGAAGTCCCGCGGTCGGGTTCGCTGTAGACGCGGATGGCACCACCGTGACCGCGAATGATGCCCAACACGGCGGCCAGGCCGAGCCCACGGCCCATCGTCTTGGTGGTGAAGAACGGGTCGAATATCTTGCGCGCGGTCTCGACGTCCATACCAGAGCCGCTGTCCGCAACCTCGAAGAATGCGTAGGTTCCTGCCTCCAAGTTCGGCTTGGTAACGCAACCGGCAAAGTAGTCCGCGTCGACCACGGTGGTCCCCGTCGAGACGCGAATCACTCCGGTCATGCTCCCCACGGCCTCCGAGGCATTGGTGACGAGGTTCATGAACACTTGCCGCAGCTGGGTGACGTCGGCTTCCACGATGATGGACGTGTTCGCGAGATCGAGCTGCAGCGAAACCGGTTTGCTCACGGTGACCTCGAGCAACGCCACGACGTCGGACAAGGTATCCGAGAGCTCGACTTGCTCAATCACGAAGCGACCTCGCCCAGCGTAGGCAAGGAGCTGGCGACACAGATCGCTGGCCTGTCTCGAAGCCTCGATGATGGCGGTCAGGTCAGCCTGAACCGGAGACGACGTGGCAAGTTCCATCGAAGCCAAGTCCGCATAGCCCAGGATCGAAACCAGTAGATTGTTGAAGTCATGGGCGATGCCGCCGGCGAGAAGGCCCAGGCTCTCCAGCTTCTGAGCATGGAGCATTTGGGTCTCGAGCGCACGTTGCCGCTCTTGGGCAACGTGCATGGCGGTGATGTCCCGCGAGACCCCAACGACCCCCGTCACGTCCCCTTTTGCGCCATGTTCAAGCAACGGCGCCTTGGTCTCAACCAGCCACACGTCGTCGCCGTCAGGCGACGTCATGCGAAATTCTCGGGTGATGGTCCTGCGTGTGCGGATGACTTCGAGGTCTTGCTCGCGTGATTCATCGGCCAGCGGCTGAGGAAGGAAGTCCGCGTCCGTCTTTCCGACGATCGCGTCGGGTTCGATACCGAGCGGCGCGGTTGCTCGTTCGTTGGCAAACCGAAACTTCAGGTCCGCGTCCTTGACGAAGACGCCCTCGCCGGCGCACTCCAGGAGCGAGCTCAACAACCGATTGGAGGACAGCAGCTTGCGTTCGGCCTCCACCCGATCGCCGACGTCACGGATCACACCGACGAGGCTGCTGATCTCTCCGAACTCATCTCTGCGAACGGATAGCGACAGTGACACGTGCACCTCGTGTCCATCCTTGTGACGTCGTTTCACGTCCAGTCGAACCGGAGGGTTCCCGGCCTTGGACCGCACGAACAGCTCCTGGCTCGTCGCACGCGTTCCCTCCGGACTGAGGATGGTAACGTGCTGCCCGATCACTTCTTCCGGCGTGTACCCGAAAATGCGTTGCGCCGCCGGATTCCAACTTCGGATGGTTCCGTCGGGCGCCAAACTGATGACCCCCTCCTCTGCGGCTTCCACTACCGCCGCCAGGTACCGCGCCCGCTGGTCTGCCTCCCGCAGCGCGGTCACGTCAGAGACGAACGCCACGGCCCCCGCGTAGTTGCCCTCCGCGTCAGTGTAAGGCGAAGTCTCCATACTGGTGATGACACGTGCGCCATCTTTCCTGACAAACTCGAAGTCGTGCTGTTCTTCGATGCCCTCCTGACGCCGCCGAATGTTCAGCTCCGCGATTTCCCTACCCCGCTCGTCCATGAACGCGCTGAGCGGCATGCCGAGCATTTCCTCTCGCTCATAGCCGAGCATGTGCGCGAGGCGCTCGTTGACGAATGTGGTCTTCGCGTCCGCGTCGATGGCCCAGAAGCCTGCATGCGCCGTTTCGACCCACTGGCGAAATAGGCCCTCGCGTTCGAGAACGCCTGCGACGACGCCGAGACTTTCCTGCTCAGACTTGGTCAAGTTGCCCTGCCCCATGGAAACGCCGCGAGATTTTACAGCCTATGGCGCATGGAAGTAAGCGTTCATTTCTGCGCAACGCGCGCTCAGCCGGGCTGTTCTGCGCGGAACGACGTCATCTCTCCCCTAGCTGCGACCGGTGATGAGCAGATCCTCCAAGAAGAACGCAGCCAGATCGGCGCGGCCGCTCAGGCCCGCCTTGCGATAGACACCTCGTGCCTGGTCGCGAGCGGTGCGCTCGCTCACTGAACGTGCTTGCGCAATCTCCTTCAGACTCAGGCCCTTCAGGAGCAGCAGTGCCACTTCCGACTCGGCTTTGCTCAACTCCCAGCGCTCGAACTGACGCTCCACCGCCTGCCCCAATCCTGCGAGCACCTCTGCCGCCTCTCGTCGCCAGCGCGCAGCTTCTGCACGGGACGTCGCCAGGTCCTTCTCCAGGGTGTGGGCACGGCCGGCAAGGCGACGGCTCGCCAGCGACAAACGGACGACTCCAACCGCGGCGAGGAGAAGGACCACGCCCTCTACGAGCACGTGGGTGATGCTCGTTCCTTCGGCGAGGTCGACGACCACGTCAACAGCCACCAGAGCGGCGATGCCAACGAAAAGCACCAGAGAGGTGCGCTTCCACTCAGACCAGTCGTCGTCAGCGCTCACGAGACGTGTTCTAGGTGATCCCGAGCGATTTCGCCCGTGTCGGGGGCACGTCGCATGGCGGATTCTGGCCCCGGACCCAAGGCGTTTTGTCGCCCAATTGGCGCGGCACGTCATCTGACGCATGGCCGCGCCCGCGTCGCGTGAGCATCCCTCGGGGCAGACTCGATGCGCCGCCTTTTCCCAATTCTTTCCCTGTTGCTCGCCACCTGGGCACCGACGCTTGCCGCGCAGCCGCTTGGCCCCCGCGATGCAGCGCGGCGGGCCTTGGCTCAGTCGCCGGAGCTCGTGCCCGTACGAATGAGCGCGCGACGGGCCGCCGAGATTGCTCGCCACGCCGATGCGACGCCACCGCTGCCCCTCGTCGTCGGACTGGGGGCCGGCGCCCGACGCAATGCGGGGGCGGACACGGCTCCCGAGGTGGTCGTTTCCGTCTCTCAGCCACTTCGCCTTGCCTCGCTCTCTGACAGTCGCTCTACGCACGCGGCCCAGGTTGCGGAGCTGAGTCGTGCGGCGCAGGCACAACAGGAGCTCGACGTGAGCCAAGAGGTGCTCTCCCAGTGGGTCGAGCTTCGTCACTGGCAGCAGGTCGAAGAATTGTGGCGGGCAGCCGTCGAGCGCGCGGAGCAACTGCAGAGCGTGGTCGTCGCCCAAGTCGAAGTGGGGGCCTTGGAGCCCGGCGATGACGCACTCGCGCAGTCGAACTTGGGGCGCCAGCGGATACGCCTGTTGACGGCTTCGGTCGAACGGGACCGCGCACTGGCAAGCTTGCGCCTACTGTTGGGCGCGCCTCTGGCCGATTTCACCGCAGCTGGTGAACTTCGGCTGATCGACGTCGCCGCAGACGACGTGCACCCCGCAGTCCAGAGTCTGTGGGCTCGAGCGCGAACGAAGCGCGCTGGTGCAGAACTAGAGCTGGTCGAGGCGCGTCCGACCATGGGTCTGGGGGTGAGCGTCACACGCGAGGGCACCGGAGATTGGCTGATGCTGGGACAAGTTTCTCTGCCGCTGCCGTTCGGCAACTCCGCTAGCTATTCCTCCGCTCAGAACGAACGCGACGTCGAGGCGTTGGAGTTCGAGGCGGAGCACTTGAAGGAACGCATGCAGTTCTTGGCCAGGGACTTGCGTCGGCAATTGGCCATTCGCGCACGCATGGTCCAGCACGCACGCAACGAGGAACTCGAGCCGGCACGGAGAGCAGCCATGCTCATCGAACACAAATTCCGTGCCGGCAAGGTCGCCCTCAACGCCCTGCTGCTGGCTCGGGATCGGATCTTCGAAGCTGAACTGAATCAGCTCGAAGTGCAGCGCGAGCTGGCTCTGGCACAGATACAGCTCGCATGGGCCGAAGGTTGGTTGGTCCATTGGGTCAGGACGAAGCCATGATGCACCACCTCCAACGACTGCTCACCATCTCACTGCTCACCGTATCGTGTGAACAGCACGCAGCGCCCGACGCGACGCCCACCCTCGAACACAACGAGGGTGCAGAACCGATCGTCGAAATTCCGAAAGCAGCGCTGAGCAATGGGCAGCTCCGCTTGACTCGCGCGCAAGTGGTTTCGCACGTCCCACGCGTGCTGACGGTCAGCGGTCGGGTCGAGGTCAGCCCCCATGGGGCGTCCGTGCTCAGTGCCCCCACCGATGCTCGAGTCACGGAACTGCTCGTCGAGCCGGGCCAGCACGTCGAGCGGGGGCAGCTCATCGCCAGACTCGACGCGCCCGCCGTCGCGGTGGCGCGGGCCGAACTGCAACGCAGTGAGGCACTTCGAGTGCGCGCCGAGCGCATGGTCGAGCAAGAGCAGCAGCTCGAAAAGGTGCGCGCTACGAGCGTGCGCGATAGCACCCTCGCGAGCCAGCAACTCGCCCTGGCAAGTGCCGACTACGCCGCCGCCGAAGGCAACCTGCGTGCCTGGGGCGCCGGCAAACGAGGCGGAGCGAACCTCGTCCTCCGCGCTCCGTTTGCTGGAACGGTGAGCCACGTCGGAGTCACCGCGGGGAGTTCCGTCAGCGCTGGTCGAGAACTGGTGCGCCTGCTCAAGCCAGAAGCTCTATCGGTGCTGGCCTGGGTCCCTCAAGTAAACGCGAACGGCATCGCGTCGGGGGCAGCCACAGTGATCGCAGTGGGGCACGAGGCTCCGTGTCAAGGCCAGGTCACCGGGAACCTTCAACGTGTCGATCCCCAGTCGGGCACGATACCGTACCGGGTCGTCGTCGAAAGCTGTGCCATCCCACTGTTCGAAGGAGCGCAGGTGGAAGTATCACTGCCGCTGCAGAGCGTTGAGACGAACTCCGAACGCTGGCGCGTCGACGCCGACGCCGTGACGAGCTTCGAAGGCGGCCAGATCATCTTCCGCCGCACCGGGGAGCGGACATTTCTTCCAATTCACGTCTCCGACGTGGAGATCATCTCCGGGCAAGCCTACTTCCGAGCCGACGGACTGGAGCACTCGGAAGTGGTCGTCGGCGGCGCGCTGCTGCTCAAGGGCGAACTGATGAAAGGGCAACTGGAGTGATCACCAGCCTCGTACGCAGCACGCTGAGTTCGATCTGGCCAAGCCTGATGCTCGTCATCGCGCTCGTGGCCGCCGGGGCACACGCCTTCCGGACGCTACCCATCGACGCCGTGCCCGACGTCTCGAACGTGCAAGTGCAGGTGCTGACTCCAGCGCCCGGCCTGTCGCCCCTCGAAGTCGAAGCGCGAGTCACACAAGCCGTCGAACGCGCGCTTTCCGGCGTTCCACACGTAGTACGCATGCGTTCCGTATCACGCGCAGCCGTCAGCGCGGTGACCCTCGTATTCGACGCCTCGACGGACATCTTCGACGCACGCCAGCTCGTCGTGCAGCGCCTGCCGGCGGTGAGCGACGTCTTGCCGGAAGCTGCCGGGCCCAGCGAGCTGGGACCGCTCACCACGGGTCTTGGGGAAGTCTATCACTTCACGTCGAGGTGGCCCGGGCACTCGCTGCAGGAGCTTCGCACCGTCATCGATTGGGAACTCGCCCCCAGGCTGAGTCGAGTTCCCGGCGTGGTGGAGGTAAACTCGTGGGGCGGGGACAAGCGCCAGGTGGTCGTGCAACCCGACCGCTTGCGAATGCAGAGTCGTGGTGTGACCGAAACCATGCTGGTCGAAGCATTGATGGCAGGCGGGGCCAGCGTCGGCGCCGGCATGATCGAACACGGCGAAGAAGGCACGTTCATCCGTGTCGACGGCAGCTATCGGACACGGGAGCAAGTCGCCAACCAGCTGGTCCGCAAGGCTGATCTCGCACCAGGCACGGTCGCCGTCTTGGTCGAAGACATCGCCACGGTGACCGAGGGAGCTGCGCCGCGCTTCTCCGCGGCAACGGCGGACGGACAGGGTGAGACCATCTACACGATGGTGCAAATGTTGGCAGGCGCAAACGCCCACCGTGTGGTCGCCGACGCCAAAGCGCGTTTGCAAGAGATCGCAGTGAGCCTGCCCGAGGGAGTCGTCATCGAACCCTTCTACGACCGGGCAGCTTTCGTGGAGGACGTGCTTCACACCGTGCGAACCAATTTGTTCGAAGGTGGCATCATCGTGGCGGTCGTGCTGCTCTTCATGCTCGGCAGTCTTCGAGCGGGCTTGGTGGTGGCTTCCGTGATCCCTCTGTCGATGCTGGGCGCCTTTTGGTTGATGCAACAATTCGGCCTGAGCGGGAACTTGCTCAGTCTGGGCGCCATCGACTTCGGGCTCGTCGTCGATGGAGCCGTGGTCATCGTCGAGGGAACGCTTGCTGCGATGGTCGCCCACCGTCTGGATGCTAAGGGAGCTCTAGCGCGCGTAGCAACCGAAGTTGGACGCCCCGTCACCCTGGCGGTCGCCATCATTGCGATCGTCTACCTGCCCGTGCTGTTGCTCGAAGGGGTTGCGGGAAAGATGTTTCGCCCCATGGCACTGACCGTTCTGTTCGCCCTGGGCACTGCCTTCGTGTTGACCTTCACCTGGGTCCCGGTGCTTGCGAGCATCGCCCTACCGCGAAAGGAACCAAAGGAACCTTGGGTTGCGCGTCGCGCCAAGTCCGCATACCGCACGCTGCTCAGCTGGGCATTGCCGCGGTGGCGCCTATCGTCTGCGCTCTTGTTGTTGCTGGTGGGTGTGGGTATCGCCGTCATCACCCGCCTCGGCGGCGAGTTCTTGCCCAGGCTCGAAGAAGGCAGCCTCGCGATTCAAATCACTCGACCGCCGAGTGTCTCGTTGACTGAGGCTATCGAAGGCACGAGCAAAGTCGAACGAGCCATCCTAGGGTTTCCCGAAGTCACGCGCGTGGTATCACGAATTGGCAGTCCCGACGTCGCGACCGACGTCATGGGCATCGAACAGGCCGACATTCTCGTGAGCATGAAGCCGCGCAAGGAGTGGACGACGGCTTCCGACGCCGCAGGTTTCGCCGACGTGTTGCAACCGATCTTGGAAGACGCACTTCCTGGGACTGGTTTTGCGTTTACCCAGCCCATCGAGATGCGCGTCGGTGAACTGATCGGCGGCGTGCAGTCCGACGTCGGGGTCAAGATCTACGGCCACGAGCTGGCTCAGCTGAGTAAGCTCGCGAGCGATGTCGCGTCGCGCTTGAGCCACATCCCCGGCGCTGCCGACATCCGCGTGGAGCCCACCCGAGGACAGCAAACGCTGAGCGTACAACCGCAGCCCAGACTGCTCGCGCAGAACCAAGTGGCCGCAAGCGAGCTGGCGTTGCACGTGCAATCGCTGCGACAGGGGGTCGTGGTGGGCAAGTTCCTCGACGGTCTGAGACGGTTCGACGTCGTCGTGCGTCAACAGCAGGCGGACTTGCGACCTCACGGGATGTCTCAGTCGCTTTTGTTGAGTGACGTCGGCACCCTCGTGCCCTTGCCGCATGTCGCGGACGTCTTGCTCGAAGAAGGCCCGGCACAAGTCAGCCGCGAACAAGGTCTGCGCCGTGTGCTCGTCGAAGCCAACGTGCGCGGCCGCGACTTGGCTGGCTTCGTCGGCGACGTGCGCGAGCGTCTTGCCGACCTCAAACTGCCGACCGGAAGCTTCATCGAGTACGGCGGTGAGTATGAGAACTTGGAACGGGCCGCGGCGCGGCTGCTCATCATCGTACCGCTCACGCTGGCGGTGGTGTTCATTCTGCTGTACTGGGCATTTGGGCGTATGCGAGCGGCCGTGTTGGTGTTCATCAACATTCCGGCTGCGGTCACCGGGGGCGCCTTCGCACTCGCCCTGCGCAGCCTGGACCTATCGATGAGCGCAGCGGTTGGCTTCCTCGCGCTTTTCGGGGTGGCGACGCTCAACGGCGTCGTCTTGATGACAGCGATCTTGAATCACCAGAGAGCAGGACAAGATGCCGCCAGCGCAGTGTTCGACGCCGCGAGCGAACGCCTGCGGCCAGTTCTGACCACCGCACTCGTCGCGGCCCTCGGATTTTTGCCGATGGCGGTTGCCACGGGGACAGGAGCAGAGGTGCAGCGGCCCCTCGCGTCTGTCGTGATTGGTGGCCTGCTCACGAGCACCTTCGTCACACTGTTGATACTACCGGTGGTCACGCTGCGCTTTGGTGACGGTATGAGCGGTGAAGTCGCGCCACCGACAGGTGATCCGTGACTGCGGCGATCTGGAACGGTGGTGGGGGAATGACCCAGGGACTTTTCCCACTAGGGTACTGCAACACCGCGCCGTTGCAGCCGCCATCCCGTTTGGCAAGCTGACTGTAGCGACCACCGCGAGCGGGAGGGAATTCGAGCGCCCTGGGCTCAAGCTATCGAGATGAGGGCCGCTTTCACAAAGGGTGAGTTCCATCAGAAAACCCGAGGCGAGCGCGGCCTACCAGCGCAGTGAAATCCTCCTGCCGTTGTTCGAGGGCAGTACCGGTCCACTGTTCCTCGGGCGAATTCTCGAAGGCGTGGATGCCGGGCGTCTGGTGCTACTGCGCAGGGTTCTGCCCCGCGACATCGTCGGGCTCGAACTGACGATCGGTGTGGTGCGCTCGCTGGCCCACCCGGCGGTCGCCAAAGTCATCTCACTCGTGCGCTGTGAGGAGTCGGTGTACGTCGCTAGCGAACACATCGACGGCGTCACCGTTCACGAACTGCTCGAAGCTGCAAAAAGAGACGACTCTCACATCCCGCCGCAGGTTGCGACACGGATCGTCCACGACGCGCTGGTCGCCGCGGACGAAGCGGACGTGCTGCTCGCCTGGAAACAATCTCCGCGTTGCCTACACGCGGACACCATCTGGCTCGCGGCCTATGGCTCGACATTGCTCTCAGAACCGGGGGTTGCGGACTATCTCCACCGCTGGGAGCCCCACGCAGAGCCTTCAGGGGGCGACGCATCGCGGGGGGCGATCCTCACCGACATCCGAACGGCCATCGACCTGCTGCGCGATCTGACGATCGGCGACCGCGATGGCACGAATGACGACGAGCGCATACCCGCCGAGATCCAGCTCCTGTCTCGACCAGACAGGAGTTGGACGTCGCGGCGCGAGCTGGCCGATGCGCTCGCAGAGCTCCCTCAGGAACTCTTCGGTACGGAGTCGGACGTCGCGGAGGTTGTGAGCGCCCTCGTCGGCACGACGTTGGAGATGCGACGCTTCCGCGCGTTGCCCTTGGACGCCATCCGTGACCAGTGCGGGGACGACGACGAAACCGCGTGTTTCGTCTCGCCGCTCGCTAGCTCGGCAGGCAAACGCCTACCCAAGGCACCCGCGCCGCCTCCCAGCGCGACGAGCACCGTCGTATCGGGTGAACGCCCCGTCGCGCCGGTCTACATCAACGAAGACATCGAAGTCGACGTTCCCGACGACGACGATCAGGAAGTAACGACCGCCTTTCGGCCCAGTCGGATCCCGCGCTCGAGTCACGTGGAGGCGCGCGTCCAGCCCTTCGCAGCGCCCAAACTAGCCACCGTGATCATCCACGACCCGTCCGAGGTCTCGGACACCTTGATCGAGACGGGTCTAGCGCGAGGTCAGCATCAGTCAGCGAACGAGGAACAGACGGGCATCACGCGGCGACAACGCGCCCGGCACCTCCAACTCTGGCTGGCCCTGTTCCTCTTCATCACCTGCGCGACGGCCGCCTACTTGCTGCGCTGAGGCATTCAGTCGGCCTGCCCAACGTGGCGGGGAGAGGCACACGCTCATCATCATGCGTGCGCCCCCAACCGCTAGAGCGGCATCATTGGCTCGGGGTCTCAGCCGCCTCGTCAGGTGCCTCGCAAAGGGTGAGACCCATCGAGTGCTCACAGTGTTCCTCCGGGTCGAGCATGGCCGCGGAAGTGACGTGAAAGAGTCGGCACTGGACGTGGTTTCCGTCGGCGACCTCCACGTCGTTCGTCGAGTAGGTCACGTCACTGACGGGAAGCGCGTTGCACACCGCCATGCACTGCTCTTCGCTGTCGTAGTGGTAGATTTCCGCCGTGTCTTCGTTGCAGACACCCATCATCAACGTGCAATAGCTCTCACAGTTGGTGCCGCAGAAGCCATCCCCTCCGGGCCCGGCTTGACGGCAGTACGCTTCGTGCTCCGTGCCCGCCGCGTAGCGAGCCTTGGACGCGTGTCGGAGGCGGCACGCAACCGTATTTCCGTTTTCCTCGGACGTGAGTTCACCTTCGGGGAAATACTCACACACCTTCAGGCACTGTGCCATGTCCCGGTACTGTGCGAGTTCGTCAGTGCACAGGTCCATGATCTCTTCGCAGTAGCGCTGGCACAGTGTCGTGGTCTCGGACTCGTCTTCGTCCTCGGCACTGGCTCCGCCATCGCGCTCCGTAGCGTCGTCGTCATCTCGCTGGTCGCTCTCTTCGACGTCGTCCAGCTCGTCCGACTGGTCGCTTTCGCCCACACCGCTGTCTTCGAGCTCAGGAGATGGCGAGTCGGTCGCCTCTTGCTCCTCGACACTTCCCGTCTCGGTGTCGGTCGCTGACGCAACCGGAGCTGTCGACGCATTCACGTCATCCGTTCCCACTGCCCCGGCATCCGGCTTTTCCTGCTCGGCAACCACGAGCCCCGCGGGGTCGAGGGCATCCTCGCTGATCTCGAGCCGAGGATCGACCTGCGCCTCTTCGATGCCGAGTACCGAGTTGCATCCGAACGCCAACCAGCAAGACAGCAGCGAAAAGTGGAACGGCAGACTCCGCGTCACCACGTGCCTCCGATCTCGACGCCCGCTCCCGCGGGAGAAGCGCCAGCCACCACCGTCAATCCACGAGAGCTAGCCACTCCGCGCTCAGCAGGTTCCGCCAGGAACAGTACGATCGCGGCTCCGGTCAGCGCAAGCCCAGCCGCGGAAGCTACAGTGGCGTAGTTGCCTTGTTGAATGGCATCATCGCGGATCTCTTTGCCGCGAGCCGAGCACGAGTTACCTGCGCCAGCCAGGCAGTGCTCCAGAGATTGCTGATGGAGACTGTAGGCACGATAGCCAAAGTAGCCGGCCAGGCCCAGTGTGGCGACACCGAGGGCGCCGCTGGTGTACGCCAGCACCCTCTGAGTCGACGACCCCTCCTCATCTCGAGAGAGGTCTGGAGCCGTCGGTTCATAGCTCACCTCGCGCGCCCCCTGCTCTTCGGTACCGTCTGTGTCGACCTCCACGGTCTCGGTGAGCGGCGGAATCGTCGCTTCTTCTTCGCCCGGGGTCTCGGGAACGTCCAGCTCGGTGCTCCACTCCTCGTAACCGGGAGCGTGCACCGTCAGCACGTGGACACCCGGATCGATCGGGATTGGCGTCCCCCAGGTACCTTCAGGCACCTTGGTATCGTCGAGCACGACTTCCACTCCGTCGAGCTCGCGCGTTTCTGGCGCGATGCTCAGAGCGAGATACGAGAGGCGCTCGTACAGATCTCCAGCGCGTTCGAGCGCTATCGCCTCTCGCTCATTCTGGCCTTGCTGTCTGGCCATGGCCGCGGCTTGCTGGAAGGTCGCCCAAGCACTGGCGGTCTTTCCGAGTCGGTCGTAGCAATCCGCCAGTCGTAGGGTCGTGCCCAATGCGGGGTCGAGTTCTTGGCTGGCTTCGAACTTCTCGCACGCCTCCGCCAAGTTCCCCTCCTCGAGCGCCTTGGCCGCCTGACGAAACGCTGCCTCCGCAGCAGCCTCCTCGGAAAACCCGCCTTGTGCCCAAGCTGCGGATGGCCACGTCAAACCGACGACCGCAAACGCAACCGAAAGATGTTTGGCAAGTCCGTTCATGATTGCTTTGCTCACGGTTCGACGAGGGTGAACCCCTCTTGCAACAGGCCATTCATGTCGCCGCTCTTTTCGTCCTCTTTCGAAAGGTAGAGTGGTTGCCCTCGGAAGCTCACTTGTTGACCAGCGCCTTGCCCCTGGACGAAAGTGCTCAACTCCCCGGGTTCCAGCTCCGTGACGGGGTGCAACGCTCGGACGCTGAAGGGGCGGAAGTAGCGCTGACACTCCCCAGTGCACAGTGGACGAGGTGGGGTGTCATCGCTGCCCAACTCGTCGCCCTCGTGGGCGTAGAGCGTGTGCCCGCGTCCGTCGGCAAGATACTTGACCCCCTCCAGCTCCTGGGGTGCCCGCATGATCACCAGGTTCGGCAACTCTGCCTCAGCGAGGTACCAGACCTTGCCTTTGCCTTGACCGCCGGTTGCCCCGACGTCCGCGTCCTTCTTGTAGTAGTACAGTGGCCAGCCGAAGTAGGTCGTTTGCTGCGCGCCATCCTGCCGCGTAAACGTGCCGAAGGCATCGGGGTTCAAGCCCTCACCGAGTTCTCTATCCCACGCCTCGAACACCGGCCAGGACAGCACGCAGTCCTCGACGCAATTGGCGACGGGTGGGTTGTTGCAGTCGCCGGGAAGGTCAGCCGTGTAGATGTACAGCGCATAGCCCGCGCCATCAGTGAGGTACGAACCCAAGAATGGACTATCCCCCAGCACGATCTGAGGCGCCGGTGGCGGCCCAGCGTCGGGCAGAGCATCGGGAGGCAGGGTGAAGGGAACCGGGTCGGAAGCAAACGTGCATTCTGTCGCATCGATCCAACCCGCGTCCAACACGGGCGGGGGAACGGCCTCGACGAGGTCCGACTCGGGTTCCGGTGTCCCGGCGTCGAGGTTCAACCCCGGCTCTTCGACGATCTCTACCGATGCATCAACGTCGTCCTCGGCTTCGTCGACATCCTCCGTCACCTCGACATCGCCGTCGCCAGCATCGCTAGCCTCCTCCGTCACGACTTCGTCCGTGGGCATCTCGTCATCCGAGATCGCTGCCTCCGAGCCCTCACCATCTTCGACGTCAGTGCTGGAGGCGTCGAGCTCGCTCGGCCCGTCACTGACCTCCTCGCTCGCCGTCGCCTCGCTGTCCTCGTCCGTCAACTCGAGTTCCCCATCCAACGTCTTGACACACGCAGTGCCTACCAACGCGCAACAGACCGACGCGATGAGCGTACTATTTCCGAAAATATTGAACATCCTCATCCCCTGAGCTGATGCGCGGACGAGCGCGCTCGTGATCTCTGCCGAGTCATCGTTGCTTTGTTGGTCACAACCGCCCCCCGAAGGTGGACGGGTCCCACGAGTCCTTCTTGTCCTCTTTGGGTTTGCTCGGTGTCGACGGTGGGGCCGTCGCTTTGGGCTGCGTGTCCAACCTCTCCGCGACCTTCTCGCTGAAAGACGGTTCCTTCAGCTCTGGCGGCGCCTTGGCGACGGCCTTCTTTGACGGCGCGACGCGGCGCGCCGCGGCTGACTTGCGCGGGGCGGGCTTCTTGGCTCTGCGCTTCGTCTTCTCGTCACCGTCACGCTGGCTCTGCTCGTCACCTTGCCGTGACTCGTCTCGAGCTCCGGCATCTCCCGCTGCCCCGTCGTCGGTGATGGAGTCGCTTGGTCTCTGCATCGGCAGTGCCGTCGCACCGGGCGTCGTGAGCAACGGCAACTGCGCGGCGGCGGCAGCGTCCCGCACCTCGGCGTCGTTCGACGAGCTGCCGGTCGTGCCGAACCAGAGACCGACTATCGCCCCCGCAACCGCTACACCTGCAGCGATCCAACCCGACGCAATCCCGCGGCGGAAACTGATTTCCTCCGTCTTCGGCGCGACAGTACCCAACGCCAGACGACTGCCCGTCGAACCGATGGACATCGCGGAAAGCGAAGTCGACGTACCGCCGTGCAAGATCGCGCCGTCTTGGCGATCGTCCAGGAGTTCACCCGCCGTGCGGATGTGACGCCGGCGCTGGTCACCGTGACTGCCCGAGACGTAGCGCAAGAACTCCGCCACCTTGCTCTCGATGCCACGAGCCTCGGGTACCGCTTCTTCCAGCGCCAGAAGCATCTCGTGAGCGGTCGCATAACGCTGCTCACGATCCTTGCTCAACGCCTTGAGCACGACCTGCTCGAGCGCCTTCGGGTAGTCGTCGACCAAGCGACTCGGGGGCAAGATCGGTGTGTTGGCAAAGAGCTTCGCCAACGTCTCTCCAGGGTGAGCGCCCTTGAACGGGTGTTGACCCGTCGTAACGAAGAACAACAGCGTCCCAAGAGCGAAGATGTCCGTGCGCCGGTCCACCTCTTCGCCTCGGACTTGCTCCGGCGACATGTAGGCCAACTTGCCCTTGACCTCGCCGTCTTCGGTCATCGAGGAGGCGCCTTGGGTGGCCTTGGCGATACCGAAATCGACCAACTTGACCACCCCAGCGTAGGTCACCAACACGTTCTGGGGAGAGATGTCACGATGCACGACGCCGAGCAGGTTTCCGTCGTCATCCGTCAACTCGTGCGCAGAATGAACACCCTTGCACGCCTGAGCGATGATGTTGACCCCGACGTCGATGGGAATGCCTCCGCTCTGGTCGGTTTCCTTAATTAGGGTGCTCAGGGGCTCCGCGTCCGCCCACTCCATGACCAAGAAAAGCGTTTCGTCTTGTTCACCGAGCTCAATCGTGGAAACGACGTTCGGGTGCTGAATGCGGGAGGCCAGGTGCGCCTCCGCGAGAAGCATCTGCTCCAACCGAGTGTCGTCCATGACACCTCGTCGGATGGTCTTGATGGCCACGAGCTTCGTGAAGCCCCGGGTACCGTGCAGGCGCGCCGCCCACACCTCCGCCATACCTCCACTCGCGATCGGCACGAGCAGCTGATAGCGCCCCAGGATACTGCCGGAAGTGAACTGAAACATAGGAGACATTGCAGGGTGGTTTGGAACGGAGCAGACCGTTCGCAACGGTGCACTGCCGACCCCCTTAGGTAACGGCTACGCTCAAGTCCGCTGAACCGCCCTCAACCCGATTTTTATGTCCCACCTCTGTCATAACTGCGTCACGAACCACATTCACGCGCGATTTCCCGCAACTAGAGAACAGCAACCATATGCGCCGGACTGCCACCTCTTTTTGCGCTCCGTCGAATTTGCGAATTATCTCCTCGATTCCTGCCACCAGAGCGCAGGTGGGTCGACATGCTCTCCCGAACCAATGAACGCTCCAGCCGTGTCCGAATTGCGAACATCGGCGAACACCCAGCCCACTTGCAACTGGTAAGACCGCACTCATCTGCCGCCATTTCGTCGCAGTTCACCTCATACGACACCGTCCCCCAACGTCGAACCCACGAACACCGCGCAGCAGGCCGCTCGAGCTTGCTGCGCGGTGGCATTACACTGACTCCGCTGATCGGAAGTCCTCAGCCGTGACCACGGAAGCCGCCGATGGGCTCTTTCGGGCCTTTGGGCACCTTGGGCTTGTCGTTGAGGAAGTCTTCCATCACCTGCTTGCGATGCGGGAGGAACTGCTGCTCCAAGGCGTCGGAGACGGGGAAGCGAATGACTCCATCCACCTCCTCAGTCGTACGCTCGCTCACGTGGACGAAGCCAGCGTCAGCAGGCCAGGTCAGGTCACCTCCAATCGCGACGTTGCGGTTGAGGCGGTGGCAACCGGCGCAGGACATCGCCTGAGCACGGAGCACGATGTCGTCGACGCTCAGGCCGCTAGCCGGCGGGATTGCGCTCGCGATCGCCGTTCTCAGCGCGCTCGGGTCCGCCGTCAGTTGCTCCACGTAGCGCGTTTCGTTCAGCGTTGAGGAGACGCTACGCCCGCTGTTGAACTCGTTGGGAACGACCATCGTGATGTCATTCAGGTTCTCTGCCGCGAGACTCGCCACCTGTGACGGGAAATACGCCCTGAAGTCGGGTGCCGCCGGCTCCGCCGAAGCGGGATCGAAGAGGGGGCCAAACGCGTTGGTCTTGTTGGTTACCGGCTCGAACAGCAACGTGCATTCGGCTCCGCTGCAGTCCTTGATCAGCTTGAACTCCCGCAGTTGCCAACCGGTTTCGGGATCGATGAACTGGTTCGTGCGCACCTGCCCGAGATCGTCCGGGCCGAGGCTTTGTAGCCAGCGGCCGGCGAGGTCGGTGACGTAGCCCC
>JBNKZR010000110.1:0-19139 GCA_050301735.1 Polyangiaceae bacterium | reverse complement strand
GTTCTCGACAGTGGTGGCGGCGTCTGAAGTTCGACAAGTGGGGCTCGCCGTCACGGGTGCCTGTGCTGCCCCAACGAATGCGTCGTCATCTCGCCGCGCCACGCCACAGAAGAGCAGCGACGTGCTGTCAGAGCAGCCTTCGATCTTGCTGCGCCGAGGGGCGACGGCCTGGATCGAACGGGTGGCCGCAGCAACGTGGGGACCGACCACTCCCGCGGCGTGTCCCGCACTTGCCAGTCTGCAGGCTGGCACCCACACGCTGGAGCAAAAAGCCACTTGTGCTCAGGAGAACCGTAACGCCAAGCGGGTGCTCTCTCAGTGCCCTGCGAGCTTTGCCCTGCGCGGTCGAATCGACGCGAGACGCCAGAGCGTCTTGCTCGACGCGGCCGATGCCGCCCTCATCGGCGACGGACGCGTCTTGCTGGGACCAGTGGTGTCGAGCTGGGCCGGTGCGCTCGGAGCGGCTCCCAATCCGACTCTCGAGCGCAAAATCTGCTCACAGCCCGCTCACTCGCCCTTCCAAACGGTGAGCCTGCCCTTTCCGACCGACTATCAGCCAGATATCGCCACGGGGAAGGACGTGCGCGTCGAACTAGCCCTCGTGTTCACCGGAGCCACGAGTAGCCCCTGTGGTCAGGAGGCCAGCCGTGCACGCGCCGTCATGCGCGTGTTGGCGTGGCGCCTGGCAACCGATCCTCGATCGGAATGGATCAACGCCGCACCGTGGCAGGGCCCGAAGGACTGCACGGCGCACTTCCAACAGCTCGACAAACCGACGAGCAAACGAATCGAGTCGAACCCACCACGACCCGACAAGACCAACTAGGGACGGATCCCAACCCACGAATCTGCCGATTCGTATCGACCCCGAAAGAAACGAGGGAGGCTATGAACAAATCAGTCAAAACAACCGGTGCACAGCGCACGCTGCTGGGCGCGTTGCAGCGCCCGTCACTGGGAACGTTGATTGCGTCTCTGGCGTTGGCGGCCACCGCGCTCGTCGGCTGCAACCCCGATGAGGAGCCGAGCGCCAGAGGTAAGCAAGCCGTCGTCATCGACCCTGGCGCAGCCTGGGTCGCCCTGGGGCCGTTCGACACCAATCTCACCGGCAAAACCAGAGGCGGTATCGGCCGCGCCACCGTCACTGCGGTCAACCCGCAAAACCGATACAACGTCTGGCTCGGCACTGCTGGCGGCGGATTGTGGGTCCGGAACAACGCCGTATTGGGCGGGGCCCCTACGCCCTACGATCCAAGCACCTTCACGCCGTTCGACGGCGGCTGGGTGCCCTTCAACGGACCGATGCAATCCCACGCCATCGGAGCCATCGTCCTGAACACGTGCAATGCCAATGCCTGCACCGACGTCTACGTTGGCACGGGAGAGAACAATCTGCGCCGCGACACCTACTACGGTAACGGGCTGTATCAGGCGAGCTTCGTGCGCAGGGGCGAGTTTGCTTCGTGGGAGTGGAACCGCTTGGATGAGTCGGAGCAGTTCAAGTACGGAACGATTCAGAAGATCCTACCAACGGACGCAGGACTCTTCGTCGCTCTGTCCGTCGGCAACACGACCACCGCAACCCATGCGACGGTCCGCGCGCCGGAACCGGCTGCGGGCTTTGGCGTACACCATTTGACCGTCGGAGGCTGGACGCAGGTCTTCGACACGACCGCCAGTTTCGATGATGACTGGGCCGACCTACTGCTGCCCACTGACCTGGAAGAAGATCCAACGACGCCAGGAGCACTCTACCTCGGCGTGATGAACGACGGCATCTTCCGCTCGACGGACGACGGCGTCACCTGGACTTCACTCAACCCAGGCTCGCGCTTGCAGGCGGCCAGCGGCGTCGAAATTCCGACGACCATCACCGATGGGTCCGCCACGACGAACCTGCCGGCTGCAGGTTCCTTCGACCACGTCGAGATCGCCGTGGACGAGGCCAGCGGCGCCGTGTTCGCCATGTTCGGCAACTGCCCCGCCACGGCAGACGGAATTCCGTTCCAACGCGCAATTGGTTACTGTGCTGAAGAAGTCGACGACGGCATGGGCGGCACGGTGACGCGACGGCTGCTGCCCTCGGTCTACCGCCTCGGCAGTGGTGGCGTCTGGCAGGCGGTCGATAGCCCCGGCAGCGACACGAGCACCAGTGACGTTCACTACAGCCGGTATACGCACACCCTCGAGATCCATCCCGACAACCCCTCGATCTACTACCACGGCGGGTTGAATCTGACGAAGTTGACCGAAGCGTCTCCCAACTGGACGCAAGACATCCTCTCGCTCAGCGTCAGCACAACGGGCACAATCGACTACAAGACCCACCTCGATTTTCAAGACCTGCAGGTATTCCCTGGTTGGGACTCGGGCAACGACGTCTTTTACGCCGCCAGCGACGGCGGGTTCTACTACATGTCCACCCGGGACAATGTCTGGCACGACGCCAATACCGGCCTGCAAATCTCCGAGCTCTACAGCATCGGCATCGACTACCAGGATGAAGACCCGACGGACGCCAACCCCCGAACGACTGCCATCATCGGCGGGTTTCAGGACAACTCGTGTATGGCTTTCAACGGCACCACGACCTGGATGGACATCGGCAGCTGCGGAGATGGCGCGGAAGCGCTGATCCAAACCCCCACGATCTTCTACACCTCCGACCAGCACAACGGCATCGAGCGCGAGCCCGGCACGACCTTGGTCACTCGCAACGGCGGGATGACGACTCGCGTCAGCAAGTCCTCCGCCGGAGGCGCCCGCCCACCCGAGCCCTTCTATGACAAGGACATCTCGTTTGCCGTGCCCTACGTACAGCACGAGGAAAGCAAGCGCCTCTACGTCGCGACCGAGTTCGTCTCGGTTCTCGAGGGCAGTGAGGCTGCCTGGCCAGCAGAACTCGACTCGACCTCCTCCACCATCGACCCCATTATCATCAGCCCCAACTTCGGCGAAGAGGACTCGACGAGCTACAACTTCTCCCCGATCGAGTCGGACCGCAACGTCATCACGGCATTGGCTGTGGCCCCGTCGAGCGAGTGGACCATCTACGCCGGTTTCTACAACGGACAACTGCACGGGGTGAGCGCAGCATCCCAGCCTTCGCCCGACGACTGGAACGAACTTGCGGCCACGGGCCTGCCCGACCGCACCATCAGCTCCATTGCCGTTCACCCGGGCAACCCCCAAGAGCTCTGGGTGACGATTTCGGACTTTGGTGTCCCCACCGTCTTCCGCAGCGGTGACGGCGGGGACACCTTCGAAGCCCGCACCACGAACCTGCCGCCCAACGTGCCGGCAAACGTGATCAAGATCGACCCAGAAGAGCCCAACAAGCTCTGGCTGGGCACGGACACCGGCGTGTATCAGACCGTCGATGGCGTGAACTGGGAGCAACGCACGGCCAATCTTCCGATTGTACCGGTCTTCGACCTCGAGATCGACGCACAAGCCGGCAACATCATCGCAGCAACTCACGGGCGCGGTGTCTGGCTCATCAAAGAGGAAGACCCGCTCTTGACCGTGTTCGAAGGCTGGATGGATGACGGCATCTGGGACGTGGCCATCAACGGTGTCAACTTCAATTGCACGGGCTTCAGCAACTGTGCGTGTACCGTCAATCTCTACCGCGCCGACAGCACCCTTTGCGCATCCGGTAACCTCGACGGCACCGGCAGCCCCATTTACGTCGAGGCCGGCGATCACGTGCTACGCACCGCGAACTACGGGAGCTGTACGGAGTGCGACGGCAAGGGAGTCATCTTCGGCTGCTTCAACGGCGACTGCGTGTACAACGACACGGATCCAGGGCCGACGCCTTTGGTCAACTGCCTGGGTGGCGGTGGGCTCTCTACCGTGGAGGTCGACTGCGACTCGGCAGGCACGGCGACGGGCTCGACGGGCGCGCTGTGTCCGGAGCAACTCAATCCGCCCGGGGGCTTGATCGAGGTCGACCCGGTACTCCCGGGTACGGCGCCAGCGGCGCCGGCAGGCGGAGGCGGAGCTGGCGCCAGGCTGTTCAGCATCAGCGCGAGCGTGCTGGCTTCACCGGGTAATGGCGGTGATCAAGTCCTGTGCTCGGCGACTGCCGCATTCGACTCCTCGATGTCGAAGGGCGAGATCCAATCGGCTTTCGACTGGGCGATCAACAACAGCCCCGACTGCAGCTCAGCAGGTGTCGGTTCGCTGCTGTTGGAGCCTGAGGTCGACCGCATCGGCGAAGACCAAGCCGGCGCGGATTTTCGCTTGAGGTTGAGAGCACCCGAAAGGGAAGCCAGTCAGATCGTACCGAGCTTCTCCGTACTCCCGGGGGACGCAGACGGTCTGTGCTTCGACCTGAGCGAGCTGGGAGTCTACCTCCAGTACCAGCTGGCGATCACTCAGCTTCGGTTCCTGACGGCCGAAGGTGGCGCCGTCGGCGGCGACATCACGATTCGCGAAGAAACCGCCCTCGGCTCCTGCGAGATGACTGTCCCCACGACCGCGGGACAAACGGGCGAGCAGATCGCCGCAGCCATCACAGACATGTTCAATGCGCCGGAAACCCCGTTTCCGATCTCTTGTTCCGAGGCGCACAACCCGCGCGACATGGTTCAGGATGGCGATTCGGTGGTCACCATCCTGCCGACGGGGCTGCGAGTCTGCGTGATGGACCCCGGTGTCGGTCTGACCTTCGGACCTCATGGCACCGACATCCCACTGCCAACGGACCCAGTGCTGCCGTATTCCGACATCACCCTGCTGGGCACGGACCGCGTCTACGTTGGACAACGCACCGAGGTGCGAGATGGCAACGACTTCGGACTGGTTGCCAACTCAGGCGTGGGAACGAGCACGCTCATGCACGACGTGCAAGCAGGTGAGGTTCAAAGCGTCGGGCCCGTGACTCTCACCGGCTCCACCGTGTACGGTACTGCGGCCTCCACCGCAACGGTATCGCTCACGGAAGGCGCAACGGCGTCCAACATCGTCGAAGGGGCGCAGCTGTTCCTGCCAGGACTCGAGCCGTTCGCCGTCGAATTCCCCACCATGAACCAGGGCCCGGTAGCGCTGGAGCCTGGCGAGACGCAAGCCATCGACCCAGGCGCCTGGGACACGGTGAGCGTCAAGTCTAGTGCGACGCTGAGGCTGAGCTCGGGTACGTACCACTTCAATACCCTGCAGGTGCTGGAGCCTCAAGCGATCTTCGAGCTCGACCAAGACAACGGCCCCGTGCGCATCAACATTCGCGACCAGTTCACCTATCGCGGCTCCACAATCACGACCACGAGTGGCGCCGAGCCTGACTTGCTGATCGTCTACACGGGTTCGGAGCCGGCATTCATCGAATCCCCCTTCAAGGGAACCGCGGTGGCGCCCAGCGCCGAGCTGGCACTTCAAGCCAACAACGGTCAGACTCACCGGGGCGCGTTCTTCGCCTACTACCTCCGCGTCGAACCGGACGCGATCATCGAGCACGTTCCGTTCAGCGAGCTGCCTGGAGCCGTGGGGGCCGTCTCTTGCGGCGATGGCACCCAGAACCAGGACGAAACGGACGTCGACTGCGGCGGCAGCTGCGGACCGACCTGCGACATCGGGCAGCAATGCCAAGATGACGGCGACTGCGCTTCGGCGAACTGTTCGTCCGGAAGTTGTGCCGAAGGGCCCGGCACACCCTGCACCGCGGCAACCGCTACGGACATGGGTTCGCCGGGCACGTCGACGACGGTTGCCAGCGACGGTTGCCTACGCGTTTCAGATGGGTTCCCCAGCTGGTGGGGCACGCGCAACTTGCAGTTGCAGCCACAGGATAACAACGACGTACCCATCCCCTACTCCTGGTCGAGCGACTGCTCCAGCGCATCAGGCAATGGCACCATCACCCAAGACTGGCAGTCGGACATCTTGCCTGGGATCAGCGGTGCGTGCCCAGTCGTCATCGACCTTCAAGGCACTGGCAGTGGCAACGCCAAGCTGACGTACTACGCCAACTAGACGACCGCAGACGAACGTCGCGCGCCCGCTCAGGGGTGCGCGACGTTCATTCGAGCGCCGTGCGTTACAGGCCCTCGAAGAAGTCGTAAGCCCCCTGGTAAAAGAAGCAGGGGATGCCGTGGAACGTGCCGGAGTACGACGAGTCGTCGTGAGGACAGAAGATGGTCGTCACGTCGCAGTCGTTGTAGCTGACGCAGTTGGCATTGACGGGGGCGCCGTCATCTTTGCTGTTACAGGCGCCGACGGTGTACGGCATCGAGTCCATGCTGCAACCGTTCGCGGTTCTGAAGTTCCCAGCAGGTCCCTCCGGGTTGACGTCTTCACCGGGGGAGTGGATGTACATGACCGGCACCTGACTCGTGTGGTCGTTGACGGGGCCCGAGGCGACCGGCGCGATCCCGCGCAAGCCCAGGTAGTCCCAATCGGCCTTGTGCGCAGTCGTCAGCATACGGTGCAGGAAGTTGGCGCCTGAACTGTGACCGGTGCCGAACATGTGGTTCAAGTCGACGCAGTAGTTCTCGGTCAATTCGTCGTACAGCTGCTTGGTGCGGACGATGTCGACGTCGTAGTTGAAGCAGTCGGCCGAAGCCGCCAACGGGATGGCGATCACGTACTCGTCTTCGAACGGGCTGTTTCGGGTTTCGTCCCAGTACTCCGTGCGGTTGGCATCGCCGAAGTTGTAAGACCCGCAGCCGTGCCAGCCCCACAACACGGGCATCGGAGTGTTGCCATCGTAAGCCTCGGGGAAGACGAGCCAACTTTCGCCAGCCTTGTAGACCTTGCCCCCATTGGGGCGCCCACTTTTACCGCAACCAGCGCTGGGAACCACGTCGGCATCCGACTCGCCGCCGCCATCATCTCCACCAGCGCCCTCGTCCGTGCCCTGATCACCGCCAACGCCCATGTCTTCGGACCCGCCAGCGCCACTCATGCCGCCAGCACCGGGATCAGCACTCGCGCCGCCTTCGCCGCCGTTCTCGTCCGGACCCATGTCCGTGCCGACTTCTTCCGCCGGACCCGGCTCGGCAGGTGTGGCACCGCCAGCACCATCCGTTTGCTCGGCCCCAACACCCTCAGGCGTCGCGGTACCACCTGGTTCGGCTGTCACGTCTGGCTCCGCGGAAGGCATCACATCGCCGCCCGCGCCCGCTCCGCTCACGTCCATTCCGCTAGGGCCCGCTGCACCCGGACTCACCCCACCGGCCGCAACGGGCGTCGAGCTGCCAGCACCAGCCGAAGGAGCAGCACCACCAGGAACTGTGCCCATGCCTGCGACGACACCGCCACTGGACCCCGGCTGACTCAGGTCGGCGGCGGGTTCAGACTCGCTCGCACAAGCGACGAAGGCGAGCAACAGAGGAAAGGCAAATAGTTGTTTGGGCGCACGCATGGCAAAGGCTCCGCGAATGTGGAAGGTGCGGCCACGTTGCTTGCCGCACACTTCGCGTTTCTTGTTGCCCAGACACGTACCCACAGCTCAGCGGGCTCGCAAGCAAGCGATGGCAGAAGAGCCCACTTTCACGTCACTCTCGCCGAACCACCGCCCCTTCGTGGGCATGTAGATTCTCGCGGGGAACGACCGTGGTGGCGCCAAACTGGAAGTTTGTGGATGCAGGCGGAATGTTACGCCCTCGCGCGTGAAACGCCCATCACCCGCCGCCGTCAGCTGCCCGGGCTCGAGCGCAAGACGTGGCTGCGGCTTTCGCGCCCACGCGCTGCCGCCATCTCATGGGCGCGGGTAGAAGGGATAGGTCGGTCTTGGCAGATAGTAAGCCTCGACGGCGCCGACATCACTCGCCGTGCCCTGGGGGCGCTGGGCCAAAGTTGTTGCGCAAAGGCAACAGCAACTCAGCCTCGACCGGAACCGTTGAATCGCCTACGCTCGGGCATGTGATCGGTGAGAGCCAGAGCGCTGTCCGCTTGCTTTGCGCGTGGGGGTTTTCGATGAGTCTCGCGGGCTGCCTCGGAGGCGGAACCAGCGCCAACGAGACCACGAACGACTCCAACACCGACGAGCCCGACCGCACGAGCAGCCGCAACGAGACCAGCTCGACGGAGAGCGACACGGACACCCCACTTCCCGGTATCGACGGTACGCGTGAAGGCGCCACCTCGAGCACAGGCCTCGGCGTCAGTGGCAAAGAGGGCTGGCAGTGTTCCGCCGACACGCGCGGTTGCTCGTGCACCTGGTCCTCGAGCAGTCTCGTCCCCGGCGCGGTCACCCATTGCGTCGGCTACCGCTGCTGTTTGCTGACCGAACCCGACGACGGACACGCTACTTCGTGCAGTTGCGAGGATCTGGACGCTGACTGTGACGCGGAAGCAGCCACCCGACCCGGCACCCAAGTGGTCGAGCAGTGTCCACCCGCCGATGAAGACCCGCTGCTGGAGGCCTGCGCGGAGGAAAGCATCAACTGCCGCGCAAGCTACTTGGAAGAACAGGGACTGCTCGGCTGCTGTCCCGGATTGATTTGCAAAGCGAACGACGACGGTGTGAGTGTTTGCCTGCCCCCTAGCGACGACGAAGAGGCACAATTCGCCGCTGACTGTGAACACACTGTAGGCACCCAGGGCGCACTGAACATCGAACAAACGCTGAACACCAGCTTCGGGCCAATTGTCCTCAGTTCCGCCTCGTCCATCCTGTCCACGTACTCGGAACTCACGGGCGGGCTATCACTCGTGCGTTTCGATTTCGAAGGAGGCGGCTCGTCGTGTACGCTGGACGTGTCGGCCCGCTCACTGCAAGACGAGCTGGGCCTGTTCGAGATCAGCACCCTGAGTAGCAACTTCCGTGAGTGCCCAGAATTCACCTGCGACGACGGACTGAATTGCTGGGGATTCGAAGGCACGAACATGGGCACCGTGTCTTTCCGTGGCTTGTCCTGCGAAGGAGGGAATGCATCGAGCAGCCAGCGTTGCTTCTCCGGCATCTTCACCATCGAACTGACTAGCACTTCACTCCTGGACATCAACGAGCAGCCGCTGCTCCCCGACGGCGCGGAGCTGACGGTCGATGGCGTGCTCTGCGCCTACCCACAATGACGCGGGCCGCCGACCGCGAGGCGCAACCGCGTAAACGAGCGCTGCGCGACGACTCAACCCACCGCGCCAACCGGGCCGCCAACCTCCGCGAAGAGCAAGACCCGCAAGAATGGTCGAGTCCGGCTCGGGCAGTAGACTGCCGACACCTGAATGCACTCCCCTGCCGAAAGGGGCCATGACGAGTTCGAATGCCAGCTCGGATCCGGATCTGCTGCCGCAGCTGACGCTTCTGCGCGAACGTCGCAGTCCCTACACGACACTCCTCCGAGACGTCATTCGTGAGAGCTGTGAGCTCTACCTGGAACCCGGGGAGTTGCCGGTCGTCGAGATTGGTGCGGGTGATGGCCAGCTCCGGGAGTGGTTACCCGAAGCACTGTCGGCGCGAGTTCTGCACACCGACCCATCAGACGACGCCCTTCTGGCTCTGAAGTCAGGCTTTCCTAAGGCGAAAACTCTCACCACGACGGCGGAATCTCTTCCGCTCGACGATGCGTCGGCTGCCGCCGTGCTGGGACTCTGCAGCTTCGACGCCGTCTCCGATCCCGCCACAACGACGCGTCAGATTGCGCGGGTACTCGCTCCTGGAGGTGTCTTCGTTCACTTCCTGGACATGAGCACGCTCTTGGAGCGTCCGTTCCAGAAACTGAGGGCCTCCAGGTTGGTCCCCATTCCCAACGTACTCAGCGACCCAGGTGACCACATTTGGCCTCTGGACGTCGTGCTGGTGGACGCCAGCTGGCTGGAACGCGCACTGAAGCTTGCGCGTCGAGGGGGCGTTCTGGTTCCCACCTTCTTCAAACGTTACGTCGAAAGCTTTCTGGGCGGTACCTCTTCTTTCGCGGAGGCACTGACGCGCTTCAAGCGCATGGCCTCGGATCCGAAACAACGCACGGCGCTGCTGAGCTTCCTGTCGGAACTCGGTGGGCTCAGAGCCCGCATGCCGGGGCGACTATCCAAGGCGCGCCTCGAACCGTTTCACACCTCGCGCTACCTGCTTGGCTTGCTGGAGACACACTTCAGCTCCGACGCGGGGTTCACGCTCGAACGGGCAGAGGTCGTGACTCGAAGTGCTTGGCTCGAGTCGATAGGTGAATACCGCTACCGAAGCCTTTGCCTGGGTCACGAGCGACGGGGCAAGGTCGCTCCCGGCCGTTTGCTGAGCCAAGTACCCGAGCCCACCAGCGAACAGTCCGACGCGACGCTGGTCGAGGTCGGAGTGTTCGTCTTCGTGGCCCGACGCACGTCGCGTTGAATGCGCGGGGCTATACTAGTCTGGGCAGCGGCCCTTTGAAGTCGGGATAGCCGAACTCGTCGGAGTCGATGCCGAACAGATTCTGGAAGCTGACGTAGAGTTGGTTGTGCGCTGGCCGTGTCCCACCGAGGAACGAGAGGTAGCGCCCAGTTTGAAGCGCACCACCCGCACCACCCGCCAACACGTACGGCACGTTGGTGTACGTGTGCAGACCGCCTTCGCCCAACTCGTTGGTCCAATACAGCAAGCAATTATCGAGCACGCTGCCGTCACCTTCGGGCGCGTCCTTCAGCTTCTGGATCAGGTAGGCGAACTGGCTGGCGTACCAGTTGTGGATCTTGGTCAAATCCTGGCGCACCACCGTGGTTTCGGCTTCGCCCAGATTGTTGGCTGATGTCGATGCCTCGACGCTTTCGTTGTGCGTCAGCATGTGGTGCTCGATGGTGCCCTGGTACTGCAAGTCGAGCCAGTCCATCACGGTGGTGCTCTCACCAGTGGACCACTGGATCGACGCCACGCGGGAGACGTCGCAAATGTAAGCCAGCGCCATCAAATCCAGCTGCAGTTGTCCCACTTCGCGGAAGTTGCCAACGCAGAAGTTGGGCTCCTGGTTCGCCAGCTCTTCATCCGTTCGCAGGTCCTGGTCTCGCAGACACTGCTCCTCCGAAGGCTCCACCAACTCGAGCGTCGCCGATTGGGGACAGGCGCCGAGCTCGGGGTTGTCCAGCTGTAGAGCGACTCGCTCCTCGATGGAACGCACGTCGGTCAGGTGCTGATCGATGCGCGCCTTGTCTGCCGCACCCAGGCGGCGACTCAAATCGACGTAGTCGTTGGTGACGAAGTCGAGCACCGACTGCCGATTGCGCAGGCTGTTCAGCATCGCCGCGGTATCCCCCTGGTTTTCCGCGGAACCGAACATTCGGGTGAAGACCTGCACGGGATTGTCCACCGGGATGACGGGCTGATTGACGCCGCGATAACTGATGCGCGTCACCATCACTTCGAGGAACGTGCTGTTGCACTCCACACCGAGCTCGAGGGAGGGCAACAAGGTGTCGCCGCCGACGGCGCTGGCGATCGCCTGATCGATGGTGATGCCACCCGCGGAACCGTCGAGAAAGTGGTTCGCACGACCTGCACCAGCGGGTCCCATCACGACGGGCATGGCCGCCAACATGTGCCCGACGCCCATGTCGTGTACGTTCGCAATCGGCCCGATCTCGGTGGTCTTCATGTCCACCCCCTCCAGCACGATGATGTCGGACTGATGGGGCGTCAGGGGTTCGAGGATCGGAGACAGGGTGAAGTCCGTCTCCGTGCCGTTGGGCGTCCAGTTCTCCGGGATGGTCCCGCAACCACTGAAGAAGACTCCGAAGCGCTTCGGCGCCGCGTCTTGCGCGTGTGACACCCGCGGCGCCATGGCCTCCAGCCACGGCAGGGAAACCGCTGCCCCCAATGCACTCTTCAGCAGCGTGCGGCGTCCGATCCTGCGCACGATTTCTCGTCGTCTCATTGTTCCGTACTCCCGGTAGCGTCAACCAGTCCCGGCCTCACGAAGCGAAACGCGGTACTCTGTACCATCGACCCAACGATGTCGCGCAGTGGCTTGTCAGCGGTGAACGAGTTGCTCAGGAATGCGATCTGCGCTTCGTCCTCGGCATTGCCCGACACGTTCAGACGCCCGAACGTGAATCGAAACCACTGCGTCAGGTAGCAGGTACGCGCATCAGCGTTCTCCGCAACGACCGCGCTCAGCTCGATGGCACCGTCGACGGGCGTGCCAAATATCTCTCCAGTGACGTCGAGGGGCATGCCTCTGTCGTCGTCGCGCCACGCGCCGACAGCGTCATAGTGCTCGAAGGTCAGGCCGATGGGATCGATCAGCACGTGGCATCCCGCACACGTCGGTGATTCGCTGTGCGCAGCAAATCGATCCCGCATCGTCAGCGACAGATCCATCGGCGGAAACATGGCCACGACGTCAGGCGGCGGCGGCGCGATCGTCTGGCACGTGATCTGACCCAGCACGAACTTACCGCGACGGACCGGGTCGGTCTCTCCATCCTTGGCCATCGTCGCGAGCAGCGATGCCTGAGTGAGCAAGCCTGCACGCTGCGTCGGATCGAGGGATGTCTGCGCCCAATCCTCGGCCGGCGCCGGAACGCCGTAGAAGTCCGCCAGCTGCGCGTTGACGAAGCTGTAGGGCGCCGTGAACAAGTCACGGAAGCTGCCGCCCGGCTCACTGAACAAGGTGAACTCCAGGAAGCGTTGCGTTTCCTCACCCATCGCAACGGCAAGGCTGGGAGTGAAGTTCGGATACGCGTCTTGGTCTTTCGTCAACGCCGAAATGCGCTGGATGCCGAGCCACAACTCGTGGAAGTCGACGAGGTGCTCACGCGCAGCTGGTAGAGCGAGCAAGCGCGTGGCCTGGGCTAGCACCTGATCAGGCGTCTGCAGCTGCCCTGCTTCGGCGGCGGCGAACAGATCCGCGTCGGGCATGCTACCGGTGATCAAGTACGACAGACGCGTTGCGAGCTCAAAGGACGTCAGACTGACGACCTCTCCACCACCCGGCGCGCCAATCTCAGGACGGAAAAGGAACTTGGGCGACTGCAGGATGCCGCGAATGACCAGGCCAAGCCGGGTCGCATAGCTCTCCGTGTCCGCGTTGAGAATGAACAGGTTGCTGATGGCGTCTTGCTCCGCCGCCTCGAGCGGTCTGCGGTAAGCGCGCCGCGCGAGATCGTGCAGATAAGGCAGGCCGCACTCAGCCTCGCCCATGGCAGCGCTGTTGCAACCCGTCAACGTATCCGGATCGGCGGTCGCTACCGCAGCAACGGCCTCCGCCGTCGACTCGTACTGTTCGATGCGAGCAACGTTGCTGTTCTGCTCACTCGACAGGTTCTGCAGGCCACTCACGATGGGGTCGGCCGTGAAAGAAAACTCCGGCAGCGCGAGGCCGGGGAACAGGTCCGCGACGGTGGCCTCGTACTCCTTGTTCGTCAGTCGCCGGATCAGTACCGACGAAGGCTCGGGGCCCAACCCCGGATCGGTGGGCACCGCGGGCGTCGCAACCGGCGTGGTGCCCGCAGTGGCGTCGACCGTGCCCGTCGGCGAGGGCGTGCCCGAGGCTACCGGTGCCCCTCCGGGACTCGGGGACCCCGCCGGCGCCGCGCTGCCCGCCGGCGCTCCGCCAGAGGGAACACCGGGGGTCTGGGTTCCGCCGGGGACCGCGGAAGTGGCACCGCCTGGAACCATACCGGCAGCGCTGCCACCACCGCCGGGCTCCGGACTACCTCCTCCGCACCCCAGGACAAGAACCGCCAACAGCGGCCACGGGCGGATCATTGCTCTGCACATCACGTCGAGAAGTACTGTGCGCGCTGGGACAAAAGGCGGATCAGCAAAAGCCACCGAGGCCCCGAGGTTCCCGCTCGCTTCACAGTCGATTCCACTGGCCTAGCAACCCACCGCCCCTGGCGGAATCCTGTGACGGCACGCGGTCGCGGCGACACCTGCGCGTCCTCGGCGGCAACGCCACAGGCAGCCGAGGCCCGAACCCCCACACTTCAGTGAGTCTGTGCGGGCGGCCGCAGCGCTCGCTTCTACTCGATGACGACGCTGTCCACGTAGATGTCGACGCCTCCAGCTGGCCCCTCGGCGAAGATCAGGAACTCGGTCAGCTCACACTCCACAACGCTGAACGTGCCCTCCATCAAAACCCACGTCCCCGGCGTGACCGTCACCGGACTGACGACCCAGTCGTAGGCGTCCTCTTCACCCGTGCACACTTCCTTTTTGGTGATGTTCACACTTTGCGGCTCATCACCGGAGACATCGACGGCAAGTGAGAGCGTGTAGCTCCCCCCGGGAGTGACTTTGCCGGTCAGGTCGTAGGCGGCAGGACCGTTGTCAGCGCGATTGGTGACCACCAGGCTTTGGTTGCCCTCGTACGCGTGCTGGTCGGTGACTGCAACCACTCCGTCCCAGGAGAACCAACTGCCGGCGTCCACTTCGAAGTCTCCACCGACGACCAGGTTGGAGCCATCGGACATCGGGGGCGGCTCACCGAAGCGGAACTTGTCGATGTTGCCGACGCCATCTGCGTCGTGAAAGCTCACGAACAAGTCCTGAACACCGAGCACCGGCGGCCAAGCGACGGTGATACTCGTACTCGTGCCCCAGCCACCGGTGGGCGGCAACGAAACGGTCAGCACGGGAGTCGCGTCGAGACTTCCGAGGTGAAATGAGGCGCTGCCCGTCGTCGTGTTGCCGGCGGAGTAGCTGATCGTCAGACTATCCCAAGTGTCCTGAAACTCGACAGCCCGGTAGTTGACCCAATCGCCGTTGTCCGTGTAGCCGATGATGGAGCCCAGGGCCAACACCCCGCTCGTGCTGTCGTAGCTCTCAGCCTCGACGGTGATGCCAGTGGCCATGCCCACGCGGGGGCTCGGCACGTATTCGGGCAAGAAGCACCCGGTGTTGCCTGCCAACATGCATTGCCACCACTCCATCGCCGGGCGAAGGGTGCCGTCCGCGCGAATGAGGTAGCCATTCTGGCGCCAGATGTCGCCCTGGATGTGCCCCCAATGCGTCACGCCCATCACGCCCGGTTCGTTCCAGAAGGTCGTAAACAATTCCGCGAACCGCTGTGCGTGCAGCGCGTCGTTGACGATGTCGAGATCGAACTCGGAGATGTACAGCGGTATGCCCGTTGCACTCAGGCGGGCCAGATTGTTCGCCACGACCGCGGACTCGGCCTTCTCCAAATTGTGAGCTTGAATGCCGATGCCATCGAGCAGCCCACGCTCTTGCAGTAGCGCGATGGGTTCGAGGTAGTCGGTCGTGAAGTCCTCGTGCATGAGGATGTTGTAGTCGTTGATGATCAGCTTGCCGTCGGGGAAGTAGCTGCGAGCCATCTCGAACGACTTGATGACCCAATCCCAACCCGTCACGCCGGTGCCCCCCAGGGCATCTCCGTAGCTCGGCATCTCGTGTAGCGGCTCGTTGACGACGTCCAGCAGCTCGAGATCAGGATAGCGCTGAGCCACCAACGCCATCCATTCGTCGAGCTCGGTCAACTGCTCCGCAGGTGCCAGACCCGCGATCCACGGTGGTTCTTGCTGCCCCCAGACGAACGCGTGAAACTTGAACACGAGCCCATTGTCTCTCGCGAATGCGTAGGCACGATCGAGCCCCGTCCAGTCCATCACGCCCCGCTCGGCTTCGACACTGCCCCACTTGCCAGCGTCTTCCGGAGTGATCTGCCCGAAATAGGGCAGCACCGTCTCGAAGTCCCGATCACTGCCGGCGGCCGTACCGACGAAGCGCGGAGCAGCGTTAACTCCGTCATCGGCCGTGGCTTGAGCAGCTGATTCTTCGCCGGAGCAGGCGAACGCAAACGCGAGTGCAGCCACGACGCTGAGAGCCCGAGCCGCTCGGGTGGAATTGGAGTCTGAACAACGCACGAGGACCTCCGGGTTCGGGCTTCCGCCGGGGTCCTCGCTAACGCAGTAAACGTTTCCAGTCAACGCACCTCATCGCCGCTGCGATCGCTCAATAGGCACCGCGACAGAAACTGCGAACACTGGCGATGGTGGCGGAACGCCCACGTCCAAACCTTGAACGGCGGGGCATTGAGCAAATGGCTGCCGTGCTCTGCGCTTTGAGCTCACGTGCCCGGCGAGGAGCGGGCTCGGGAGCCCAAGTTGAAAACCATTCCAAGTCTGGTCGATGATTGGCGCTCAGCCCGACGAAGCACTGCGGCGACTCGACCTCGGCGGGCACGGCATCGTGCCGACGCTGCCCAGGGCCGAAGTAGAGACGGCGCCTCTGGCGTTCTCGCTGACGTTCACCTAGTCGCTTTACTCGGTAACCAGCCGCGGCGCGGAAGCAAGTGTGTAGCCCCAACGGGCAACCTCCCCTACACGGTGAATCTCCCAAGCGAGTGTGCCGACCTGGAATGGTCTTGGCAACGAACTCGAAGTCGGCGTCTGATCGCTGGCAGTGGACGGACCTGGGCGTTGCTCCGCCAGGACTCGCTGGCTACCGTTGGGCCATGTTGGGAGTGGGAAGAGTCCGGTGGGTTGCCGCGCACTGCTGCGTGGTGTGTGCGGTGGGAGCGCTGAGTGCCGTGAGTTGTTCGGAACCGGCTGCTGAAGATGACGGGATGAGCAGTCCCGTAGAGGCGGCGGGAGCCAGCTCGGCGACGAGCAGCGCGGGCCCGCAAAACGCGGCCAACACGGCGTCGGACGACAACGCAGCCTCACCCGCGTCATCGAACGCCGGTGGTGCTGCGGCGAGTGAACCTGTGACGTCGCCGATGCCCTCGGGCCCAGGTCCGACGCAACCCGAAGCGGCGGATCCGATCGCTAGCGTCTCGCCTGGCAGCGGTGGCAGCGCTACCGATCCCGACGTGGTGTTGGCGGAAGGCGGATCCGCCGGCGACGGGGCCATCGACGTTGGAGCGGGCGGTGCAAAGAGCGATGCGCCGCTCGGTGGCGAATCCGCAATGTTCGTGCCGGACGTGCCCAACACCTACGAGGGACAGATCGAGGAACCGGGGTTGGAAGTCATTGCCCACACCCTCCGAGAAGGCTTGTTTGGCTACGAGTGGGTCGTTGCCGTGCGCAACACCGGGGACCTGGAAGATCCGATCTGCGTGATCGACATCCAGTCCACTTTCTACGACTCGAGTGGCGCCGAGATCGGCTCCGGCATCGCGCTCCTCGAGCATCCTCTCTATCGCGGCTGCAACGGGGATTGCGGGTTCAACAACTGTCTCGGCGCCGGGGAGATCGGCATGGCAACAGACCAGACCGGACTGCTCGGCCTCACCGACCCAAGCCAAATCGCCTCCGTGACGCACGCCTTCGGCGCCATCCTCGTGTTCGATGCAGTGCCGACCGACGACCTGCTCGTTCAAAACGTGGCGATCACCGACGACGGATTCGGCGGCAACGTGTTTACAGGGGAGCTCGTCAACAACTCAGCCGCTTCGGTCACCAGCCCTTCGATCTCGATCTTCGGCACCACAGCGGCAGGACGCCCGCTGCTCGAAGCGACGGACAGTGAGAGCACGACGATCGCCCCGGGCGGAGCGTGGTCCTTCGAAACGGGCAGCTTCGACGAGACAGTGGCGGACTTCGTGGCGTTTCCCAATGCCATCGATTGACCTCGACTCGCCGAACGGCCGTTGAACTGCAGCACCCTCGGTGCTCGAGCGTCGTCGCATCGTCTGCTGCGCGCGCGCGAACATTTCGCGGATGCCCGCTGTGCCCGATCGGGTCACGCAAAGCCGAGAGCGCGGCCGGGAGCACGCCCGCCGCACACCGAAACCTTCACAAATCCCGCAGGTTTCGCTAATGCCTTCCGTTTACTTGTCAGCAGTCCGCGCCGCACGGTGCGGAGATCCAGAGCGCCCCCAATGGTTCGCCCTTCGGTGGAGCGTCGGCGTCGCAACTGCTGTGCGTCTGCTTTTCTTTCACGAGCTCTTCGTTGGTCAATTCGCCAAACCGTTTCCGCAATCGCTTCCCCTCGACTTCGGCAGCGTCCTTCGCCGCAGTGTTGGCGCACCCTGCCGTGCCCTGGGTTCGCCGCTGTGTCTCGATCTCGCTGGGCTTCGCCCTGGTGTTCACCGTAGCCAACGTCTGTGCGCTGCATTGGATTGGCGCGCGCGAGATGGGTGGCTCGGAAACTGGCCTGGGGCTCGGGAGTGTCGTCTCCGGTGTCTGGGTCACCTCAGCAGGTTACGGGCTCATCGGACTGTGTTTCGGACTCTGCACCGCACCGTTGTCCAGACACGCCAAGTTACGTTGGCTGAGCGCCGCAGTGCTCGGCTTGGCGCTCGCAGGCGCGTTGCTCGCAAACCTAGTATCGGCGGTCTTGTGCGTGTACTCCGGCTCGTACCTGAGCTACGGAGCCCTGCAATTCACGCTCAATAGCTTCGCCCACGTATCAGGAGCCGCATTGAGTGGCCATGCCGGCGCGCTGTTGACGATAGGCCTCGTCTCGCTCCTGCTCTGGGTCGGAATTGCCGCTGCTCTCGGCCGCGAAGTGACGACAGAGGCACCGAGTCGCCAGAAGCAACTGCTCACCGTTTCACTGAGTGCGCCGGCATTCATCGCGATCCTGGGTTTCGACGGCTTCGACGAGCCATCCTTCGAACATGAGGTCTGGGAAACGACGCCGGAGTTGGCGTTCTACTCCTCGTTCGAGCGCATGATGCAGTCTCTGGCGAAACGAACGACCAGCGAGCGAGTCACTGCCCCTGGCCCACGACAGGAGGTCGATGACATCTGGAAGCACGCCTCACAGCCCACTCGAAAACCCAACGTGCTCCTGCTGATGCTCGAGTCGGTTTCGACTCAGTACCTGGGTTACCTCGGAGACAGCGCGGGGGTGACTCCGAACCTGGACAAGCTGGCGCGACGGGCGCTTTCGTTCGAGCGAGTCTGGAGCACCGCGACGCACTCCAACTACGCCCAGATGGCGGTGCTGTCGTCACTCCTCCCCCGACGGGGTAGGGGTTTGGACACCTACCAACGGCTGGACTATCCGCGTTTCCTCCTTCACGACGCCCTCGATCACTTCGGCTACGCGACTGCGACCATCTCGAGCCAAGACGAGACTTGGCAAGGGATGCTCCGCTTCCAGAGCACCGATACCCAAACGCACTTCGTCGACGCCCGCAGCCACGAGGGGCGTCACATCGACATCATCAGCGAGCAGGTGGTACCCGACGAAGCAACGGCCAGCAAAGCCATCAACTGGCTCCGAGAGCAGTCGGGACCGTGGTCGCTCTACGTAAACTTTCAAGCAACACACTTTCCTTACCGTCTACCTCCGGAGGCGCCGCGCCCCTTCG
>JBNKZR010000109.1:0-19275 GCA_050301735.1 Polyangiaceae bacterium | reverse complement strand
TGCAACAAGGGGCCGATGCTCGCCTTCAGTGCCGCACGGCGCAACGCGTGGGAACAGTTCCTCGACGGGGTTACCAGCGCGCTGGACCGGCGCTTGTTCTCCATCCACGGGGTGGATGTCACGACTCTGAGCATTGCGTTCTTCGTGCTGACGCTACTGGTAGCGATCCTCGCCGGTCGCATCGCGCGCAGCGCGCTGATTCGCTTGATGTTGCGCCAACCCAACGGCCCCACCGAGGGCTCTGCGTACGCCGTCGCGCGTATCGCGCAGTACCTCATCACCCTCGCGGGAGCCTTCTTCGCTCTCGAGAACGTCGGCATTTCGATGTCGTCGTTGGCCGCCCTGGGAGCCATATTCGCGGTCGGCCTGGGTTTTGGCCTTCAAACCATCGCTCAGAACTTCATCAGTGGTTTGATCTTGCTGTTCGAGCGGCCCATTTCGAAGGGTGATGTCATCATCGTCGACGGTACGTTTGGCGTCGTCGACGAGATATCGATCCGCGCAACCCGCGTCATGACCTTCGATGAGATCGCCATTATCGTACCCAACAGCAAACTCGTCAGCGGCGTCGTCGAGAACCGGAGTGAACCCACGACGACGTACCGCATTCGCATCGACGTCGGCGTCGCCTATGGCACCGACACGAAGTACGTCGAAGAACTCCTGCTCACCGTGGCCGAACGTTGCGAAGCCGCGTTGAAAGAGCCAGCACCCAGCGTGTTTTTCGTGGGCTTTGGTGCCAGCTCCCTCGATTTCCAGCTCTGTGTCTGGCTCGACGATCCGAAAGCGGCGCTGGCGGTGGGCAGTGACTTGCGCCACGCGATCGTCGCGGCGTTCGAAAAAAATGGGATCACGATCCCGTTCCCCCAGCGGGACGTGCACTTGATGCCAGCACCCGCTCCCCGCTCCCCGTCAAAGCCCTGAACCCGGCGACACGTTCGCGAGCACCGCAATGGACGGGAGCGCCCTCAGAAACAGATGTCCGTGCACCGCGTGTAGTCGTCGCGCCAGCGCATGCACACTTCGCCTTCGCGCGCACCGAGCCGTTTGCGCCAACCCGACACTCCCCCGTACGTCCACACGTCATCGATCGAGCCGCAATCCGTCTTGCCGCCGAACAACAGGGCGTGACCACAACTCTTCGACCAAACGAAGCTGTGCGCGCTACGGCGTTCGGGCAGTGTCAGATCCAAGGTCGCGAAGTCGGGGGGAAAGTCGCAAAATCCACGATTCGGTGCGTGAAAGCGATCACCAGCCGCGACTTGACTCCAACGCGCCGACACGGGCTCCAAGGACCAAACATCGTTCAAGTTGCCGAGGCTCTCGTCACCGGTCACGAGCGTGCCAGGGTCGTGACCGCCGAAAACGACGTAACGGTCGCTCTGCTCTTCGTGCACGAACGAGGACCAGAAACGGCCCAATGGACCGGTGCCACCTTCTGCGATCTCAGTCCAGGTTCCGGCTTCGATGTCGTACGCCCAGACGTTGGCAAAGTAGGTCGGGAAGTTGTCGAAAGCGGTTTCGTTGCCTCCCCCGAAGACGACCAGCCAATCCCGCGACTCGTCGTACAGCATCGAATGAAAGAGCCGCGGCTCCGGAGCTTCTTCCGTGATGTGTTGTTGCCACGTGCCCTCTCCCAAGTCGAAACTCCACAGATCGTCGAGCGGTTCGTAGCGCAAACCGCTGGTAGCGACGTTGCCGCCGAACAGCCACAGTCGCTCCCGACGGGGATCGTAAGCCAAGGCACTCATCGCGCGGGCCGCTGGCCTGGCCCCCTCGACGTCGAGGGCCGACCAGCGCCTGCTCGCCACCTCGAACTGCAGGATGTCGTCGTAGAGAGTGTATTCGCCACCGGCCTGCTCCCGATACCGGCCACCGAAAACGTACATGCTGCCCGCGCCCCAAGCTGCAGCATGTCGCCCCCGAGCGCTCGGGGCCGCGTCCACCTGCTCCCAACTGCCGCACGGATCGTCGTAGATCCAGGTTTCCGCAGAAAACTCCCTCGTGCCGTCGGACGTGCAGTTCATGGGCACGTCGGGTGTGCCGCCGAAGATGATCATCTCCTGCCGGTCCTGATCGTAGACCGCGCTGTGCTCACTGAGTCGATCGGGCCGCGCGTCGCCCGCGCCTTCGCAGCGCTCCGCGAGTGAAATGCCGTCACTGGGCTCGCAGTCTGGTGCACTCTCTTCCGGCAACTCGCCGCTGACCAGCTCAGCCAACGAGTCCGCCACCGACGGCTCGGAAGGCTCACCATCCGTTCCGTCCGCATCGTCTCCATCGACGCGCTCGTCGCCGACAGCCGCATCCGCCTCAGCTTCACCCTGCCGGGTGGCACCGACGGCGAGCGGCTCTTCGCTCCCACAGGCCACGCCGACGACCAGCACCACGCCGCACCAGTACTTCATGTGCCCAATGGTAACACGCTCGCATGCGCTTCCCCCCGCCACAGCAAGCGCCGAAATGATTTCGTTGGGGTGAAACCGTGACGGGCCCCCTCTGGGCCTTGAGTACTGCACCGACATGCCCCAAGATGCCTTGCTTTCCCCCAGGGGCCAAACACAGATGATCTACGGCACGTTTCTCTTTCTTCACACCATCATTCGCTGGGTCGCGCTGATCGCTGGATTGGTCGTGGTGGCTCGCGCCTGCCTCGGGATCGCCCAGCGGGGCCCCTACCAGCCTTCCCACCGAACCGCTGGCACGGTGTTCGTCTCAGCGCTGCACCTGAACGTGCTGATCGGCATCGTGCTCTACGTCGCGTTTTCTCCGCAAACGCATTCGGCCTTCGCCGACATCGGCGCCGCCATGAAGAGCGCCGGCTTGCGCTTTTTCTTCGTAGAACACCCGTTCGGTATGTTGCTCGGAACGGTGCTCGCCACGGTGGGTGCCGCCAAAGCTCGCCGAGCTGACGACGATCACGGCAAACACATGCGCACGCTGGCGTTCATGGGCGGGGGTCTGGTGGCCATCATCGCGAGCATCCCTTGGCCCTTCTACGCCGCAGGCCGACCGCTGCTCTGGTTTCCGCATTTCTGAGCTCGCCGGGGGGGAGGGGGGAGCGCGCGTCAACTCGCGGCGCTCGCCCCGACTTCTGTTTCGCTTCGGCGACTCGCCTCCAGGCGCTCGGCGATCGCAGCCTCCAACTCCTCCGTCGAAAGGGGTTTGACCAAACACGGGATCGAACGGGATTCGACCAACAGCCGCGTCGAATCGCTGAAGGTGCCCCCGGTCATGAAGATCACCCGTCGCGAATAGCGCGGGGCGCGTCGTGTCAGCTCGGCGAACAACTCAGTGCCGGACATGCCCGGCATCATCACATCGCAGAGCAACACGTCGAAGCTCGTCGCTTGGCAGGATTCCAAGGCTTCACCCGCCGAGTTGACGACCGTCACGTGATGTCGTTCCAGAGCGTCAGCCACCGCGTCAGCCACGGCTGGGTCGTCATCGATGACCAGAACGCGACTCGCCGGCGCCACTTTTTGACGGTACGGTTCGGTGGCGGCCACGGGTTGTGTCGACTTCACCGCAGCCGGCAGGATCACTCGGAAACTGGTGCCTTGCCCCACTTGGCTGGAAACCTCGATCTTTCCGCCCATGCCCTGAACGACCGAATGACACAGGGAGAGCCCCAGCCCCGTGCCCTTGCCAACGGCCTTGGTCGTGAAGAAGGGGTCGAAAATGCGATCCAAATGTTCGGGTGCGATGCCAGCCCCGGTGTCCGCGATCGTCACGAATACGTTTCCGTCTTCAGTCGTTCCCGTCCGGACGCAGATGACATTTTTGCGTTCACCCACGACATCACCCAGCGCCTGCAGCGCGTTGACGAGTAGGTTCAGAAACACCTGACTCAGGCGCGCGGGGTTCGCCATCACGCCCGGAGTAGCACCACGCGTGCGGTCCAACTTGGCACGATGGCGTACGTCGTTGCCCACCATGCGCAATGCCGAGTCCAAAACGATGTTGGGGTCGACGAAACGAACCGTTACGTCATCCACACGCGAGAAAGACCGCAGGTCCTGAACGATCGCCTGCACCCGTTCCGCGCCTTCTAGCGCGTACTCGGAGGCCTTGCCCACCGTGTCCGTGAACTCTTGGGGCAACGAGTCTGCGTTCCGAAACAGTTGCCGTTGGATCTGACGCAAGCTCAAGAGCAGGTAGGTGAGCGGGTTGTTGATCTCGTGGGCAACGCCGGCCGCCAGGGTGCCAATCGACGCCATGCGTTCACTGACGCGCAACGCGTGCTCTGTCTTCTTGCGCTCGGTAATGTCCCGTCGCAGGCCGACGACGTGTGTCAGCGTGCCTTGCTCGTCGTGTACGGGCCAAACGGTGACTTCTTGGTCGAAATGGGAGCCATCCTTCCTGCGACCCGCGAAGCTATCGTGAAAGACTCGGCCTTCTTCACACGCTCGCTCGATCCGTTTGTAGAAGGCTTCGTCGTGCAGGCCGGTACGGAGCATCTTCGGACTCTTGCCGAGTAGCTCCTGTCTAGTGTAGCCCGTGATGCGCTCGATGGCAGGATTGACGTAGACGTAGCGCCCTCGAGGGTCTGTGATCTCGACACCGTCACCCGCCTTCTCCAAAGCCGAGACGAGCATCTCCAATCGCTCGTTGACGCTTGCCAGTTCCTGGGTGCGGTCGGCGACGAGCGCCTCGCAATCCTCGTGTCGTTTCTCGAGACTGGCCACCATCGCATCCAGTTCTCGGACGAGGACGCCGATTTCACGCGGCTCGAAGCGACGCCAGGGCTGCGGGCGTCGAAAGAATTCACCGCGTCCGATGGCCGAGACAGAACTCGCCAGGCCCGACAAGCGCCTACCAGCCCAATGGGCGACGGTTGCCGACAGCAGGAGCGCCAAGCCGAGAGCGGCTAGCGTGCCCATCCAGGTGCGCGCCCGTGCCGCCTCCGCGGCGACGTCGATGTGGGCTTGTGACTCGAGGACCACGGCGCGCCAACCCGACAGCGGCGCGTCCAACGTAGCGGTTGCGGCGCGAACCGGACGTGCCTCTTCGTCGGCTGCGGTTCGAGGCGCAGCGGAAAGCGCGCTGTAAGGCGCAAACGCGGCAACATCTGCCACGTCTCGCAACAAGCCGTCTGAGGAGCGAGAGTCACCGACCACTCGGGAGCTGCCGTCGAGAATGACCAAACGAGTGCCGTCGACCGACCGCGCTCGGCGCTGCAGCATCGTGCCCGCGAGGTCGAGACTGAGGGAGCCCTCCACGAAGCCTTCGAGCTCACCGCCCGCGTCGCGGATGGGTGCGACCAACTGTACACTCGGAACGCCGCGACGTCGCCCGAGCTGCACCTTGGAGACCGTCGCCTCGCCGGTCTCTATCAGCGCAAGATAATACTCGCGTTCAGCATAGTTCGGAGACGACCGCAGTTGAGACGGCTCATTCTTCGCTCGATCCACGAGCTCGCCGTTGATGTCCGCGAGGTACATTTCATCGAAATGGCCCGAGGCCGCCGAGTGACGCTGCACCATCCGCGTTGCTTGCTGGGAGCGAACGCCGTCCGTCGCCTCCACCTGCGCAGCGAGCAATTTCAACTCGTGCAGCCGCGCCGCCAATTCCCTCTCGAGCTCCAGCTTCACCTCGACGGCCTCAGTCGTCAGCGCCTGATCACTCCAAGCACGCATCTCGGCCGCGACGCGATTGGCTCCGTCCCGTCCCAGCAACAGCACCGGCAACGCGGTCAGCACGCTGAGCACGACGAACAGATAGGTGCGGACACTGATCGGTCTCATGGATCGCCACCCGCATGGTACGTCACCATGGTCCCCCTCGTCCAACCGCCCGTGCACTCGCGCCGTGCCGGAGACTCCGTCGCGGGAGGGGCTGAGCACACAACGTGAGTGACGTCACTGCTTCGCCCTGCAAGGTCGCGCGATCCGCCCGCTGCCCGACGCCGTCCGCGGGCAAACGACGCTGTGGGTGTAGCTTGCCACCGGAGCGGCTCCACCATCGCCCGAGATCTGGCTCGGTCTTGACAACACCCGACCCCTCGAATACCCCAACTAGCGGGCCAGATGGGTGCATGTCACGACGACGGGCGGGTCAGGTCGCGCGAGACACTAAAGCGCTTTATCTTGCTGGTTCTGTGCGTCTTTCTTCCGACGCTAACCCACTGCCGCCCTCGAGCGAGCGACGCCACGGGTGGCTTCCCGCGTGACGAAACGCTGTACATAGGCGGCCCGCAGTGGGGGGAACCGAGCTCATTCAATCCCCTCGCCAGCAACCCCGATTGGCCAGTCAAAACGCCCTGCAATCTGCTCTACGAAAGCCTCCTGCTCTACGACGCCGCGACCGGCAAGATGCAACCCTCACTGGCGCGTGCGTTTCGCCAAACCGAGGTCGGCATCGAAGTCACCCTCGATCCACGCGCCCGTTGGAGCGACGGAAGGCCCGTGACTCCAGCGGACGTGGTGTACACCTTTCGGTTGGGCAAGCGACACAAGAGCATTCCGGTTGCCTCGCTCTGGGCCTATTTGGCGCGGGTCGACGTGGGCCCGTTGGAGCGCGTCGCTGCGAACACGGTGGGCACCTCCCCTCCTTCGAACGACGGCACTGGCGGCAGCCCCAGCTCGGTCGTGAGTGCGCCGGACGCCCTTGGTGAACTGAACGTGCCAGGTGCAACAGCAGAGCTCCGTGTCTCCTTCGTCTTCCATCCGAAAGAGAAGAATCCTCTGTTCGTTCTCGATGCGCTTCAGGAAATCCGCATCATTCCCAAGCACGTCATCGAACCCCTGTTCGAACGTGCGGGGCAGGACCAGAACGAGTTTTTGAAACTCAAGTTCGACGAGAGCCCGGTCGCGTCCGGGCCGTACACCTTGCACTCCTACAGTTCGGAGAAGATCGCGCTCGAACGCCGTGACGATTACTGGGGCAACGAGGCCTTGCACGAAGGCAAGCGGCCCGCGCCGAAGTACATCGTGCACCCAATCTACAAGAGCAACGACCACTACAGCGTCGCACTCCAGCAAGGGAGAATGGACTTCTCCTCGAACTTCGTGCCACGCATTTGGCTCAAGCGTCGAAAAGGGGTGCGCGCTTGGTTCGACGAGCCGCCCTTCTTCGTCGCCAATTCGATCCCGATGATGCTCATCAACGTCGGACGCGAGCCGCTCCGAGACCAGCACTACCGACGCGCCATGGCCCTGGCCGTCAACTACAAGGACATCCAAGAACTCGCCGTCTCTGGCTACAGCGAGCCCCTGCAACCTGGAATGATCCTCCCGTTCGGTCCAGAAGCGAAGTTCTACTCAGCCGAAGATGCCGGACGCTTGGGCGCGACGCGCTACGACCCCGAGCAAGCGCGGCAGCTGTTGAAGGAAGCCGGCTACCAACCGGTGTTCGACTCTGACGGCAGATTGGTGGAAACCCGCAAAGACGGCAAGAAGGTGCCCACCGTCTACATCAAGAGCCCCACGGGGTGGACGGACTGGGAGTCCATCGTGCGCATCGCCGTCAAGGGCATGCGCGCTGCGGGTATCGACGCGCGGGAACGGTTCATCGACGGCAGTGTGTTCTGGCAGTCCACCGCCACCGGCGACTTCGACCTGATCATGAACACCCCGAAACCCGCTCCTCTGCCCTCACAACCTTGGTCACGCTTCGATGCGCTGCTGACGACCAAAGATTGGAAGCCCGAGGGCGAGAAGATGTACAAAAACCAGGGGCGCTTCAACGATCCGAACGAGCCCGGCTACGAACCCCGCTTCGACGAGCTGCTCACTCAGATCCCCCAGCTGACGGACGAGAACGAGCTCGTACGGGCCTATCAGGAACTGAACCGACTGTTCATGGAGCACCAACCCGCGCTACCCATGGTCTACCGCCCCGCAGCCTTCTATCAGATCAACACGAAGGTCTGGAGCGGGTTTCCGACATCGGAAAACGCCTTCCTTCCCCCCGAGCTTCCTGGGGAGCGACTGGGCACCAGCATCTTGTGGCACCTGAGCGCCACGAAGCCCCAATGAAGCCGCGCAGGATCATGCTGAAGAACCACCCTACCCTGAGCCACATCCTGGGACGAGCCGGATGGTACTTCGCGACCTTCCTGGTGGCAGTGACCGTCAACTTTTTCTTGCCGCGCCTGGGAGACGCCAGCCCCATCGACGTCATCATGGCCAAAGCGGGCTCCGGCCTCGACGCAGCGGCAGCCCAAGACAAAGAAGAATCGTACCTCAAGGAGTTCGGCCTGGTGGAGGTGGACGAACGAGGCGCCATCGTGCGGGATGCGGCGGGCAAGCCCGTGAAAGCCTCACTGCTATCTCAATTCGTCAAGTACGTCGGGATGAGCCTCCAGGGGGATCTGGGCACGTCGATATTGCAGCATCCCAAGTCGGTGAGCGAGATCATCGCCAACGCACTGCCGTGGACGCTCGCTCTACAACTACCGACCATCATCCTGGGCTGGATATTCGGAAACTTACTGGGCGCCCTCGCCGCCTACCGTCGCGGAGCGTTCGACAAGGTTCTCTACCCGCTCGCGCTTCTGGCCAGCGCAATCCCCGCGTTCTGCGTCGGCATTCTCCTCGTCTACACCTTCGGCATCCATCTGGAGTGGTTTCCCGCCAGTGGCGGCTACCCCGATGGTCTCACGCCCAGCCTGACCTGGGACTTCATCTCGGCCGCGAGCTATCACTACCTGCTGCCATTCCTTTCGATCTTCGTCATCGTCGTCGGCGGCCAGGCCATCGGCATGCGCTCGATGTGCATCTACGAGCTCGGTACCGACTACGTCAAATACGCCAAGCTGCTCGGGATCCACGAAAACAAGATCCTCTTGTACATGTTCCGGAACGCGATGCTGCCACAACTCACCGGGCTGGCATTGGCTCTCGGAGCCATGGTGGGCGGAGCGCTGGTCACCGAGATCATCTTCAGCTACCCCGGGCTCGGCATGGCGATCCTGACGGCCATCCAGGGCAACGACTACCCCCTCATCACGGGCTGCACCCTGCTCATCACGGTGAGCGTGCTCATCGCCAACTTCAGCGTCGACGTCCTGATCGGCTTCTTGGACCCGCGCATTCGCGCAGCCCAAGTCAGGAGCAACTGAGGCATGTTCAAGGGACTCCTCAAGTCTCCCGCCTTCGTCTTCGGGGCAGGTCTGCTCTTGCTGACGCTGCTGCTCGCCTTCGTTGCGCCCATCTTTTACGACGTCGACATCGACAATCGCGTGGGCCTGGCCTACCTGCCTCCGGATACCCAACACTGGCTGGGTACGGACCACATGGGCATCGACATGATATCGATGTTGATTGAAGGGCTGCAGGCATCGCTGCACGTGGGCCTGCTCGCCGGCACGGTGGCGACGATCGTCGGTACGCTCATCGGTGTGTACGGCGGCTACAAAGGCGGTCTGATTGATGACGTCTTGACGGTGGGGACGAACCTCTTCTTGGTGATCCCTAACTTGATCATCTTGATCTTGCTGTCGTCCAGTTTGGAAGAAGGGCGCAGCCTCAGCCTGATCGCGCTCATCATCGGCGCCACGACGTGGACCTGGAGCGCTCGGGCGGTGCGCGCGCAGTCGTCGAGCCTGCGCGCCCGGGACCACGTGGCACTGGCTCGCATCAACGGCTTCGGCACGCTGGAAATCGTCGTGTTGCACATCCTACCGTACCTGCTCTCGTACATCTTCATGGTCTTCATCCTGCAGACGGCGGCCGGCATCCTCTCGGAAGCAACTATCAGCATGCTCGGACTCGGGCCCTACGACTCGGTCTCTTTGGGCACGATCCTCAATGACGCCATTCGCTACGAGGCGCTCGGGGACGGCGCCTGGTGGGCTTTCGCGCCGGCCATGGTCCTGATCACCGTCATCGCCTTTGCGCTCTTCGTCATCAACACCGCCATGGAAGGCGTCTTCAACCCCCGCCTCAGGAAGTGAGCACGTTCGTGGCCGTTTTGGAAGTCGAAGACCTGAGGCTGCACTACCTCACCCGATTCGGAAAGAAGGTGCATGCGGTCGATGGTGTGTCCTTCGAGCTCGCGGAAGGCGAAATCTTGGGCATCGCTGGCGAGTCGGGATGCGGGAAGACGACCTTGGTCAGCGGCTGCATGGGGCTCACCATCCCGCCGCTGTTCCACACTTCGGGGGACGTGCGCATCGAGGGCCGCAGCCTGCTGGGAATGAGCGTCGAGCAGAATCGCAAAGAGGTGCTGGGGCGCCAAGTTGCGATGATCCCTCAGGGCGCGCTCAACAGTCTCAATCCGACGCGCAAGGTCAAAGACATGGCTGCGGACATGATCCTCAGCCACGACGAGGGTGCCGATCGGCGGGAGATCCACGATCGACTGCGTGAGCGCTTCTCCAGGGTCGGATTGCGCGCCGATGAGGTACTGGGCGCCTACCCCGTCGAACTACCCGCAGGAACGAAGCAGCGCGTCGTCATCGGGATCTCCACTCTGCTCAACCCGAAGGTGGTGATCGCTGACGAGCCCACCTCCGCGCTGGACGTCTCGACTCAAAAGGCGGTGATCAAGCTACTCTTCGAGTTGATGGACGCCGGCATCATCTCCAGCATGCTCTTCATCACCCACGAGTTACCACTGTTGCGGCACGTCTCGAGCAAGATCGCTGTCATGTACGCCGGCCAATTCGTCGAGTACGGCACCACCGAGCAAGTCATTTTCGACGGGCGCCAGCCCTACACCAAAGCACTCATGGGATCGATGCTGAGCGCCGAAAAGGGGCAGAAGGACAACAAGCCCATCGCGATCGACGGAGCGCCTCCGAACCTTGCCAACCCCATTTCCGGCTGCCGTTTCGCGGAACGCTGCCCCGTCGTTCGCGACGATTGCAGCCGCACCGAGCAAGTGCTGCGCATGGTTGCCGAGCGTCGAGTGAGGTGCCGTCATGCCGAATGACGCTTCTGCCCCCGACGAAAGCCGGCCCGACCCGCAGGCAGCCGCCACCCACTACAAGTTCGAAGGCATCGGCCTGCGCAAGGTCTTCGGGCATGGCAAACGCGCAGTTGCGGCGGTCGATGGGGTTGACCTACACATCAAGGACCGCGAGATCATCTCGATTGTCGGTCAATCGGGCTGTGGCAAAACCGTGCTCGCGAAGATGTTGCTGCGCTTGGAGCAGCCGACGAGCGGCACCCTGCGCTTCGATGGCAAGCCCATCGACGTTCATCGTGATGCGCGCGAGCACTGGCGACAAGTCCAAGCCGTCTTTCAGGATCCGTTTTCTGCTTTCAACCAGTTCTTCACCATCCGGTCGCAGCTCAAGAGCTCGTTTCGTCTGTTCAAGACGAAGCCCAGCCCGCAGGAGATGGAGGAGCGAGTGGACCAAGCGCTGCTCGCGGTGAACATCGAGCCGGGCGACGTCGAGGGGAAGTACCCTTTCGAACTGTCCGGCGGCCAGATGCAGCGCATGCTCCTGGCGCGCATCTTCATTCTGAAGCCCCAAGTGCTGATCGCGGACGAGCCGACCAGTATGGTGGACGCCTGCAGTCGCGCCAGCATCCTCGACTACCTGATGAAGCTCAAAGAGCAGCTCGACATGACCATCGTGTTCGTCACCCACGACATCGGGCTCGCCTACTACGTCTCGGACACGCTCTACATCATGCATCAGGGCAAGTTCGCCGAACACGGCAGCCCCGATGCGGTCACCCAGAATCCGACGAGTGCCGTTACCCGACAACTTCTGGACGACATTCCCGACGTTCATCGCGACTGGCTCCAGCGCTGAAAACCGAGCCTGGAGACGACGCCGGATTCCTTCTACGTCCGGGCGGTCGCGCTCACGTCCGTGATCAGACGTCGCTTGACCCGCCACTCTTCGACCGCGCAGAACAACACCGGCACGACGAACAAGGTGATCAGGGCGATGAGCATGCCGCCAACGGCAGGAAGCGCCATCGGGACGACCAGATCCGAGCCGCGACCGCGTGAGGTGATGACCGGCAGAAGCGCCAAGATCGTCGTCGCCGTCGTCATCAGACATGGCCGAATGCGGCGCGTGCCCGCTTCCAGAGTCCGCTGGCGGACCTCATCCACGTTCTTCGGCGGGTGTCGTTCGAATACCTGCTTCAAGTAGGTCGACATCACCACTCCATCGTCGGTGGCGATGCCAATCAGGGCGATGAACCCCACCCAAACCGCAACGGACAAGTTGATCGTGCCCACCTGAAACAGGTCCCGCATGGGCATACCCATGACCGAAAAGTCGAGGAACCATGGCTGCCCATATAGCCAGACGAGCAGGAAGCCACCAGCGATGGCCACTACCACGCCCGAGTAGATGATCGCGCTGACGACGATGCGGTGAAACTGCAGGTACAGAAGGATGAACACCAACACGAGCGCCACGGGGATCAGTACGGCCAAGCGCTGCTCACTGCGCAGCTGGTTCTCGTAGGACCCGGCGAACTCGTAGCTGACACCGGCGGGCACCTCGAGCTCTCCCGACTCGATGCGCGACCGGATGACGTCTTGCGCTTGTTGGACGGCGGCTACCTCGGACACGTCCGGGTTCCTATCGAACAACACGTAGCTCGTCAGGAAGGTGTCCTCACTCTTGATCACCTGTGGCCCGCGCACGTAGCTCATCGTCGCCAGTTGCGTCAGGGGGATCTGTTCGCCGGTCTTGGTAGCAACGAAGATCCGCTCTAGGGCTTCCAGACTGTCCCGTTCTTCGCGCATGTAGCGCACACGCACGGGATAGCGTTCGCGCCCCTCCACCGTGCGCGTCAGTGTCACGCCACCCAACGCCACTTGGAGCACCCGCTGCACCTCCACGACCGACAGCCCGAAGCGCCCAATCGCTTCCCGGTCGATGTCGATCTCGAGGTACGGTTTGCCCACGACACGATCGGCAAACACTGCTTCGCTGCGGATCGACGGAACCGCCTTCAAGATCTCCTCGAGCTCGATGCCGAATCGCTCCACCGACTCCAACGTCGGACCGTGCACCTTGACGCCCATGGGGGCACGCATCCCGCTCTGGAGCATCACCAGGCGCGCCCCGATCGGCATCAGGACTGGAGCGCTCGTCAGTCCGGGCAGCTTCGCCGCCTCGACGATGTCGTCCCAAATGTCGCGCGGGCTGCGGATGTGATCCCGCCAACGACGCTTGCGGGTGCCGTCGGGCAACACCTCGTACTCAGGCACGTAGGTAACGACAGTTTCGATCATGCCCAACGGCGCGGGATCGAGCGCCGACTCCGCGCGCCCGAGTTTGCCCACCACTCGGTCCACCTCCGGGACTTCCGCGATGGCCGCGTCCATGTCCGAAAGCATGCTCAGCACCTCACCGATCGAGGCGTGGGGCATCGTCGTGGGCATGTACAGGAACGACCCTTCGTCGAAGGGCGGCATGTACTCGCGACCGAATCCTGGAACCGCGTGCGCCAACTTCGAGACCGGCGCACTCACCCGCACTGACTGCGGCAACCAACCGAATACGGCGTCGAAACCCAGCCAGGCAGAGAAACCGGACAGCGAGATCAACGCGGGCAGCAACAAGAAGCTCACCTTCCGACGCAACACGCCGCGAAGCAACGCCGGGTAGGCCACCTCGAAGAGCCGGAACCCGCCCATGACCAAGGCGATCACCACGCCGACGAAACCAGCGTTGACGAGCAGGCCCACGTCGGGTCCGAGAGGCGCCCAATCGTCCGCCAACGCCACCGCCACCGCGACGGCTGCCAGCGAGGTTTCGACGAGCTCCCCGCGGCGAGTCCCTTTCTCGGAGAGCCACGGCCGCAACAGTCGGTAGACGCCGAACACCATCACCAGCAAGCCGGCAACTGTCGACATCGTCGCCAACAACACGCCCAGGCCGACGAACAACCAATCCCGTCGATGCTGCGCCTCGAAGAGGGACTTCCACGAACTCCCGGGCTCGCGCTTGGGTCGAGGACGCAGGACGAGCAATGCCACACCGGGCAGCACCGTGATGGCGAGCACCAGAGCGGCGGCCATCGCGAACGTCTTGGTCAGCGCCAACGGGGCAAACAGCCGGAACTCCGTCGCCGACAACCCGAACACCGGCAAGAAGCTGACGATCGTCGTCAGCACGGCCGTCATCACGGCGGGGGCGACTTCCGCCGCGGCGTCGCGCACCACGAGGCGCCGGTTCGCGCCAGCTGCGGCGCGGGAGAGCCCTTGCTCGATGTTCTCAACGAAGACGATACCCATGTCCACCATGGTGCCGATGGCGATGGCGATGCCGCCGAGCGCCATGATGTTGGCGTCGACTCCCGTCGCCTTCATCAGCACGAAAGCGGCCAACACACCGAGCGGCAACGTCGCGGAGATCAAGATCGAACTCCGCAAGTTGCGCAGCATGATCAAAACGACGATGATCGTGACGAGGATCTGTTGCCACAACGCGGTCGATAGCGTGCCGAGGGTCTCCTCGATCAGCGTCGTGCGGTCGTAGAACGGCACCAGCGTCACGCGGCTGACCGTGCCATCGGGGAGGGTGCGCTTGGGCAATCCGGACTGAATGTCCGCGATCTTCTTCTTGACGCCCTCGATGACCGCCAGCGGGTTCTCCATGTAGCGCGCGACGACCACGCCCCCCACGGCTGGTCCGCCTTCGTCGTCGAGCGCACCCCGACGCAACGCTGGGCCCACCGCCACACGCGCGATGTCCCGCACCCGGATCGGCGTGTTCTCCCGCGCCAAGACGACCGACGATTCCAGATCGGAGATACCTTCGACGAAGCCACGGCCACGGACGACATACTCGACGCCGTTGACCTCCAGAGTGCGTGCTCCGATGTCGAGGTTGGAATTGCGCACGGCATCCGCAACCTGCGACAGCGTAACCCCCGCCGCGCGCATGGCCTCGGGATCGACGTCGATCTGGTACTCGCGCACGAAGCCGCCCACCGACGCGACCTCGCTCACCCCGGAGACGGCTTGCAACGCGTAGCGCACGTTCCAATCCTGGATCGCGCGGAGTTCATCTTGGTCCCACCCGCCAACGGTATTGCCCTGCTCGTCGCGACCTTCGAGCGTGTACCAGAATATCTGGCCCAGGGCGGTCGCGTCGGGCCCCAACGTCGGGCTGACGCCATCTGGGATGGTTCCCGGTGGCAGCGACGCGAGCTTCTCCAGCACCCGCGAGCGCGACCAGTAGAACTCGACGTCGTCTTCGAAAATCACGAAGATGCTCGAGAAGCCGAAGGCCGAGGAGCTGCGTACGGTACGCACACCCGGAATGCCGAGCAGCGCCGTGGTCAGGGGATAACTGATCTGATCCTCGACATCGCGCGGAGAGCGCCCTGGCCACTCCGTGAAGACGATCTGCTGGTTTTCGCCGATGTCGGGGATGGCGTCGACGCCGACACGATTGCGCGGCAACGGCCCCAGGTCGTAGTTGAACGGCGCCACACTCAACCCGCCGCCAACCAGCAGAAGGGTCAGTAGGAACACTATGAAGCGGTTATCGATGAACCAACCGACGATCGTCTCCCAAACGCTTCCTCCGTTGGCAGAGGACTCGTGAGGCGCAGCGCTGGAGCGTCGCTCCTCGGAGGCATCACTCAATGCGGGTGTCCCTCTCGTGGATCGTGCTCGTGCGCCGGGCCGCTCTGCTTAGGCTCGACCGTCAGGAAGGAGCCGGGCTCGACACTGCTCTGCACCTCACCGCAGGACCGCATCGAGGCACCGAAGTAGGAGTTGTCGATGGTCTCCCCCTGCTGCAGCCACGAGGCTCCCTGGCTGCCGAAAGCCATCGGGCAGTGCGCCAGCACCAAGGGTTTGCTCAGCGGATTACCGAGGCGTTCGACCAGCTCTTGCACCGAGCCGCTCAAGGCCTCGAAACCACTGCGAGCCTCTTCGATGGCCGTCGCGGCTGCTACGCGCTGCGCCCGAGTGCGAAGCTCGGCGGAAAGTGAACGCCAAAGTTCGACCGCTGCCTGAGGCCTCGGGAGGCGCACCTTCTCGAGCCCCTTGCCGAGGCTCTTGGCGGCAGCCTTGGCGGCTTCCAAGTCGTCCTCCGCCAACGCGCGTTGCACGCCCAAGTAGCCCTCGACCACGGGCACCAGCCCTGCGCGGTCACTCGCGGCCAGCCGGATGGGCTCGCGCACCTCTTCGACCTGGGTGTCGTCCGGGCGAGTCATCATGCTGGCGCCACCCTGGATCTGAAGATCCGCGTCGAGGGCGAACGCGCCTCGCGTGACCACACGTTCCCCTTCGCGCAAGCCAGCGACGACTGGGTACTGGTCTCCGACCTTCGGCCCCAAGCGCACGGTCCTCGGCTCGTACACGAAGCGGTCGTCCGCTTCGACCTCCACGTAGATCAGAGCACGGCGCCCTGTGAACAGAGGCGCGCTGGCAGGAACGACGAGTTGGCTACCCGAGTTGCTTCGATCCGTGGCCTCGACCACTGCCTCGGCGAACATGCCGGGCCGCAAGCGCCCACCGTGGCTCTGGATCTGGACGCGTAGCTTCGCCGTGCGCTTGATCGGATCGAGCGACGGATCGATGAACGTCACCTTGCCTTCGAAGACCTCTCCCGGGAGCGCTTCGACGGTCACGCGCACGTTCTGTCCCAGCTCCAGGCGCGGCAGATCGCTCTCGTAGGCGTCGAGTTGCAACCACAACGACGTCAGGTTGGCGATGCGAAACAAAGGCGCACCGGTCGCCACGTAAGCCCCCTCCGTCGCGATGCGCTCCATCACCGTGCCTCCGAAGGGAGAGCGGATCTCGATCTGCGTCGTAGGACGTGAGGCCCCCTCCAAACGCGTCAATTCCGCATCGGGAATGCCGAGCAGCCGCAGGCGTGCCCGCGATGCTTCCAGTGCTTGCCGCGCCGCCACCTTCGCAGACTCGACGGCATCGCCCAATTGCTCGACCTGGCGTTTGGCGACGATCAAGTCTTGGTGCGCGGCCAGCACCTCGGGGCTGTACAGGGTCGCGATGACCTGCCCCTTGTTGACGTGCTGCCCCGTCGTGTTGACGTGCAGCTTGTCGATGCGCCCGCCCGTCCAAGCGGTGACGGTCTTGAGTGTCGTCTCGTTGGGTTCGACCAACCCGAGCAACCGCAACTCGGAAGAGTTGTCCACCTGACGCTTCACCTCGGAGGTTCGCAACCTGGCCAAGGCGCGCGCGCGTTTCGACAGCACGACGCGTCCGGAGGTGTCTTCGGAGGCGGCGTTGGAGTTGACGGGGATCAGGTCCATGCCGCAGATGGGACATTGCCCGGGCTCGCTCTGACGGATCTGAGGGTGCATGGAGCACGTCCAGATCGTGCCTTCAGCGGACTGCTCGTTCGCCGCCTCGGTGTCGCTCGCGCTCGGCGCCGGGGCGCTGGCGCCAAACATCAGGGCCCCCAAACCAAAACCCACCACGAGCAAAACCAGGCTCGGCCACCAGCGCGCAAGCCAAAGCGGAGGGCGTCTGTTTTCGTCTGCGGACATGGTCGTGTTCTTTTTTTGGGGGCCGCGAGGCGAGGCGCAAGCCGCCGCGGCCTCGTCGAGGTGCAGCGGGACGCGCACGTCACGCGAAACAGCTTACATCATCTCTCGCGCCGGCAAGTGTCGAGTACGAGCGGCAGCCGAACTGCGGACATCGCGGCCCAAGACCGCGCCGGGCACCCAGCGCGCGGCACACGGCACGGCGCATGACCGAGGCAGGCACCAAACACGCACGCACACAGCGCGACGAACGACCCGCCGGGCACCAGACACGCACGGCACACAGCGCGGTCGAGGCCGCCGGGGCCGAGGTGCGGAGCGCTGGAATGACCCGGCGGGACACTTCGCTTCTGCGCGCCATCAACCGAACGTGTGACGCCCTCGGTCACTCCACCCGCACCGCTCGACAAACGACGAATGGGCGCGTCGGTGACGCGCCCATTCGTCGTTCACAAGAGCGCGCCAGCGCGCTCGAGCTTCCGTCTCAGGTCACTGGACGTTGATGGAGAACTCTTCCATCGCGAGGTTGCCGCCGCCGCCCCAAATCTCGAAGCCGCCGAAGACGTCCGTCAGGTACATGCTCGAACTGATGCCGTGGCTGGCTGCGTCCACCATGAAGTCCTTCAAGTCGAAGGTGAGACTATTGAGCTTGCTCGGCGAAACGTACGAGACGACCGTTGCGTCGTTGTAACCCTCCGGGCCATCACCGCGAGGACCGACCCAGACGTCCCAGTTCTGCCCTGCGATGTTGGCGCTGCCCTGAACACTGCCGATCGGCTGCCGACTGCCCGGCTTGTAGAGCCAAACCATGATGAAGCCATCAATACCATCCCGGTACTCGGCCGACGGCGGCGAGTTGGCGAACCAAACGTCGTAGGTGGCGTTGAAATCCCCGTCGACGCCGTTCCAACTGAACGTGGTCTGCGCGCTCTGGATGGCTGAGATCTGGATCGGGAGCGGGTCCGTGTTGGTCGACGCGACGCCACCCAAGCTGTTGCCGTTGTCACCGATGAAGATCGAGGGGAACGAGGCCGGGATGCCGTTACCGGGCGAGGAGCCGTTGGCCGTGTCGATCGTGAAGCTGTTGCCCACGTAGGACATGATCAAGTCACTGCCCTCCGGGTTGCCCCAGTTGTTGTTCTGGAGGATGTACTCGGCGCCGCCCGCCGTGATCTTCTTGCGATCGAAGTCGCCATCCGGCGAAAGCTCCGCGTAGCCCACCGTGCCCTGCTCGGTGGCAGCTTCCGCGGAGCCGTCAGGAGCGACGTCAGCCGAATCGCCGTCGGCAAAGCCGTTGACGCAGAACTCGTAGGGTGTCGCGGTCGGCTCACCCGGAACCAGGAACACCACCGAAGAGATGGGCTGCCCGGCGTAGTCCGTACCCATGCCACCCTCCCAACACTCGGTGTTGAAGTCGGAGTACGGCACATGCACCTTGCCTTGGGTCGCGGCGATCGTGGCGCACCAGCGGTCGTTGGCGTCCGTGGAGCCGTTCGGGCCCTGGATTTGCACGCGCCACACGAAACTGGTGTCAGCACCTTGCTTGACGAAGTTCACGGCCACACCGGTGCCCGTGGGCTCGACCGCGGGCAGAACGGGGAACGCCTCGCCAGGCGCGAGCGCCGTGCAATCCGCCGTTGCAGGGTCCTCACCCAGGTTGAACCCTAGCAAGGCCACGGACTCGTAGGCCTCATGAGCGGCCACGGTACCGCTAACGCAGTACGGGCCTCCGTCGGCCGTGGTCAGGAAGTCCCCCGGCGTGATCGTCGACTGTCCGCTGGCGCCGACGTCTTCTTCCGCCTCGACACCGGTCCAGACACACCCGCCCCAGTTGCCCGTGGAATACCAGCCCGCGGGGTTGCCACTCGCGTTGACGGGTGGCGTGCCC